>CAZRGQ010000130.1:0-1913 GCA_964599645.1 uncultured Lentisphaerales bacterium | reverse complement strand
GGGTTCCAGAATTTTGCCTTTGCTGGCGGACTTCAGGCCGGTGAGTGGGTGCGCCAACGCGAGGAGTCCTTCGTAAGCGCTGTGCGCGCCACAGGTCGCGAATGTTACCTCTATCTGCATGGACGCAGGGCGCCACGTATCTACAAAAAAGCGCTCTCCGATGAGGAGGCGATGCGCAGATGGCTTGGACGCCTTCCCAAGCCAATCGCCATTTTTGCGGCCTACGATCGCCGTGGTCAGCAGATCATCCGTTGTTGTCGAGCAGAAAACATACAAGTTCCCGAGCAAGTGGCTGTACTCGGGATGGATAACGACCGTGAGCAATGCGAAAGCATCTATCCCCACCTCTCAAGCATCAGGCAGAATGTGGAGAAGGCTGGCTATAGCGCCGCCTTGGCGCTGGACAAATATATGCGCGGCAATCGCGGCGAGATAGATAAAACCAGGTTGCTACCGCCACGAGTTATCACGACCGGCCCCGAATGCGTCGTCACCAGACACTCCACTGATATCTCACTGATACCTGGCAACAAGGTGGTGGCACGGGCGATGTCGTTCATTAACAACGAGCGCTCTCCGGTACATAGCGTCGGCGAGCTGGCACAGAAACTCCATGTTACAGAACGCACTCTGTTGCGATATTTCCAGACGACACTCGGTTGCAGTGTCTACGACGTCATTGCCAAGGCGCGGCTAACAACGGCAAAACATCTGTTACGGCACTCGGAACTTACACTGCAACAGGTGGCCAAAGCGTGCGGTTTTGCCGATACCAGTCATCTTAGTCGGGTGTTTAAACGGGCGACAGAGACATCTCCTGGCGCTTGGCGGCGGCAACAAGCTCAGACTTTTGAGGAGAAAAAATGAAAAGATCAATGCGTTTCATCATGTTGATGTTGTTTGCGGCAACGGTTACCACTGCCGCCCCGAAGCTTAACTTTGGCAAAGCCACCACAGAGTGGGAGGCCAAAAGCGATTTCTCAAAAGCGGTGGTGTACGTTGCGACAAACGCCACCGTACCCGAGATCGAAGCGGCCAAATTAATTATGCGCACGATCAGGCTCCTCAATGGGAAACCCGACAGCACCAATTTGGTGCCGGAGGTCGCCGCCCAACTGCCTGAAAGTGGCATTATTATCGGCTGGCAGGGCAGTGCCCTCGTCAAGCCCTACGCTGAGGCGTTGGGTCTCAAGGCGTGGCGCGACAGTAACGGGCGCGACACGATCGCCCAGTTCACCAGCGGCGCTCTCCTCTTCCTCGCCGGCAATTCCCCCGAGGGGGCCTACTATGCCGTCGCCGACCTCCTCTACCACAACGGCGCCCGCTTCATCCACAGCGGTACGCTCGACGACCTCTGGGACGGCGGCACGTTCCTTGAGTTCGTGCAGTCCATCCAGGCGCCGCAGGCCCGCGTCTATACCCCGGTTGCGCAGATTCGCACCGGCTTCGCCCTCGGCGACTACCGGGTGCCGAAAGGCGAGCCGGCGCTATCCAAAGAAGCGGCTATCCAGTACAATATCGCGCGCAGCCAGTATGCCATCCGCAACGGCGCCAGCCCGCAAGGCCCGCTCTGCGGCGGGCACTCGCGTGGGTTCACCGGCAGCGAGTGCATCCAGCCGGCCTACAACGACTTTCACAAGACGCCCGACTTCTTCCCGATGGTCAATGGCCAGCGCTGGCGTCCCGCGCCGGGCGGCTGGTGCTGGGTTGTCGAGGGTTGCTGGTCGAATCCCGGCTTCACGCAGTGGGTCATCGATCGTATCTGCAAGGAAGTCGCCAAGGCTGGCACCAACATGATATACGGGCTCGACGTGACCAACTCCGATGGCGGACGCCGCTGCGACTGTCCCGACTGCGTCAAGCTCCGCGCCTCATATCCCGATATCTCGTCGTGCTACTTCGACTACCAGAAG
>CAZRGQ010000129.1:0-1960 GCA_964599645.1 uncultured Lentisphaerales bacterium | reverse complement strand
TGGACGGCAGAGCCTTTGAATGCTGTCTGAGACATGGTTTTCTCCATCGTGGTTTAACAACGGCACAGGATCGTGCGTGGTTGACGAGAGCTTAGCACAGACCGCCAGCGGGAAAAAGTAAAATCTTTCTAGCGGGGAGGCTCCGGGTGCAATCCACAATAGTGGATGCGCACCCGGCATTCAAAAGCCAGAATCCGGTACTCAGAATGATCTTTGCAAGAGCTTCAGGTGAGTCGCAAGGCGCTCACAGGTACGATCGAAAGGGCGCACTGCCTGCGGCCATCAATGCAAGCGGTATAGGCGATAAAGAGTTTGCCGCCGTGCTCGTGTACCGCCGGGTAGGCGGACCAGGCAGGACCATTGGCAGCATCGTCGCGGATTTTCCAGATGCGAGTGAAGCTCGTCGCGTTGATATCAGACACTGCCAAGGCGAGCACAGCCCGGCGGAATCGTCCTTTTTCAGCCAGAATTCGCGCCTCATCGGAGGGGCGCGGGTAGTTGAACGCGACATAGCTCTGGCCTGTGCTGAGACGGCCGGCGTAGAGCTTGGATGGCGTTGCAGCGAAACCATGTCCGGTCCATTCGCTCCACGAGCAACCTCCATCACGGCTGCGAAAGCAGCACGGGAGATTGCCGCTGTTGTCGCGCACGAAGGCAGTCACGGTGCAGCCGTCAACGATTACGGTCGTTTCAGGATGGTTGCCTGCAGGAGTTTCCTCCTCGTGCAAAGGCACTACACGCCAAGGTTTTGTAATCTCCCGACCCTGGCTGATGGCGACGGCGGCGATGAGGGGCTTTTTGCCGGATTTGGCGGCCACACGACCGGGCAAGATGAAGTTTCCGTCGTCCATCAGGACGGGCTCACAGTTCGGCAGGAAGAGTTCTGCGATCTCCCCGATCTCGCTCCAGCGTCCGCTCTCCTCATCAGAGACAAATAGCGCACACTGGCGGATGAGGTCGTGTCCCCCGTGCATCTTGCCGACAAACGCATACAGCAAACCGCCATGCGACAGGAACTGTACCGGCACGTAGTGAATGCCGACACCGCTCGTATCGGAGGCGATCACCTCAAGATCGGACCAGGTGCGCCCGCCATCGCTGGATCGTCGGCCGCGAATGAGCGACTCGCCCACTATTTCATGCTCCGGGCAGTTATACCACCCGCAAATCAGCGTCTCCCGATGCGATGTGATAGCCGCGTCATGGAGAAAGCGGAAACGGTCGGTGTTGCCGGGTTCGACCACGACATCCACTTGGCCGGGAATCGCCCTGAGCTGTTCCTCGGCGGGCCAGCCGTGTTTATTAGACCACAACATCTCTACGTCGTTAACCGCATGCGCAGCTTGTACAACACCAACTGCAACAATTTTACGCCCCGGGCTCTACTCTCCTTAGGCGGCGGCCTTGATCGCATCCCAGGCACGGATATAGAGGGCGTTGGCCGGCCCGAGGTCGCGCACCACCTCGGAGCGCTCACGGATCTCTTGCGGCAGAAAGATCGTCTCGTCTTCAAGCGTGGCTGGATCGAGCAGGCGGTAGGCTCCCAGATTGGGGCAGAGGTAGAAGACAAACTTGATATTCTCGGCTGCCACTTCAGGCGTATGCAGAAAATTGATGAAGCGATGCGCCAACTCCACCTGACGCGCACCTTTGGGAATCACCATCTCGTCGCAGGCGAGCGAAACCCCCTCACGTGGTGTGGTGTAAGCGATGTCGTCGTTCTCCTCCATCACCTGGCTCACATCGCCATTGTAGCCGTGAACTACAAGAAATTCACCTGAAGCCACCCCGTTCTTGTACTGTTCGTTCTCGAATTTGGCGAGATTGCGCTTCCAGCGAATCACCACATCACGCGCTGCCGCGATCTCGCTGGCATTGGTGGTGTTGAGGCTGTGACCGAGAAACTTGAGCGCCGCGTCGTAGTCGGGCTCCTGGCCGATCTCGGGTACCAGCTCGACGT
>CAZRGQ010000128.1:0-2274 GCA_964599645.1 uncultured Lentisphaerales bacterium | reverse complement strand
GTGGGGGAAAGGGGGAAGTGTGCATGTTTTAAGGTGTCTATGGGATGCTAGTGAAGATAATTGTCCCTGGGAATTCCCAAATCTTGACCAGCTTCATAATCGACTTCCTCTCAGCAGTAGTGCGTCACCACCTGAGATAGTACGAGTATCCCATATCCCGGAGCGTTTGTCTACCCAGTATCAGCTTATCGCCGCACGGCTCTGGGCACGGAAAATATCGTGCAGCGTGACAATGCCGCAGACCGCGCCCGTGGCGGGATCAACGTGGATGGCTACATCGGAGGAGTCGCGCAACATCCGTTCAACCACCTCGCGGATCGGCTCGTGCTCCTCACAAAGCGAGGCTTTGTCCAGCAGCGGCTCGCGCTCGTGGCGCACCGCCTCAAGCATGGCCGACCGCCGCAACACCCCCACATAACGTCCCTCTTCGACCACCGGAAAAGCCTTGAAGCGGTGCTCTACCATGAAATCCCGCAGCGCCTGCGGCGAGCGATCCACCACCGCCACCGGCCGTTTGTTCAGGATCAGCGAGATCGGCTGCTGCTGCCACGACTGCAAATCGCGCGGCGGGTTCACATCGTGCGCCTCGTGACCGTCCTGCTCCAGGGCTGCCTCATAGAAATTCCACTTGCCGCCCCACAGGCGCACCAGAGCCTGGCTGGTCACCGTGCCGATCATCAGCGCCGGCACCACCGCAAAACTGTTGGTCATCTCGAAGATCATCAGCAGCGCCGTCAGCGGCGCACGCACCGTGGCACCGAAGCAGGCGCTCATCCCCACCGAGGCCAGCAGTATCAGGTCGCCGCCGCTGAGAAACGCCACCTCCACGCCTGCCAACCGCACAACTGCGTTGATGGTGCCGCCCAGAAAAAACCCGGTCATGGCGCCGAAAAACAGCGTCGGCGCAAAAATGCCACCACAACCACCCCAGGCGTAGGAGACAATGGTCGCCCCCAGCTTGGCCATGAGCAGCAGCGCGGCCGCCTGCCACGGTATGCCGTGCAGCATGGCGTCGGAGAGATCGTCGTAGCCGAGACTGAAGACGCCCAGACGGCCGATCATCAGAAAGACGCTTGCGCCTATGACCCATGTAATCACGCCGCCGATGGCCGGACGCAGCCAGATGGGGAGGCGGCTCCGGCTCCTGACCTTGTGACGCAGCCGCAGGGTCAACTTCTGGAACAGCATGCCCACGCCGCCGGCGGCGGCCGCCACGAGTGGGGAGAGCGCCAGCACACGCCAATCGGCGGCCGCCACATCGGGAAGGGTGAAGGCGGGCTGGCGTCCAATAAAGGCGTAGACGGCAAAGGCGCCGGTCACCGAGGCCACAATACAAGCGCCAAGGTAGCGGCTGTTGAGGTCGCCGATGATCTCTTCGAGGACAAAGGTGATGCCGGCCAGCGGCGTGTTGAAGGCGGCTGCCAGTCCGGCGGCAGCTCCCGCCGCCGTTGCACCGCGGCGGTCGGCACGCGACTCACCCAGCTTTCCGGCCAGCGCCGAGGCTGCTGCGCCGCCGGCAAAGACCGTCGGCCCCTCGCGTCCGAGGCTGGCGCCACCGCTGAGACTGATCACGCCTGCCAGCAGCTTCACCCACGCCGGGCGCCATCGCATGACGCCGAGGTCTCTCCAGTAAGCCAGTTTGAGTTGCGGTATGCCGCTCCCCGCCGCCTCGGGGCAGAACGCGCTCAACAGTATGCCCACCAGCAGCGAAGAGCCGACCAGCAGCAGGAAGCTCTGCCACAAAAAGGTCCAGACCCCCTTCTGCGCCATCAGCGGCAGGCCGCGACTATAGAAATAGCGGGTCAGTGTAAAGAAGAGGATGGCCATGGCGCTGCCGACGAGCGCATAGATCACGGTCGTAACGACCGTGCGCAACCGCTCCGGCAGGGTGCGCCAGCGTGTCATCAAATTCATAGCCGACATACAGTAGAACGTCCTCTAATCGGCCTTTATCATCTTCAACAGCTTCATGACAATCTCTGATTCTACAAATAATCTGTTAAAAAAACAAGAGACTTGGCACGTCGCACGCAATCGGTCAGTGACAGGGTGGGGAGGCATAGGAGGCGCGATGGGAGAACAAGAGCATTTTTAACCGCTCGCTGCTGCACTCTGTTTCTTGTTCACCTTGCCTTGTTTAAGGCCTATCGAAGGGCTGTGGCAGTCGTGTAAGCGTAAGCGATTAAGGATAGTGAGGGGACAGAGAAAATATATTTTCAAAAGTGAGTGGAAATCGTGGCACTTCAACTCTTCTATAGGGTGGGTAGGGCGAGT
>CAZRGQ010000127.1:0-2287 GCA_964599645.1 uncultured Lentisphaerales bacterium | reverse complement strand
CGTACCGCCCGCCAAGGCTGGCCGTGGGAGATCGAGCTTGAGCTGCAACAGCGTCTGGCCGAACCGTCGCACCGCCTGAGCCGTCTGCCGGCAGACTTGATCGTGGGTGGCTATCGCTCCTTTGTGGCACCGGCCATCGGTTCGCGCTGTGAGCTTGAGCCGAGCTGTTCAGCCTACTTCGTCGAGGCCGCCGCCAAACATGGATTGCTCGCCTTTCCGTTGCTCGGCGACCGCCTCATCCGTGAACCGGCCACCTACGGGGCGCGTCAGGCTACGGTTACGCTCCCCAATGGTCGCATCAAGGTGGCCGATCCCCTCTCCGATCACGACTTCTGGTTCTCCAGCCGGGAGAGAGGCAAATGAGACTTAAACTCCTGCTGCCAACGCTGCTGCTCACCTCTTGTCTGCTCCCCCTCCATGGCGCACACTCGCTGGCGCTGACGCTGGCTGGCGAAGAGCGTCACCATCTGGCGGCGCTCGAATATCGCCGTCTGGCACTCAGCGCCACGGACGAAGCCGCTGCCGCCCGTTGGTACTGGTTGGCCGCCTACAGCTATGCCGCCGCTGCCGAGTGGCAGCTCACCGACAAGATGCTGCACTATGTCGAGGAGCACGACCCACTGACGCTGGAGCTTGAGACAAACTGGTTGCGGGCCGAACAGTCGCTGGCACAACGCGACTGGCGCAGCGCCGGCTTCTACTTTGAGAGTCTGTCACAGGCCGGCGACACCCCGGAGTGGCGCGACTATGCAGCGCGTGGCGCCACGATTGCCGCCCTGCGGGCGGGGCGTCTGACGCAGGCTGCAGCCTTGGTTCCCTCTGCCGCTGCTGCAGAGCTGCAGGCCTATACGGCCGGACGTGACAAGAGCCCACGCATCGGCGGCCTGCTCGGCATCATCCCCGGTGCCGGCTACCTCTATTCCGGCGAGTATGGCAACGCCTGCCGCTCGCTGCTGCTCAACTCCCTCTTTATCTGGGGCATGTACGCTACTGCCCGTGAAGACCAATGGGGCTTCTTCGCAGTGATCACCTTTGCCGAACTCACCTGGTACTCCGGCTCGATCTACGGCGGCATCGATGCGGCCCAGCGCTACAACGCACGCCGCCTCGACAATACCATCGAAGCGCTGCGCCCCCCGCAAGAGCCGCGACTCAACCAGGAGAGACTCCCCTTGATAACGGTTCAGTTTGGATTCTAGCCGATGACCAATCTCACACAACAACTGCAACAGCTCTTTACCGAGGGGCAACAACAGGGACTCCTCAGCGGCATGGTCGTGGCGGCAGGCAACAGCCGCCGCGAAGAGTTTGCCGCCAGTTACGGCACTATCGGGCCGGAGCCCGACAGCGCCCCCATGCCCCTCGATGCCCTCTTCGACATCGCCTCAGTCACCAAGGCTGTTGCAACTACCAGTGCTGCCGCCTACTGTATCGATCAGGGGCTGCTGCATCCCGAAGCGGCAGCCACCGACTACCTGCCGCATCTGGTGCAACTGCCACAAGCGCCAATCACCGTGCGCGCCCTGGCGACCCACTACTCGGGGCTCGATAACGCCAAGACCGACCACCTGCCCCCGGTGGTCGCCGCCAGCGAACTCCTCTCACGTCCCCCCTTCAGCAAGCCCTACACCAACTTCCTCTACTCCTGCCGCAACTTTATCCTGCTCGGCTGGATTGTGGAGCACTGCTCCGGCATGCGGCTCGACGAACTCTGTCAGCAACACTTTTTCAAGCCGCTGTCGATGCATGATACCGGCTTCGGTCCGCTCCACAACCCGCCGCCACGCACTGTTCCCACCAATCAGCCAGCAGGAGTGATCTCCGACGAACAGGCCCGCAACCTCCACTTTCCCGTCGGCAACGCCGGACTCTTCTCCACCGCCGGCGATCTGGGACGTTTCAGCCGCGCCCTGCTGCAGGCGTGCCATGCGGGCGGCAACCACCTCTTCGGCCAGGCGGCTCTCAAGTGGCTGACCCGCCCCATCTCACCGCCCGCCGGCCCCCGACGTTCATTCGGCTGGGATATGCGCCAGCGCAGTGAAGCCCCGCACCGCCCTGCCGCCTGCTCGAAGGAGAGCTTCGGCCATAGTGGCTGGACCGGACAGTCGCTCTGGCTCGACCCCCGCCACGACCGCTATCTCGTGATCCTCACCAACCGCACCGCTCTGCGGGCCAACTACGATACCCATAAACCGCAGATGCACTTCCGTGGCGCTGTTGCCGATCTCCTCTGGGAGCGATAAAGCCGGAGCGCAGGCTGATTTCGACAAGGTTAAACACCTTGGCG
>CAZRGQ010000126.1:0-2523 GCA_964599645.1 uncultured Lentisphaerales bacterium | reverse complement strand
CGACCCCGACCCACTCACCCCCACTTCACTGGCCGACCTCGATGGTGACGGGATACCAGATGCTTATGAGGTCTGGCGCTTTGGTGATACCAACGTCGTCGACTCACTCCTGACAGATGTCACAGGCAACGGCTTTACACTGCTGGGCGAGATCGCCGCCGGACTCGACCCCCACGCCCTTGCGGCACCACGGGAGCAGATCACCACCAACCTGATCGCCATTCCCCTCTGCCAACCATTCCACGCCACCCTTGATCAAGCTCTCTTTAACGGTGTAACCAACCTGCTCTATGAGCGCACCTTTAACATCCAGCGCCATGAGGGATGGCAGCAATACTTTATCTCCGCTGCTCCCGACCGGGCTGCTGGCTGGAGCCTGACGGGAATGCAACTGGAGTGGAGCGACCCGCAAGGGGCGCATGGCACCATTAACGCCTCGCCGGACGACAGTTTCCGTCTCCCCCTCGCAGATGCCTGGCCCACGACTCTGACACTGCGCCTCCGCAGCCACGACACCACTGCCACTCTCAACGAGCCGCTCTATCTCCTCGTCTGGGCGCCACTCATCTCCTTTGACATAGCCTTCACCGCTATCACCAACAACACCCGTTGCAGCTTCCTCAACCTCAATCAACAGAGCTCGCTCCAGGTCAGCTTTGACCGCAGCCACCGCCCTTCACATACCCCGCCCACTCTCGCCGAACAGGAGGCCACCAGCGATCCCTTTAGTCACCTGCCACAACTCACCTTTACCCCCATCTTTGATAACGACGGCCAAGCCATTGGAGGCCAACTTGCCACCGATCGTCCTGGAGTCTATGCACTGCCCGATCTCATGCCGCCAGCCAGCGCCAGCGGTCTAATAACTCCATTGGCAGCGCCTGCGTCTGCTTCACTCCCGATAGATCAACTCCTGCTGGTGCTGGCTCCCACACTCCGCTGGGGCGATGAGCTCCACGACCAGTATGGCGGCTGCGATACCCACCTCGATTACAGTTCCTACAGTTACTACACCCAGTCACTCTACCCGCTTGATAGCGGTTGTCTGTGGCACTACTGGTGGCGTGGCCCCGATGGTGACTACGACTGTGAATGTCAGCCTCAAGTCACCTTTGGCAGCCATGATCTCGACGTCTGGCTTCAGGTCGCCTACCACTATGAGCCCCCCGACACGGTCACAGCCACCGTCTCGCTCGGCTCGACTCCCATCTGGAGCGACAGCGCCACACACCTCTATGGCGAGTCTGGACACCTCTGCCGCACCCTTTCGGGGGATCCCTGTAATGACTGTTACGGTTGCGAGGATGGCAACTGCGACGGCTTTGAGGGCGGCACACTAGGCTCGCTGGCCTTCCGTATCCCCCTCGGCACACCCCGCCGCAACCAACTCTCCGGCTTCCTCTGGTGCCGTAGTGAGACGCCACTACAGATCAAACCGGCCATCTTTCAGCTCCTGATCCGCCCCGATGCCACGGTAAATGTCAGCTCCAACAACCCCGGCGGTGCACTCAGCCAGGTCATCTGCCACGACGAACGGGGGCGTCAACTTGAGCTGACCCCGATCAACAACGGCGTCTCGATCACCGTCCATGACCAGAGCAGCGGCCAACTCGAACATACCTGGGAGATCACCAATCTCGCCGGACGTTCCGACCGCATCCGCCTGCACCAGATCAGCCGTCAGAACAACACCCTCTCCGACCAGACCTACAGTTGCGACAAGGGCATCTGAAGCGCCTTTGACAACATCAGCCAGCTCCGCGAGAGCCGCACCACCAGCAACGATCTCGATGATCCCGATAATCCGCTCCTGACAGAAGAGCTAATCACACAAGACGGCAATGGTCAGGTGTTGCGCCATACCGTCACCACTTCACGGCGCTTTGGCTACGGCAACAACGCTTTCCTGCGCGAGATCGAACAGCGCGAACTGCGTCACAACGGCTGGGCCACCAGTTGCGCCAGTTACTGGGACGACCCCACCAATAGCAGCCGTCATGGACGTCCCAAAGCCATCTGGGGCGACGATCGCCCCTGGAGCTATCAGACGTGGGATGACCTCGGACGTGCCATCCTGCACCTTGAGCAGTATAACGGCTCAGCGATACCAACCGAACTCTGCTGGAGCAGCCACTCCTACAGTTATACCAACCTGCCACCCACGACCTGCGCCACAGCCACCGTCACCGACTACGAACCCCACCCCGGCGACCACAATCTCGCCACACAGCGCCACCTGCCCCGCACCATCAGCCGCTACCTGATACGCGGCAACACCACCACCCTGCTCGGACGCACTTGGTACATCTACACGCAGAGCTACACCAACGACCAACTTGTCACCACCCGTCAGACGATCCGCGCCGTCAGCCAGACCGCCCAACGCAACGATCCCGGCAACGCCCGCTCTACCTCCACCACCTTCGATCTCGACGCCCCCGGTATCCCGCTGCTGTTGCGCGGTCGCCCCCTTAGTGAAACCGACGAAAACGGAGCCACCACCAGTTATGCATACGACCTCGG
>CAZRGQ010000125.1:0-2605 GCA_964599645.1 uncultured Lentisphaerales bacterium | reverse complement strand
TCACTCCCACACGCCTTTTACTGTTAAAGCCTTTTGCCTTTCAACGCAGATGCCGCAGATAGCCGTGCGATCAGTGGTAACCTCTCCACCCTGCCTTCGTGGCTTCGCGCCTTCGTGTGAGCTGCATCACGCCCTTCTCAGCCGCAAACATATTGCTGCAACCACAGAGTGGTAGCAGCGAGTGGTTAAAAGGCTACCGCCTTTGCAGCCCGTTTTCGCGCTTTTCGCGCCTTTCGCGGTTCCCTCCTCAGCGCGTCAGCCCCCACCCCGCTTCGTGTCCATTCGTGGTTCTCCTCCTCCCCCCCCCGCGTCAGCCGGGGCGCAGAACGCAGAATCATGTTTTGGCTGTCCCCCGCCATCGCCCACCATCGCATTCTCTCTCCCCAATACCGTTCTTCTCTGTCCCCGTTGCACATTCTCTCTCCACATTGCCTACTATTCCAATATCATAGAATTATAGCCATTTATCGTTGACTATTCTCGCTGGTTATAATAAGATAAGCGCATGAGAGCCATGCAATATTCACTGCAACTGCTTTTGCCGCATGAATCTGTGGGTGCCCTTGGCACGTGGGTACGTGCCTTGCGGCAACGCGCAGAGCTGACACAGCCGATGTTGGCAGAGCGTGCCGGTGTCGCTGTCTCGACACTCTCCCGCTTGGAGCGCACCGGACTCGGCTCAACGCTGCTCCTCTATCGGGTGCTCTTTGCTCTGGCAGAGAGTGATGCACTTGTTGAATTTGTTAAAGAGCGTATCCGCTTGGCTGAGCTGCCGCTGGACATTGCACAATTAGCTGAGCCCCTGAAAAGGCGACAGCGGGTATACCCCAAGAAGCAGAGTAGCGGATGAAACCTAACATTCTAAATGTCCAGTTACATTTTGCGGCGGGCGAGCTATAAATGCAGCAGCAAGGTGCCATGCCGGTGCCTCACAGCCTCTCTTGACCATGAAAACCAAATTGACCTATAGCGAAGTTTTTGTCGTACGCGCCAACGAGACCGATATGGGCGGCTGCGTTACCGTACCGGCCCTCTGCAACTATCTGCAGGAGCTGGCCGGTGTCCACGCCTGCAACCTGGGGGTCGGTATCGACCAGATGCAGGCAGAGGGCACCACCTGGATGATGTCGGGGCTGCATCTCACCTTCACCCGCTTCCCGCAGTGGCGCGAAGCGCTGACGATCACCACCTGGCCCTCGAGTTGCCGTGGCCGCCTCCTCACCACGCGCGACTTTCTGGTACACGATGCCTCCGAAAATCTGATCCTGGCCGGAATCAGCGAATGGCTGATGATCGACCGCCGCAGCCACAAGATAACCCGCCTGCCCGCCGAACTGCAACAGTGGATCGCCAGCGACGGACCACGAGCGCCGGTCCCCGAAGCAGAGAAGCTGGTGGAGCTGCAAGAGCCGCGCTGGTCGGCCGCCATCGTCGTCAAACGCAGCCATATCGACCTCAACAACCATGCCAACAACGTCCACTACGTCTCATGGCTGCTTGAACCGTTGCCTGAAGCTTATGCCGGGCGCGCCATGAGACGGCTCGATATCTCCTACCGCGCCGCCGCACTTCAGGGCGACGCGCTCGTCAGCGAGGTCGAGCCTTGCGATCAGAATCAACTGCTGCACCGTATCCGCCGTGTTGGCGATGGCAGCCTGATCACCCTAGCTCGCACCACCTGGAGCTGATAATTGCAGGTGTCTGGTTTTTAACTCCCCCCTCAATGGCGACCGCTGTGGGGAATTTTTCGCGATTAGCGACCCCGCGCAGCGGGGCAAAAATTCCCCACAGCTCTCATTCGTGGTTAAAAATCCAGCCCGCTTCGTGTCGCTTCGTGTTCGTGGTTCCCCACCGTCGGACACAAAAATGTGGCCGATGCGAGTTGACAAAACCAGGTAACTGGCTAAGTTGGCGATGTGAAAAAAGCCAATATAGCTTATACGCGTGATAATCTGAGCAAGCTGATTGCGTATGTGCGAGAGGGAAACTCGATTCTAATCACGGATCGGCAGCAACCGGTAGCAAGACTGGAGCCGATCTCTGATGGGTATGCTGCGCCAGAGCATCCAGCAAGCAATCTGATACGGCGCGGTTTGGTTCGGCCACCCCAAAAGAGGCGGGATTTGACTTCGCTACAAGAGAATCTGCCTCTTTCCCAAGGCGACATCGTTGCGGCTCTCGAGTGCGAGCGGGGGGATCGACTGTGAGATATTGGGATGAAGTTGAACCTAGCGCAACATGCCGCCGTCTGGCAAAACGGATGTTGCGCGTACACTCTTTGCGAGCCGCCGACTCCTTACAACTTGCGGCAGCGCTGGTGGCGGCTGACCATGATCCTGCCAGCCTACAAGTAGTTTCATTGGACCAGCGCCTTAATGATGCACTATACCAAGAGGGTTTTTTGTTGGCTGTTGACTAGGCGAGGAGTGGGGGAGGGGGGAAGTAGTCGCATTCTCAGTCCACAATACCGTCCCCAGACCATCGTATTCCCTGTCCCCGGTCGAGTTCCCCCGTCCTATTCTCTGTCCCCCTTCTGCCCCCGCCTTGGCACACTCCGGCAAAGCCGAACGCCGCGCTCCCAACCTCACCGCCCGCGACACCTTCG
>CAZRGQ010000124.1:0-2638 GCA_964599645.1 uncultured Lentisphaerales bacterium | reverse complement strand
AGAGTTTCTCTGTCCCTTCTTTTGCTTCTCTTGTTGTTCTCTGTCCCCATCTACGGTCCCCATCTACGCGCCTCAAGTCTCACAGTGCTAAATAATGGTTGTAAAACAGGTTGCTTCCTTGTTAAAAAGTGAGTGCTCGTATCACACTTCTTGGGCTGCTCCAAATCAATGAATGTGCGGGCTGTCTTGGCAATATGAGTGAATTGTTCGTCGCGATCAGGGAGACTCCGCCTGGTGGTGGTGCGATTCAACCAAGTTGAATCGCGTCCGCACCATTTGTCACCATCAAAACGGTCTCATCACCGGCAATCGACCTGATTTTGAGGCGCAGCGGGGGTGCCGGGCAGGCGAGCGTGGCGTCCCAGAACTCTTTGGTCTTAACACCGTTGACGGTGATGTAACCATTTTTGTCGATCTTGACCTCGGCATCGCTCTGCCAGGGACCGTCAGCAGAGGTGCAGTCGGCACTGACCCACTCGATCAGCTCCAGACCTGAAGTGCTGATTTCGATCGGCTTGAAGCCTTTGACCGGCTTGGGTTTTGTCGGCTCATCATCCTCATCAAGCAGCTCATCTCCCGGCAGGAAGCTGTAGCCGTGTTTGGCATTATAGGCGTTGATCTTCTGGTGCAGACGGTCGCTCTGGAAGGAGGTGATCTCTACCAGATGCGCGGGGCTGACAGTGAAGGTGGCAGTGTCGTCGAGTACCATCTCGGCCAACAGCTCCTTGAGATCGCGCAGTTCAAGGGTGATATCGGGCGAGAGGTTGTTTTTGATAAACTCCCTGATCTCCGCCGGATCGTCCTGGTCGATGTAGTAGACTACCACCTTCTTAACTTTGTCGGGCAGGTCGGCAATCTGCTGGTTGATAATCGTGTTGATCGTGGGGATATCGAGCACCTTGGAGGTGTGGTCGAGCAGATCAGGCAGGTAGACGGGGATCAGGCCGAGGCGCGTATCGTTGAAGGCCCCGGCCCAGAAGCTGTCGAGTTCAGTTGCATCGAGACGCAGGCCGGTGACGAGCGAGCGCAGCTTCTCCATCGTCTGCACCGGATTGCGGAAGAGTGCCACGCCATCCTGTACCTCGAGGAGGGTAAAGGCGGCACCCTGCGCCTGCAGACGGTCACGTGCGGTCTGAATCGAGTTGATGCCGACATCGGCGTGGATAAAACGCCGCCCCAGACGTTGCGCCACCGCCGCCGTGACGCCACTGCCGCCAAAGAAATCGGCCACCACCATCCCCGCGTCGGAAGAGGCCTGGATAATGCGTTCCAGCAAGGCTTCAGGTTTTTGGGTGGCGTAATTCAGATACTCGCCACCCATGGCAGTTTGCATTGAATTAATATCTGTCCAAACATCAGCTACGGGCAAACCCTCCGATTCATCAAGATATCGGCGTCTTTCAATACTACCCTCATAATAGATTTTATATCGTCGTTCAGTGCCTGAACTGTTATCAATTTTATCATATCTTCTTACAGTAGCTTCGGCAAACTCCAAAAGCAATTCTTTGTTGAATATGGCATCATCATTACGTCGATAATAAAAAATGGTATCATGCCCCCTGATCCAGTTGTTAGCTTGAGATTTAAAACCGGATACCGTCAAATTCGCCCAGATTATTTCGGAACGAAATTGACCTTCTCCAAAAATTTCATCCAGCAAAATCTTAACGTAATGACCGATATTTCTATCGAGGTGGACGTAGATCGAGGCGTTGTCGCTCATGACGGTTTTGATGGCCATCAGGTTTTCATACATCCAGTTGAGGTAGTCCTCCTTGGTCCAGATATCGCCATACATCTTCTCCTCGAAGGAGCGCAGCTCCTGGTCGGGGAGTTCGGCGGCCGCCTGTGCCAGGGCGGCGGCGACTTGCGGGTGGCGGCG
Source organism: uncultured Lentisphaerales bacterium (assembly GCA_964599645.1). Lineage (GTDB taxonomy): Bacteria > Verrucomicrobiota > Kiritimatiellia > RFP12 > JAAYLN01 > JAAYLN01. The sequence continues at coordinate 753 of CAZRGQ010000124.1, read as the reverse complement.
GAGATGGATGCGTTTGGCGTAGTCGGCCCCCGAGGCGAAGGGGGGATCGATATAGACGAGGTCGACCTTGATGTTGTTGGCGGCCAAGTGGGCGCAGGCCGAGATGCACTCGCCCCGGATGACGAGATCGGCCTTCTCATCGCCCGGTTGGCCGACCTTTTCGATCGTGGTCAACTCATAACGCGGCATGCCGCGGGCGATGCGGCGCAACACCTTGTCGTTATCGCGATAGCTGAGCATGCGGCGGGTACGGATGAAGTTGGCCAGCAGCGCCTGCCCCTCAATCGGGTCGGGAAAATATGGAACGTATTCAATGGACATGAAAAAACTCTCTGATTTTGGCTGCCAGTTGCTGGCGGTTGTAGTCGCGGCCATCGCTCTCAAAGAGCGGCAGCCAGGCAAAACGGTTGTAGCCGAACTTTTCGTTATTGCGGCGGATGAACTCGTTCTCCATGAAGTTGCGCCGTGCCACGAAGTCTGCCTGGGAGGCAAAGCCGGCTCCCTTCGTCTCCAGTATCAAAACTTGGCTGATAGTGTTGCAGTCGTCACGTCGCAGCAATAAAAAGTCGGGCGTATAGTAACCGACACGCCGCCAGGTGCGGCCGGTGCGGGCGTAACAGTCGATTTTGAAGCTGGTCAGCGAGCGGTCACCATTGTAGTAGAGTTCAAGAGTGGCGTCCCGCACATCGGCCAGTGTAATGGCATCGGTCATGAAGTCGCGTTCAAAGGCGCTCTGCCGGAAGTCGTACGGCA
>CAZRGQ010000123.1:0-2809 GCA_964599645.1 uncultured Lentisphaerales bacterium | reverse complement strand
TCGGTTTTCAAAGCGACCGCCCCTTTAGCACCGCCGACAAGGAGCAGTTTGTCCGCATCTTGCACCGGGTCGCCCAGTTCTATACGGTTCACATTGTTGGGTATCAATTCATGTCGAACCACTTCCATCTTGTAGCGCTGGCACCGGCAGCGCAGCCTGCTATAGTCGCCACAACCGACACCAAAACAGCAGCACTTGGTACCGTTGGTGCCAACGACACTCTCTTCACCACCTCTTTCCGGCGACGTATGCGCTGCTGGAACGATGGTTTGATAATCGGTAGTGAACTCTTTGTGCGTAACATGGTGGCACGTTATCGTCCCGCCCTGGCTGACAAAAAAACATCGGCTGATGCAGGCGCGGCTGGACGAAACCAACCAGTTTGCGGACGTCTATTCGTGGCGCACGCTACGACAGATGCTCAATTAGCAGTCAGCTACCACGCAAATAGCAACACATACCCCCAAATAACCGCTGTTTTCACCAGCGGACAGGTCTTCCCTGCTCCAAAACGGCCATCAAGCACCTTTAGCTCCAGTGAAAAGCGCCTTTGGCCCTCTCGGCTCCTGCCTGCATCCGCTTCAAGGTGTTTTCAATGTTGCGACCTCTCTTTATCCCCTCCCCACCCCGTTTAAGGCGAGGTGAATAAGAAATGGAGCGCGTTGGCAAAGGTGAAGCCGCCTCTGCTGATGTTTTTCGTGCGGATCTGACCCGCAAAGTCATAAAGCCCGCCGAAGAGATAGGCATGGATCTGTTGCAGACATTTGATGCTGCCAGGTTCGAGACTTTGCAGGATGCCGCTCTCAAACAGTGAATACGCCTTCTTCTTGTCGACTAATGGCAGTTGCGGATAAACTGGGTAGTATCTTTGAAGTTCAGGAAAGAGGGCGCTGCCTGTGATGGAATATTGCGCCCGGCGTAGATAACTGTCGGATGCTGCGCCTCCTGTGTCAGTGCGGAGAAGCGTTCGACCCCGCGACTTAAATCATGATGTGGGGTATGGGCTGCTTTGATCTCGATCGGTATCAGCTTGCGTCCGCTTGTCAGCAGCAGGTCAACCTCCAGCCCCTGGCTGTCGCGAAAAAAGTAGAGGTCGTGGTCTTTGCCGGCATTCAAGTTGGCCTTCAGTGCTTCGGTTGCCACCATATTTTCAAAGAGGCTTCCCAGCAGGGGATCGCGTCCGACCTGCTCCGGCGTGCGCAGACCGAGCAGGTAGGCGGCAAGTCCTGTTTCAGTGAAGTATATTTTTGATGATTTTATCAGACGTTTGCCAAAGTTTTTAAAATAGGGCTGGATAGTCCAGATGATATATGAAGCCTCAAGCACACCCAGCCACTCGCGCAGGGTGACGGCTGTGACACCAACATCACCTGCCAGTGATGAGAGGTTGATGAGCTGTCCGACACGTCCAGCCAGCAGGCGGATAAAGGTTTCAAAGGGGCGGATGTTACGCAGGTTGATCAACTGGCGCGCGTCACGTTCAACGTATGTACGGAAGTAGTCACGGTACAACTGGGTTGGGTCAACCACACCATCGGCAAGTCGCGGCATAAAGCCATCCAGAATCCACTGGTCACGCTCCTTGGTGACGCCTGTTGTCTGCCACTCCGTGATCGAGAGGGGGAGCAACTCGGCAATACCGGTGCGTCCGGCGAGCGATTGCGTGAGCAATGCCTGAAGCTCAGGTTGGTGGCTGCCAGTGAGCACATACATGCCTTTATCGCCGACTTCATCAACAATTGCCTGGAGATAGCTGAGTAGTGGCGGAGTGCGTTGAATTTCGTCAAATATGGCCGGTGCTGGGTGTCGCAACAGGAACCCGCGCGGATCATGTAACGCCTCCTCCCGCACATCAGGCACGTCAAGATTGACATAGTCAAAGTTTGGAAAGAGCTTGCGCACCAGCGTTGTTTTGCCCGACTGGCGTGGTCCGGTGACGGTTACTATAGGGTACATTTTGGATAAGCGCAGCAAGTGCGCTTCTATTTCCCGGGCGATGAGTTGGCGGTTTTGGGCTGTCATGGGGAAGATAGTAGGCTATTGTTATACGGATTGCAAGTTGAACTTTATATTTGTATGTAATCGGTCGGTGACAGAGGTGTGGCAGAGACGAGCGAGGAGCGTAGGTGGGGACCGTCGATGGGGCCAGAGAACAACAAGAGAAGCAAAAGAAGGGACAGAGAAACACTTCTCTCTACCGTCGCCGCTCATATTCTCTGTCCCCCAACCCGCTGTCCCCCAACCCGGTTCTCTGTCCCCCAGCGTCCCCCAACCCGGTTCTCTGTCCCCCAGCGTCCATGATCCGTCGCCGCAGCGGACGCATCGTCTACATTTCCTCCGCCGCCGCTCTTGTCGGCGACCTGCTCCACTCCGCCTACAGCGCCTCCAAGGCCGGCCTCCTCGGCCTCGCCAAATCGGCCGCCCGCGAATTTGCCGCCAGCAACATTACCGTCAACGTCGTCGCCCCCGGCCCGATCGAGACCGACATGACCGTTACCACCGCCCCCGCCACCCGTCAGAAGCAGGAGTCGCAGATTCCCCTCGGACGCTTCGGGCAGGCGGCTGAAGTGGCCGCCGTGGTCCGCTTTCTCCTCTCCGAGCGTGCCGCCTTCATCACCCAGCTTGCCCACCGCAACGTCATCGCCCTCTACAGCCAGGAGCAGGGCAAGTAAGACGCCTTTTGTTGCTACGATCTGTTCAGCTCATCAGTCGAGCTTCTCGACCTCACCCGGCTCCAAGCCAAGTTGGAGGGCTGCAGGACGTTCGCAGGTTGTTTTTAGCAGCTCTGCCTCTCCACTCTGCGACGACT
>CAZRGQ010000122.1:0-2815 GCA_964599645.1 uncultured Lentisphaerales bacterium | reverse complement strand
GCCACAGCTTACGATTCACAATTGAGTTCTGACTTCTGAATCCCCGGTGCGCAGCCACTATTATGAATCGCACCCGGTCAGGTGCATGTCCCCATTTCACCCTTGAATTTTGGCATCTGATCGGGCATCATCACATGCGCCTTCAACCAATCTGATTAGACGACGTGACCACACTCTCCGACACCATTGCCGCCCTCGCCACCGCACCCGGTGCTGCCGGTGTGGCCATTGTACGCCTCTCGGGCCGGAGCGCCTGGCAGGTCGCCGCCCGGGTGGCACCCTCGATCACTTCGTTGTCAGCCGTCGTGGGGCGCTTCCGGCACACCACCTTTCACCACCCTGTCAGCGGCGAGCGCCTCGATGACGGCCTGCTACTCGTCTTTCGCGCCCCGCACAGCTTCACCGGTGAAGACGTCGTCGAACTGCAGGGCCACGGGGGCCAGATGGCCGCCAGGCGGCTGCTCGATGCCGCCCTGGCCGCCGGCGCCCGCCTGGCAGCGCCGGGGGAGTTCTCCCGCCGTGCCTTCCTCAATGGTCGTCTCGATCTAACCCAGGCCGAAGCCCTGCTCGACCTCATCACAGCGCGCACCGACCGCGCCGCTAACACTGCCCGGGCGCAACTGGAGGGACGACTCGGCAGCGCCATCGACCAGATTTACCGTGAGGTGCTGGCCATCGCGGCCGATGTCGAGGCCTTGCTCGACTTTGACGAAGAGGAGATACCGGCCGACTTCCAGCAGACTGCCGCCAGCCGGCTCCATGCTCCCCGACAGCAGATCGACAGCCTCGTTGCCACCTGGCATACCGGCCATCTCCTGCGCAGTGGCGCCCTCGTCGTCATCAGCGGACGTCCAAACGCCGGCAAATCGTCGCTCCTCAACGCCCTGCTCGGCAGCCAGCGTGCCATTGTTTCGTCAACCCCCGGCACGACACGTGACTCGATCGAAGAGGGTTTCGTACTCCACGGCATCCCGCTGCGTCTGGTCGATACCGCCGGTCTGCGCTCGACCGCCGATGAAGTCGAGGCTGAAGGAGTGGCTCGCGCCCGTGCCCTGGTGACACAGGCCGACTTCAATCTCCACCTGATCGATGCCTCCATCCCCCTCTGTGACGAGACGTTGGCGCAGCTCCAGCGGCTCCCTCCGGCCGGCTGCCTCGTACTGCTTAACAAGAGCGATCTGCCCTCGTGCATCGACACCTCCCGTCTCGCCGGCTACGACTACCTCCACCTTTCGCTCCGTAACGGTACCGGCCTGAGAGAGCTGCAAGAGCGCCTTAGTGAGCGCCTGCAACTCGAAAGCAGTGCCCCGGTCGGCCTCGAAGTCTCCCAGCGCCACCACTGCGAGTTGATGCAGACGGCCACTGCCCTTACGGCGGCTCACTCACTGCTGCAACAGCAGGCCGGCGAGGCCCTCGTGCTGGCGGCGCAGGAGTTGCGCACGGCAACCCAGGCGCTTGGCCGCATCACCGGACGCGTCTGGTCCGACGATCTGCTCGACACCATCTTCAGCCGCTTCTGCGTCGGCAAGTAGCGGTTGTCATCCAAACAGTCATAATCAGTTGGGTACCCAGTATCTCTCCAAACCACCAACGCAACTCAACCGAAGGGAGCCAAAGAGGCCGGCCTGATGAAGCTGGAGCGGCTCGTGGCCACGCGGCAGCAGATTCCAACCACCCAATTCCCGATCCCCGTCAAAGAGCTCTGCGAGCGTTATGAGCGGCTCTATACCGGCTGTATCAACGACGTTCTGCGTGAACTCTGCCTGCTTGATCAGAACCTCCCTTCGGACATTATGCCGCTACGCGATGAGATGACCCTCTGCGGCGAGGCCTTTACGGTGAAGAGCGCCCCCAACGTCATGATCGAGGGCGAGATGAGCTTCCGGGGGCAGATGCTCGACGATATGCAGCCCAACGGCGTCGTGGTCTGGGATACCTCGCAAGATACCGACGCCTCCCTCTGGGGTGGCATCATGACCGCGACCGCCATCACCAAGGGCATCCGCGGCGCCGTCATCGCCGGCGGCATCCGCGATACCAAGCAGATTCTGGCGGCGAAGTTTCCCATCTTCTACAGATACCGCACCAGCAACGGCTCCCTCTCGCGCTGTATGATCACCCACTATCAGGTTCCGGTTAAGGTTGGCAAAGTCACCATCCGTCCCGGCGACATCATCTTCGGCGACATCGATGGTGTCATCTGTGTGCCGCGCGAAATCGCCTACGAGGTGCTTTTGCGCGCTGAAACCATTGAGAGCAACGAAGTCGACATCTTCGAGTGGGTCAAACAGGGCGACAGTGTAGCCGAAATCATTGAAAAGGGCGGTTACTTCTAAAAAGGCATGCCCTGCCAGCCAGCGCTGGTGCCCAGACTCCTGCCGCAAAAAACTGGTGGAGGCGGGGGGAGTCGAACCCCCGTCCGAAATAGCGTCACCATGGCATCTACGCGCGTGTCCCGTTATTTAATCTCGCGCTCCGATACGCCAGCGGGCAGGCTAACCGAAGCGCCAGTGGTCATGATAATACCTGCTGTCACACCCGGCCACCCGGCATGGAGCAGGACCTGCTAGTCGTCGCCTCCCCGCTCAGCAGATATCGGCGGTTCAGCGTCGCGGCACTAATTAGGCCGCGAGGGCGAAGTTATCGTTCGCAGTTATGTGTTTTCCCGTTTTTTAACGAGGCCAACAGGAGTCCTCGGCGCGCAACCAGAGCTTCAACTATCCCGTCGAAACCAAGTCGCCCCCATAAAGAGTATCGTTAGCTTACCATATAGCGCCTCCGGTTGCAATGCTTAAGAGCTAACCGGGGCAAGTGC
>CAZRGQ010000121.1:0-2835 GCA_964599645.1 uncultured Lentisphaerales bacterium | reverse complement strand
TGCTCCTGCAAGACCCGCAGCAACTTCACCTGCATGGCAGGCGAGGTATCGCCGATCTCATCAAGGAAGAGTGTCCCCCCCTCGGCCAGCGCAAAACGTCCCGGCTTGTCGTGCCGCGCATCGGTAAAGGCCCCCTTGCGATAGCCGAAGAGCTCGGACTCCAGCAGATTGTCGGGCAAGGCGCCGCAGTTTACCGCTACAAAGGGCTGGTCATGGCGCGGACTCGCCCGGTGGATCGCACGCGCCAGCAACTCCTTGCCGGTACCGCTGGGACCGAGGATCAAGACGGTACTGCCGCTCTCGGCTACCGCCGGCAGGATATCGAAGATACGTGCCATGCGGGCGTTTTTGCTGACGATGTCGCCCGTGGTAAACTTCTGGTGCAACTCTTTGCGCAGCGTCTCCAGCGGCCGGTTATCGCGGAAGGAGACAACCAGCCCTGCCACCTCTCCCTGACTGTCACGCAGCGGCGCCGCATTCATGCTGACCGGTATGGCCGCCCCATGGCGGTTGAGCAGTTTGGTAGCCACCTCCTGGATCGGAGTGCCGCTCGACATCACACCGGAGAGCAAGGTGGCGCACTCGCAGATTTCACAATCAAAGAGCTCGCCGAATGAGAGCTGTAACGCCTCCTCGCCTCCAACCCCGGTCAACCGTTGCGCCTGAGCGTTGAAGCTGGTGATGCGCCACTCCCGATCCAGTGTGCAGACACCTTCGGAGAGGCTGTCCAACACCAGACGGTACTGCTCATGGCTCAACGACATCGCTATCCCAGCACTGTCGTGATCGCCTGCACCATGGAGCCGACTATGGCCCGCTTGTGCGAGACCCCTAAACGCTGATAGCAACGCTGTGCCCAGTTGGCACGGCAGTAGCCGGGGTTGATCTGCGCCAGCGGTCGTGGCGCCAGCAGGCCGGCCGCCTGGTCGAGATCCATTAGCCGCAAGATGCCGGGGATGTAGGCCCCTTCACGGTGAGTCCGGGGCTGCTCTTCGGTAATTACGCCGGCAATCGACTCATCCAAAACAGCCTGATAGATGGCGGCTGCGCCGGCATCCCCCTTGCCGTAGAGGTAGAAATCATACCCCTGCAACTCCGGCAGGGCACGTAAAAAGGCGATAATCGGGGCCATCTCCTGCAAGATCAGCAACGTCGGTGAAACTCCCACCAGAGCGCCGCCACGCAAGATATCGTGCTGCATGGCACTGCTGGCGCCATTCCAGCCCCCCGTGCGACCCTCAACAAAGATCACCGAAGCCTTGCTTTCACCCATCCAGAGACGTGTGTGAATGCTGCGGGAGAGCTCGCTATCGTCGCACCAGCAGAGCAGCACCTTGTTGCCATCGTTCTGATGACACCAGAAGTCGAGCCAGATATCCATTCCACTCATGGTGCCACGCCACGTCAGGCGCCGCGGTGAGGTCGGTTCGTTGGTGGCGATCCAGTTGCCCGTCTGTCGCACCTCGGTTAAAGCCAACGGCTCCTGCAATACGCCGAACACTTCACGCTTAAGGCGGACCACCGCCGCACCTCTGATCACGGGCCACTCGCAGCTCTCCATGGGCAACGGCAGCGAACCGCGCGGTGAGAGCAGCTCCGGCACCAGTGCCATCTTGTTCTCAATGGGTGTGGCGCCGTTGAAGATCGTGATATCGCGCTCGTCGATCTCACACGGCGGCGGCGGCTCGACCGGTCGCTCAGCGCCGGCCAGATAGCGGTCGAACCAGCGGTTGATGGCGGCATGCGTCTCGGGCAGCAGGGCATGTGGTCCGGGATATTCGAAGAGCTGACAGCGCTCCTCACACTCGTGCAGCCGATAGATACGCTGCGCCTGCGACACCAGGCTCCGATATTCACTGTTTGAAAAGAGGGCATCCTCCGACGCATAGGCAAAGAGCGCCGGACGCGGTGCAATCAGGGCAGCAAACTCGCTGGTACAGCGCTGAAAGCGGTTCAACGTATACATGCAGTCGCAATGGCCATGCAAATGGCGATCGACCAGCGAGGCCACCGGCATCGTCACGCCACAGGCCGTGGCCAGCGCCGCAATACGCTCATCGGCCACGGCCAGATAGAAGCTCTGCGCCCCGCCGCCCGAGGCTCCCGTCACACCGATTTTGCTTGCATCAACCTCCGGCAGGGAGGCTAAAACATCGAGTGCCCGCACGCCGTTGTAGAGCTCGCCACCGGCCCCCGTATAGCCCATCGAGATCCAGTCGTAACGGCCGCCGGCAAAGGTGCCATGATGGTCGCCCCCCGCATCATGCTGCTCGATTGTATCGACGATCAGGACGAGATAGCCGCGACGTGCCAGCATCACCGCCCGCGGCTGGTAGTGGAGAGTGCCGATCATCGCATGGCCGCAGAGATGCAGCACGGCCGGCAACTTGCCGGACGGCAACGGATCGGGATAATAGATCGTAGCGCTGGTCCAGCAGTCGGGCAACATCTGGTAGGCAATCTTCCGCGCCTGATAGCCATCCTTTTTAAACTCGCCGAGCTCCCGTACCGTCACTTCACAGAGCGGAGCCAGACTCTCCAGCCCCATTGAGGCGAGAAAATCGGCTTTGAGCTGCGGGCGCTGACTCTCCCACTCCGCCAGAGTGGTGATATCTTTAAAGGCCTCCGCCTCAATCCGGCGCGCCAAATTTTCCAGGTGACTCCAAAGTGTAATGCCCATCGTCAATTCTCCCAAAAACTCAAGACATGATACAACATCTCCCCGTCTTTGTCACCCTTTCCCCCTGCTCCTGATGTAATCGGTCAGTGACAGAGGTGTGGCAGAGACGAGCGAGGAGCGTAGATGGGGACAGCGTAGATGGGGTCAGAGAACAA
>CAZRGQ010000120.1:0-2948 GCA_964599645.1 uncultured Lentisphaerales bacterium | reverse complement strand
GCAATGAATACAACTGCACTGACAATGGTCTAGTCATTCTTCTGAGCCTTTCTATGGTCACATGTTTGCCATGTGCGTAATATATGCCCAAAAGGCGTAATTTGTCAAGCGGGGGTTCGTTTTCGGCAGGAGGCGCGTTCAATCAGGCGTTGCTGTAGCAGCAACTCTTTAACAGGGGCATCGGGCTCTTGCAGGCGGCGTAGCAGCAGTTTGACCAGCAGCTTGGCGAGTTCGGCGGGAGGGACGCAGAAAGTCGTCAGGGGTGGATTGGTAAACTCGCCGAGGGCCACGCCGTCGGAGCCGATAATCGAGAGATCACGCGGCACCACCAGTCCATACTCGCCCGCCAGCGAGATCGCCTGCATCGCCACTGTATCGTTGCGGCAGATGACCGCTGTCGGCCGCTGCCCGGTGGGTAGCGCCATAAGCTGGTTCATGCAGTCGCGTACGGCAGCACCATGATCCTTGAAGCGACTGCTACTCCAAAATGGCGGGATCGCAATGCCGCGCTGACGCAGTGTCGCGGCTATCAGTTTGTCGAAGCGCTGACGGTTGAGGAAGATCGTGCCGAGGCGCTGATGGCCGTGATCAACGAGGTAGTTGACGGCGGCACGCATCGAATGCTCGCCATCGCGCACCACGCTGTCGTAACGGGGATGACGCTGCTCAAATAATATGGCAGGTACCTCTTCCGGCAGGAGTGAGGTGTCGTCATGACAACTGATCAAGCCATCCACACCGCGATCAATGACCGCTTTGAAGGCATCGCGCGCCGTAGCGCTATCTTTCCAGAAGGCGCAGATGGCGGCGTAGCCGTGCCGTGCCAGCGCAACTTGCATTGCCGTCAGCATCTCGGCGTAGAGTAGCTCACGGGGCGAGTAGAACATGAGACCGATGGTAAAGGTCTGCCTGGTGCGCAGGCCACGGGCTGCCAGGTTGGGACGATAGTTGAGACGCCGTGCCGCTTCACGGATGCGGCTGCGCGTCTCCTCCTTGATGCCGATCTTGTCGGCGCGTCCCCCCAGCACCGCCGAGACGGTCGGGACACTGAAACCGGTATCGGCGGCGATGTCCTTCACTGAAGTCATTACGGCACCAGATAGTCAACCACCGGCAGCGTCACCAGCCGGGCATTGGCGGCAGCGCTCAGAGGCGCCTGCTCACTGGCGTAGAAGCGGGCCAGCGCGTCGGTAAACTGCTGCAACCGCACGACCACTGTTTGATCCTGCTCTCCCTTGACGAAGATATCCTGCAGGAGTCTCAGATAGGTCAGTTGCAGTTCACCGGCGGTGCGCCAGGCCAGCCCCAGTGGCGTAGCGCCCGGACGATCGAGCAGCGCAATTCCACGGCGCACCTCGGCCTCCATCCCGGCCAGCATGGTGCCACGGTTGAGCCACCACGGCTCTGCCTCCGCCTCCCACCTGGCAATCCGCTCTCTGAAGTAGTCCGGTGGTGTCGGCATACCGTCCTTGAGCCCGGTCCACTGCAGGGCCGAGTAGGTGCGCAACCGGGAGTCGGCCCGGCTCACCGCCGCCACTGCCTCCCACGCCTCCTCAAACTGGAAGTAACGGGTAGCCAACTCCCGGCTCCACGCCTCATAATCTCCGCCCTTCCTCCTGGCCATGATGGCTGGCAGCGCTACCAGCGGCATACTGAGTTGCAGCGGGTTGAGGCGCAAAGCCCAGCTCGTGACACAGTGCCCCATCAAGCCCAGCTCTTCTGCCACAGCGGCGGCACCGGCGATATTGGGGCCATGAACCGTGATATTGGGTGTGATGGGTCCATCGCGGTAGGCACGGGCGGCGCTGCAGATAATCGTGTCGTAGCCGAGGCGTTTGAAGAGGCGCGCCGTGTGGAAGGTGGCCAAGCGGCCATCAGCATCGAGCAACTCCGGCATCTCTTGCCGTAACTCTGCCGGGATGTTCCCGGCGTTATAGGTGCCGTGCCCGCGTACATGAGTCGTCTCAGGGGGCGTCACACCATCATGGTAGTTCCAGTCCCAGATGATGAAGTTGCGCTTGATCAGGTCGAGTTTGGCCGGTTCAGTTACGATCATGTCGTGCCAGATGCCGGGACGGATGTCGCGTTCAATCAGTCCGGCAGACAACTCGTCGATGTGCTCGCCGTAGAGCTCAATGCGGTCGCGCTGGGCACAGACGCTACATGTGCCGAAACGATAGGCCTCATCGCCGCCGAGGTGAAAGTAGCGCAATGCGCCGAAGAGTTCACAGTACTCGCCGATCCAGCGTTCCAGAAAACGGCGCACCTCACGCTTGCTGGTGCAGTAGCAGTCGCTGTAGTCGGGATGCTCACGAAAATGGTGATACGCCGCATGGCGCATCACATACTCGCCGTGACCGATCGTCTGGAGGAGCGGGATCGGTTCAAAGCCCAGCGCCCGCGACTCGGCCAGCAGTGCCGCAAACTCCTCCTTGCTCCAACTCTCCGGCGTGGCGCACTCGGGACAACTCTCCCAGCGTACCTGCTGTTCCAGCTCCCAGAGAATGGCGTTGTAACCTAGCTCTTTCAGCTCCGGCAAGAGGCGGCGCACCGTCTCAAGGCGTAGCTGTACATGGTTGAAGTCGAAATGAAAAATCTGCATGGCTGCTCCTCGGTTATTGCGTTGGCGGATTGGCCGCGTGTGCCTGACGCGCGGCCGCCATATACTTCTCCCACGCCTCGCGGAAGCGCGCCAGTTGCTGCGCCGCTGCCGGGTTCTTAACGCGCTGGCCTGCTGCGGCTATCAACTCGTCAAGCTCATCGGCCACCGTCTGTCGACCCGACTTGGTGCGCAGCGCCAAGCGGCCGAAGTCGTGCAAGTCTTCAAACTCCATCGGCTTGAAGGGGGCGTAGTCGCGATAGACAAGGCTGTAGAGTGTGGTAAAGAAGCGCTCCATCTCCGGCGCCGCCTCGCGGAAGGTGCGCTGGATAAAGGTGGCGCGCAGGTC
>CAZRGQ010000119.1:0-3134 GCA_964599645.1 uncultured Lentisphaerales bacterium | reverse complement strand
TGATTTGCTGCCGCCTGAAGGCGGGACTCCGACCCATGCCGCTCCGTGCTGCCGCATCCCCCGTCGGAGTACCGGCTTTAGCCGGAAGTCAAAAAGGGCCTTCAGGCCCGACTGCCAAGGCCGTTGCGCCGTAACCGGGGCTAAAGCCCCTGATTTGCTGCCGCCTGAAGGCGGGACTCCGACCCATGCCGCTCCGTGCTGCCGCATCCCCCGTCGGAGTACCGGCTTTAGCCGGAAGTCAAAAAGGGCCTTCAGGCCCGACTGCCAAATCATGGTGCCCTCCAGCGGTTATGCGTCTGCAACAGCACCCGCTTCGTCAGGCGCAATACATGGCGCTCTACAAAAGACTTTCGTTTGGTCTCATCACCTATATTGGCCGCCCGCCGGCCCACAGCCGGATCGATCAGCTCCAGATAGATATCGACTGCCACCGGCTCTTCGCTATCACCCGCCTGCCACGGCTCCAACTGCGCCACCCCCGCCACTTTCCTGAAACAGAGCGGCTGGAAGTAGCAGGCTGCCACTCCGTCGATTATCATGCGTGGATCGGAATAGCCTGCCTCCGGCTCCCCCTCGCGCACTCCTGTCAATCCATACAGCGTTTCCGATTTAAAGCCATAGTCGCTGCCGCTCCGCTTGCCATGCTTCAGCCAGAGCGACTGGATCGTCTCCGCCGCGCCCTTAAAATCATCCTGCAATACCACCGGCACCCAGGTCGTCTCGTCACTGTCGCGGATGGCACCACGCAACCGTTGGCGGCTTCCGCTGATATAGTCATAATGTCTCGCCTCGATCATGGTGGCCGGCAGAAGCGTTGTCAGCCAGTTGGTGACGGTAGTAGTGACCTGCTCATGGACAATCGCGACCAGATTGCTGCTGCTGAATTCGTTGGTAATCGTTGTCGTGATATTACGCTCCCAGGTCTGCGCCACAAAGGGCAGATTGTTGCTGCTGCCGAGGGCGGTCTGTCCATAGCTGCTCATCATGGCCCATTCGCTGCTGCTGCCGCCCCCTTCACTGACCTCCAGCAGATTGAGCTCCAGCGGCACCCAGGGGACGCCGTTGGTCGTCTCTGGTGCCGGGAAGAAGAAGTCGTTGGTCAGCGAGTAGCCGAGCCGCCACGGCATATTGGTCAGTTCGGGCAGTGGCTGGTGCATAAGCTGCCAGGCGTGATAAAACTCGCCATACTGCTGGTCGGCGCTGACACCGAAACTGTTGGTGGTGACCCCGTCAGCTATCTCGACCAGGTTGGAGTAGGGCCACTCCAGCGGCAGTGTGGCATACGACCAGTTGGTGACACCCCAGGCGGTCAGCAGCGGCGTGTTGGTTACGGCAGCCACGCCGTTGGTGGCCGTCTGCCAGCTCCCCGTCCACACGGCCAAGAGCAACTCATGCTCAACTGGTGCGTCGGTCTCATCAAGCGTAGTGTAGTACGCCACGTGATTGTTGGCAAAGTCGGCCAGAGCCGGCGTGTTGGTGTAGAGGCCGGAGTCGAAGAAGCGCTCGCTGTAGTTGTAGCGCACCAGATGTTGCCGGCCGGTCGAGACGGTCAGCAAAGGCTGGTCGGGCCACGTCACCACCGGGGACTCCGGCCGCCAGATGGTGTTGGTGGTGACGAGATCGTATTCAATGGTGAAGACCACCGTCGCATTGACGCGGTTGGTCAGCCCATCCTCTCCCTCTGGCTCCACATCGAGCCAGGCGTCGGAGCTGGTCTCCCAGCGCCGGAAACGGGTCAGGCTCGAAGTCGTGATCGGAATGTTGATCGTCTCGCCCCTGTAGGAGTGTGGCAAGAGCGTCGTGCCGGGACCAGCGACGATATTGGTCACTTTCAGATCATTCCAATCGAATCTGTCAATTTCGTAACGCTCCGCCGTGGTACCGCGATTGATACTTGACACATTGATGGCATCCTGTTGGGCCGCACTCCCGCGATAGAGGGCGTAGCCCGGCAGGCGGCTATAGCCGTTGGTGTAAACAAAGTAGTAGACCTCTTCCAGTGGCAGCTCTGCTGTTGCAGTGGCATAGTTGTTGGTCAGCGGCCTGCTCTTTATGAATTGGATCGCATTGTTGGCTGAGCCGTAACTGCGGTAGCGGTCGTCTGGAACAGCTGAGCCATCGTCGTTGGATTCGTTTGCTGTCGACAGCCACAAGTTGCTCCCGACAACGTTCTGCAACTCATCACTCAGTAGCTCCAACACCGCCCGGCCCTCATACAGCAATCGGGTGCGCCGTGTGGAGTCACGGCGGATAGTATGGGCCCGATTGACAGCCACCCCCAGCACACCAAGAATCGTCAGCAGGAGCGTAGTGGAGATGATCAACTCAAGGAGCGTGAAGCCGTGATTCCGCTTCGTGCCGCTCCGTGCTGCCGCGCCCTTCGCCGGAGTACCGGCTTCAGCCGGAAGCCCATAAGGGCCTTCAGGCCCGACTACAAAAGCCGTTGCGCCATAACCGGGGCTGAAGCCCCTGGATAACTGCCGCCTAAAGGCGGGACTCCGACCTGTGCCGATCCGTGCTGCCGCGCCCTTCGCCGGAGTACCGGCTTCAGCCGGAAGCCCATAAGGGCCTTCAGGCCCGACTGCCAAATCCGTTGTGCCGTAACCGAGGCTGAAGCCCCTGAATAACTGCCGCCTAAAGGCGGCACTCCGACCGTCCGTTCTCATGGCAGAGAACCTCCGTTGCTGAAGGAGGTGAAGAAGGTGTAGGGCTGATTACCCAGCCGCGTAGCACCATGCCACACCTTGAGATCGGCCAACACCATAGCGGGAGGCGGCTCAGAGTGGCCCGTTAAAAGTAGAGTCTCACCAGCCTGCTGACGACTTATGGTAAGCCGGTAACGCATCACATGATCAGCAAGCGGTTTATCCAAATCAACCCCCGGTTGACGTGCAGCGTGGTCAGTTGGGTGCCAGTAGATGAGATACTCGTCGCCTGTCCCGTCAAAATCGCCGCCATCGAACTGCCAGACTCCCAGACCGCTGCCGGTCAACCGCAATCCCTCCATCTCACCCGGATCACCCGATGCCACTGAGAGCCAGAAATCGACCCACTCCATCTGGTTGGTCGCTCTCGCATAGTAGTCGGAGTAGAGCCGCAGGGTGCTGAAGAGATCATCGGCAAAGATGGCAGCG
>CAZRGQ010000118.1:0-3181 GCA_964599645.1 uncultured Lentisphaerales bacterium | reverse complement strand
GGGCTCATAGCTCAGTCGGTCAGAGCGGAGGACTCATAATCCTTTGGTCGCAGGTTCAAGTCCTGCTGAGCCCACCATTTTACCCCCCCTCCCCCCCGTGAAAATCGATTTTATTGAGCCAATAAAAGAGCCCCAACGGGGAGTTTAAGGCGCTGTTTAATTCGTGGGCCCGGCGTAACGCTTGGTTTATAATGTCGGCGCTGGGATAACCAAGGCTCGATGCAGCCGATTGGAAACTACATGCAACTTCTGATTGCCACCCGTAACCGGCACAAGCTGAGTGAGATTAGCGCCATTCTCAAGTTGCCGGGCGTCGAGCTCTGTTCAATTGCCGATTGGCCTACTGCCTTGCCTGAAGTGGTTGAAGATGGAGCCACCTTTGAGGCCAACGCTCTCAAAAAGGCCGCCACTCTGGCGGACGCCAGCGGAGTGTGGGCGCTGGCCGACGACTCGGGACTGGAGGTCGATGCCCTCGGCGGTGCGCCTGGCGTCTGGTCGTCCCGCTATGCCGGACGTGAGGGTGATGATGCGGCCAATAATCGGAAGCTGCTCAGGGAGTTGGCAAGGCACGAACAGCGCCATGCCCGCTTTCGTTGTGTGATGGTCTTGGCAGCCCCCGACGGGCGCAACTGGAGTGTGGCGGGCGTTTGTGAAGGGGCGATTCTGCAACAGCCGGAGGGAGACGGCGGCTTCGGTTATGACCCCCTCTTCCAGCCGCTCGGCTACAGCCGGAGCTTTGCCGCCCTGCCGGCGGCGGTGAAGAACTCTATTTCGCATCGGGCCAAGGCCTTGCAGCAGGCGGCAGAGGCCTGGCGTGACCTGATTTGCGAGAGATGAGCGCCTCCTCAACCACTCTTTATGCTCACCCCTGCGCTTGCGGCTCAGCGGCTCAGCCTTTTTAGGGTTGTCTTCTTTACATTGCTTGGGTATGTTGTGTTTCACCCTCTTGCAGAGTGTACTTGCTTGGCAGTGGCGTCTGTTGCGCCATAACCTCGGGTTAAGTTGTCGTGAGGTGGGTCTGCCACTTACAACTTGGGAGAAGAACATGCAGCAACTTGATGGCTTGAAACGTAACTGCAAAGTGGCAGGAGCGGCAGCGCTGCTTGCCGTAGCTGCTCTCGCCAACGCCGGGGCGGCAGAGGGCTTTTTGCGCTGTAATGGCACTTCGACGCGTCTGGTGACGGGCAAGAAGATCACCATACCGGAGAGCGTCACGCTGGAGGCGTGGATCAGGGCTGACACCCAACCGGCGGCCGACAAATATTACGGGCTGGCCGGTGAGGGCTATCTGCAGGGGAGCGCCACCGGCTTCGGGCTCCTGGCCAACTATAATGGCAACCTCGGCTTTCAGGTGCGCAATAAAGACACGACGATCGCCTCGGCCACCGCCGGCTACAACTTTGACGGTGCCTGGCACCATCTGGCCGGTGTGCGGGACGCCGCCAACGAGACGATTCTCTTCTACCTCGACGGGGTAGAGGTGGCGCGTAACGTCAGCACACAGCAAATTGCTTCGATCACACATAACTTCAGCATCGGGGCCGTCGCCACCACGGGCAGCAGCCATACCCACTTTTTCAAGGGCGATATCACCGAGGTGCGCCTCTGGGGTGCGGTTCGTACACCGGAGGAGATTGCGGCACAGATGCACTACCGTCTCAAGGGCGACGAGGAAAATCTGCTCGGCTACTGGAGAGTGGCCGGTGATGCGCTCGATCTGGCGGCCGGCAACAACGGCACCATGACGGGAGCCAGTTGGCAGAGCGACGCCAATCTCACCTTTGAAGATAGTCTGCTGATAGCAGGCGTACCGGCACCACATGGCACCCCGGATCCACCCTATGGCACAGTGCGTGGCTTGTCTGCCGGAGAGACGCTCCTCTGTGAAGCGCCGACGGGTGAGGTCAATGAACCGGGCACCAAGGCGTGGTGTGCCGGTTACCAGCTCTATACCAATGAGACGCTGCTGGCAGCCAGTGGCAGCGCCACTTCCCTCTTGTACCAACACGATAAACATGCCACCTTGAACTGGCTCTGGCAGCGGCAGTTTGAAGTTGAGATTGAAGCGACCAGCGGCGGCTCGGTCTCGAGCAGCGGTGGTTGGTATGCTGAGGGCGAGCTGGTCAGCGTCACGGCCACACCGGCTGGTGGCAGCGCGTTTTTACGTTGGAGCGGCGATGTCCCGGCAACGCAACGTTGGGATCCGACCCTCACTTTGCCTGTCACCGGGCCGTTACAGGTGACGGCTGAATTTAGCGATGCAGTCTACTACGTCACCCCTACAGGTTCAGACTCCGCCAGCGGACTCTCCTGGAGCGCCGCCAAAGCCACCATTCAGGGGGCTATCGACGCGGCTGACGATGGTGCGGTTGTGGTGGTCTCTTGCCCGGCGGCACACTGCTGATCCTGCGCTGAATACGGTGGAGAGGCTGCAAAGGTCGATTGCTTTTGAACACTGATTCCGCTGATAGCCGGGCAAAATTGCCCCTGCTGCGCAGGGTCGCTAATCGCTCAATTTTGCCCGGCTTGGGGCTGTCTGGAGGGTGGCGCGTCGTCGCCGCCGCAGCACGCTTCCACCCTGTGGCGCGGCTATTTTCCGCGATTAGCGGGCCTGCGCAGCAGGCGAAAATAGACGCGCTATCAGTGTTCACCCACCCCACAAGGCATTTACTGTGAAACCCCATTGCTTGGCAACACTACTCTCCATCAACACCACCTGCCGTACGCTGGCCGGTGAGCGCTACACGATCGACTGGCGCACCTGGCAGGCGACGGCAGCGGCCGTGCTGATGCTGTTGCGGCATGAGGGGCAACTCCTGCTGATCATCAAACAGCGCGGCTTCGGGACCGGCAAGGTGACGATCCCCGGCGGCCATATCGAGCCGGGGGAGTCGGCTATGGCGGCGGCCATCCGTGAGACCGAAGAGGAGGTCGGGCTGACACCGCTGGAGCCACGCCAGGCCGGACAGGTCAACTTCGCCTTTGTCGATGGCTTCGGCCTCTCCTGCGCCATCTTTGTGGCCGAAAAGTTTACGGGTGAGCTGAGCAGCTCCGATGAGGCGCTCCCCTTCTGGCACTCAGAACTCGAGTTGCCTTACCATCGCATGTGGTCTGACGACCGCCTCTGGCTACCGCTGCTTTTGGCCGGTCGCTCCTTCTGCGGCAACTTCATCTTTGATGG
>CAZRGQ010000117.1:0-3219 GCA_964599645.1 uncultured Lentisphaerales bacterium | reverse complement strand
GAGGGCGGTAACGATGCGGCAGAAGGTTTGAGTCTCGGCGAGGTCGAGGCGACGCTCACGGCGGTCTTTGAGCCACTTGTCGCAGACCTGATAGCCTCCGATCTGATAGTTCCAGGTCGCTTCCGGCAGGGGAGAAAAGTATTGGGTGGCGTTGATCCAGAGTGTTTCAGCCTCGGCGTCGTAGCGTAAGCCCTCACGGCTGTTTTTGGCGACACGGCTGTCGCCAGCGCCTTCAAAGCGGCAGAGGGGCGGGTTGAGCGCTGTCGCTTTAAGCAGATGCAAAGCTGTCAGCTTTTCGCCGAGCTTGGTTAACTGCTTAAAGAGTTTGCGATCGGTTGTAAAGGGGATGCGCGGGAAGTCGAGCTTCAGGAAGGTGGCATATCTGGCACGATAGGCTGGTGCATGGAGCAGGGCATAGATGTAGTGGAAAATGGCTTCGGGAGATGCGGCCTGACCGTGAGCCCCAGTCAAAGCCGTGACGATATCGGGATTCAGGTTGGGCTTTCGCCCTTCGTAGCTTGCCTGTGCCTCGAAGAGCAGCATGGGCATATAGTGTCCAATACCAGAATTGTGCTTTACCTTTGGCTCAGGCTCCGTCTTGGGATAGAGGTAAAGCGGGAAAGTATAGCTGATCTCACTGGTTTTGTTTGAAACCAGGCAAGATTCCGAGAGCATATCAGCCACCCAACAATGTTGCCACGTGGTAGAGGCTTTTACTTGTCGTACGGCAGCAAGCGCCAAGTTTTCACCTGCCAACATATGCTGCATTACTTCAGGGCGTGGACGACAGAGAAAGCCACCGGCTTTGCCTGTGTAGTAAGTGTAGCGGATGTCAAAGGGACGATAGAGTATCGGAACCACCTTGTCACGCTCAGGCCCGGAGTCGAGCAGGTCTTGTTGCGCCAGTTTTACTTGCCAGTCTTGTGAGTCTTTTCCCAGATTGTAACTCTGTCGGGCCACTTCAGCTTCCATTTTGGCGAAGAGTGTAACCGTACGCCAAACATCTGCGGCAGTGTGCTGGATCGTTAAGGCGTCGCGTGCCGTGACGATACCGACACTGTTGACGGGGAAGATGGTCGTGATAGAGGGGTACTTTTCGTAGGTGGCAAGTGCTTCGTTATCGCGCGGCACAAAGAGATAGCTTGCCGGTTGAGGCTTAAGGCGAGCCCAATCGGTAGTGGTAGTCGAATGGCTGTCGAGCCACTCATATTTATGCTGACGGGTGCCATAGCAGTCAGCATGGTAAATGCGGGCGGGGGGGGTCGATTTGCGGCGTCGTTTGATAAAGAAGGCGATGGCAACACCCTGGCGAATGTCGAAGACGTTCTGATCTGGAGCGCCATCCGGGGCGACTTCACGCTTGAGGGAGTTGCCATGTAAATCAAGCAGGTAGATGGCGTCAAAGGTCTGCATGAGACTGCGGCGCATACCGCGGAAGGTGGGGTTGTCGAGATAGCCGTGGTTGGTGATCATGCCGACGATACCATGTCCGGCGGACTCAATCTTCCACTGTGCAAAACGGATAAACTTTACATAGTCGTCCTGTAACCACTTGGGATTACGCTCACCCAGCGGCTGGCCATCAACACTTTTATAGTCGTTGATCAACTGCTGAATCCACTCTCCCCTGTTGGATGAGTGCCCAGAGTAGGGAGGGTTACCGAGAATCACGAGCACTGGTGTCTGGCGTTTGACATTGCTGGCCAGACGCGACTCCTCTGCCAGAGATACCAACCCGGGAAGGTAGCTTTGACTGAGTTCATCGTTGTCGAGCGAGTTGGTAAGGTAGAACGACATGCGTTCGTTATCTGCCAGGCGATGCCCCAACTCCTCCAGCAAGAAGCTCATTTTGAGGTGGCCGACGGCGTAGGGGGCCATCATCAGCTCAAAGGCGAAAAAGTTCTTTAATATGTGGCTACGGATGAAGTTTGAGCAACCGCCGGTGCCATATTTGGCTTCAAATTCGCTAACAGCCGCCTTAACGGCCTGGGCGATGAAGGTCATGGTACCGGCAGCAGGATCAAGCAGTGTAACACCTTCAGAGGCGAGACCGTCAAGTTCTCCAAACTCTTTTTTCAGGATGTTGTGCAGTGAGCGGACAATATAGCCGACAACCGGTTCAGGTGTATAGTAGACGCCGCGCTTTTCACGTTCGGCAGGATCGTAGCACGCCAGAAAAGTCTCATAGAAGTGTACAATCGGGTCGTTGCCCTTGCCCTCCTGGTAGTAGCGGTCGAGAATACCGGGGAGATCGGCCACGGCAAGCACCTCAACCACATCGTCGACAGACCAGGCAAGCTCTTCGGGCAGATCGCCAAGCGAGATGAAGCGAAAGAGATCGCGCAAAATGCCGATCGTGTGAGGGATATTGTCGAATGCCGCCCGGCGACTGAACTCTTGCTTGGCTCTGGTGCGGGCGGCAAAGAGACCGTAGGTGATAGTTTGTGCAAAGAGGTCGGCAAACTCTGTAGCCGTTATCGTCCCAATAAGGTAGGTTTGAAACGCCTGATAAAACCCGCTTAAAACACCTGGTTGTTGTTGCTCCTCTGTGAGTTGCTGCTCAATAATGTCCCGCAAAAAACGGGTGCGCCTGGCCAGCTCAGTCGCGAGCGATGCAGCCGTAAAAGCCTGTGGCAGTGAGAAGTCGAAGAAGCGTTGCAGCAGGATCAGCAGATTATCTGCCTGTTCGAGCGGCGGGATGGCGCGCAACTGGTTGAGTATCGCAGGGCGTCCTATGATAACAGAGTCGATTAGTTGTCCATCACGATAGAGCCGGAATTCGAGAAAGTTGGTCAGGATCAGATTGGGGAAGGTGGTGCGGTAGCGTTGCAGTTGCTCGCTCTCTTCAATACGGTTGAGATCTTCGCTCTCTGGTCTTTTCGCTTCGAGATAGCCGGTGATGCGGTTGGTGCCATCCCAGACCCGGAAATCGGGATTGCCGGCATCGGTCGGTCTGGGTAGCGTTGTGATGTGCGCTTTGTTGGCACCGAGCTGCCCGGCGACCGCCCGCAGCAGCGCTTCAAGCGCCGGATAGAAGCTCTCCTCCCGGGCATCACCGCGTTGTGCGGTTGACTGGAGTTCACGGAGGTATCTTTTGAGGTGTGAATCGCTCATGCGGAGTAGTCTTGCAATGGAGGGCAGAGGGGCATGGTGGCTGGTTCCAAGCGGTAAGCGAATATTAGCTTTTTGGGGGCATGGGGTCAAGGATTGGGGCAGATG
>CAZRGQ010000116.1:0-3379 GCA_964599645.1 uncultured Lentisphaerales bacterium | reverse complement strand
GGAGGCGAGCGACAGGTTTTGTCGGATGAGTATGAGGAGCAGCAGTGAACCGTAATAATAACTCTAAAGCCGCCATACCGGCGCCGGCGGGTGGCGATCTCTTTGCCACACTCTACGATCTGGTAGTCTTCGGGGCCGGTTATGCCGGCTATGCCGCCGCGCGGGCGGCGCAGGCAGCGGGGCAGCGGGTCTTGCTGGTGGATGCACGCAATGACCTCCTCTGGGAGAGCAGCCGCACCTTTCACGCTGCCAGCGGGAAGCAGAGTCGTGAGTTTGCCCGCTTCGGCGCTGCAATGGCGCACGTCACCGGTATCATCGGCGAGGTCATCGATGGCGGGCTGGCCGAGTGGACGGCCAACGAGCTGCTGCTTGACGCCGGTATCGAGCGGCTCTATCTGGCACAACCGGTGGCGCTGGAGCGTGATGGCGACGCCGTGGCCGCCGTGACAGTCGCCTGCAACGAGGGGTTGCGCCGTCTGGCGGCGCGGCAGTGGCTCGATGCGACCGAGGAGGGTCTGCTGGCCCAACTGGCCGGAGTGCCTCCACCGCGCCAACCGCAAAAACGCTTCGCCTACCTGATGCTGCAGATGCTCGACTGGCCGCAGCAGCACGGCTTCACTGCCGCCCTGCGCGGTGTAAAGGGGGGACGGATCACCTGGCAGCCGTCACACTGGGCGGCGGAGTGGGCACTGCAGATCGAACTGCCCGGCAGCGGCAGCGCCACTCTGGGTGACAGCCAGTTGCTGGCCCTGCAGGAGCTGCGGCGTAGATTGGGGCCGGCCTGCGAGAAGGCTCTGGTGAGCCATGCCAGCTTCAGCTTCTACCCATGCTATGGCGCAGGCACAGGACGACACACTCCGGTGCCCAATCTGGCGTTGGCCGTGCCGGGCTATAGCCGCGAGGCGGTAACCAGCCTCAATCAGCGCTATCTGCTGGGCGTGGCAGCCTTTAAACGGCTGCAGCGCCAGAGCCGCTGTGAGAGCGGCGCCAAACTCTTCAAGCGGCCAGTGGCGCTGCCGCTGGCACAGCACACCATCAAAGCCGATATCGTCGTGGCCGGGCTCGGCACTGCCGGTGCCATGGCCGCTATCGCGGCCGGACGCCACCACCGGCGGGTGGTGGCTTTTGAACTGCAGAGCTTTGCCGGCGGTGTGCCGGTCGGGGCCGGTATACATGCCTACTACTACGGCTGCCCCGGTGGTTTGCAACATGAGATCGATGGCAAGGTGGCGCAACTGATGCCGCTCTTTACACCGCGTTTCCACTGGCAGGGCTTCCACCCGCACGCCAAGCGCATCGTGCTGGAGCGCGAGATTGCCGCCGCCGGAGTGGCCGCATACTACCAGAGCCGCCTGCTCACAATTGAGCAGCAGGGCAACCGGATCAACGCCGCGCTGGTGGCCACCCCCACAGGCATCTGCCGCGTGGAGGCGGCGGCCTGGATCGACTCCACCAACGAGGCGATCATCTGCCACGCCGCCGGTGTGCCGTCACGGGTGGGACGCGACTACGACGGCAACCTCCACGCCTATACTCAGTCCTGCACCGCCTTTGCCTACCGCAACCTGCAACTCTACAATATCATCAACAATCCCGACAGCGGCTTCGTTGATCCCACCGACAGCCGTGACATGACGCGAGCCCGCATCGCCGGACTCCACAGTTACAAACTGCATGTGAACAACGCCTTCAACCGTGCTGCCGGCATGGTGCCGACCGTCGGCTTGCGTCAGGGGCGCATGGTCGAGACGCGCTATATGGTGACGCTTGACGACCTGATTGAGCGGCGTCGCTTTGATGATGCCATCGGCTATACGGGGAGCCACTACGACAACCACGCTGACGACTTCTTTGCCGAAGGCGACAGCGCCGCCTTCCTCACCTGGGCTGCCGGCTGCTGGCGGGCGACAACCGCCTGCGAAATCCCCTACCGGGCAATCCTGCCGCCGGGAGTCGACAACCTCTGGCTGGCATCACGCTCGGCCGGCGGCAGCAACGAAGCCTGCATGAGCCTGCGCATGCAGCGCGACATGCAGCGCCTGGGCGAGGCAGCCGGAGTGGCCGCCGCCCTCGCCCTGCAACATGGCTGCAGCAATGGAGAGGTTCCCTACAAGTTGTTGCGTCAGGAGCTGCTTGCATCGGGGGCGCTACTGCCACCTAAAGAGGATAAATTTCTCTTCGGACGGGCTGTCACCTCGATGGCAGGCGACCCGATTCTCAACGGTCCGGCGACAGCGGAAAACATCGCCGCCTGGCTGGCTTCGCTGCCGGAGGAGCATCCCACACTGGCGATGTGGCGCCTCTATCGCCTTGAACCGTCCGCCGTCAGGCCACAGCTCAAGGCGTTGCTGCATGGTGCATCGGCGGCGGCGGCGCTCCATGCTGCCGTGATTCTGGCAGCCTGGGGCGATAGTAGCGGCGAATCGCTGCTGCGGCAGGCGCTGGCGGATCAGACTCCGGTAGGCGACCGCAAGACGCCACGCAGTCTGGCAGCAGTTTGGGCGCTCGGCGTTGGTGGCAGCCAGCGCGCCATCGCAGCTTTGTGCGACTACATCGTCGACTGTGAGAACCAGCCGGTAGCCCGCCTGGCAGCGGCGGCCAGTTGTGCCCGGATTGCCGCACGCCGGGAGTTGGGCGCAACAGCCCGCAAGCGTATTGAGGCGGTTTTGCCGACAGTCGCCGCCATGCAGCACGCCGCACGTCCCTGGCAGGGGCTCTATCTGGCGACCCGCCTGCGCCGGACGTTCGGCCTGCCGCTGAAGCGGGAGGAGCTGCAAGAGCACCTCGAAAGTGATAAACTGATCGTACGGTGCGCCTTTGCGGCGCTGTTACAGTAGGGAGTGAGTATGAGAAGCAACAAAGATGGCGCGAAACTCTCCCGGATCATGGAGAGTCGGTGGTTAGTGCCGGGCCGGAGCCGGTTTATATGCGTCATGGCAGCCCTCTGGCTGGTCACTGGTTGTGTTACCAATCCGATTACAGGCGGACGTCAGTTGACTCTTGTGGGGCGCAGCCAGTTGATCAGCATGGCACGTGAAGCCGCTCCATCACAGCTCTCGGCCGACTATGGCGTCGCCGACGACAGCCGCGCCAACGACTACGTCAGCCGCATAGGCCGCAAACTGGTGGCGACCCTGACGCCGGCAGATGTCGTCTACCACGACATGCCCTTCTCCTTCCGCGTCGTTAATGCGGTATACGTCAACGCCTACGCCTTTCCCGACGGCACGATCGCCATTACGCGCGGCATGTTGGCCGAGCTGGAGAACGAGGCCCAACTGGCAGCCGTATTGGGCCATGAGATCGCCCATGTCAACGCCGGCCATACCGCAGCCGCCATCAGCCGCTCACTGCTCTATGGCGCATTGGTCAGCGGCAC
>CAZRGQ010000115.1:0-3693 GCA_964599645.1 uncultured Lentisphaerales bacterium | reverse complement strand
TCACCTGTCCGCCCAACTCCGATACCGAGGTGTACAAGCTCAACCTGACCGTGGACGGCGATCTGACGGTGGCGGCAGGGGGCGTCATCTCCGTGGCCAACAAAGGCTATGCCCCCGAAAAAGGCCCCGGTGCTCCTTACGGTCAGAATGGCGCCACTCATGGCGGGCGCGGTGGCATAACGGGGACACTCGACACGACCGTGCCGGAGTATGGCTCCATCTATAACCCGCTCAATCTCGGCAGCGGTGGGCGCTGGAGCTGGCGCGGCGGCGGCGCCATCAGGGCGGTCGTCGGTGGCACACTGACGCTTAACGGAAGCCTGTTGTCCAATGTAGCCGCCGACCATAATTACAACTCCTCAGGCGGCAGCATTGCCATCACTGCCGGCGCCCTGCAGGGCACCGGCGAGATCAACGCCAACGGTGGGCCGGTCTGGAACTCCAATGCCAGCGGTGCCGGCGGACGCATTGCCGTTACCCTGACCAATACAGCCGCAGACTTCGACAACTTCACCGGCTCCATCACGGCCTGTGGCGGCTGGAAGGGGAGAGATGCCGCAAAGCGTGAAGCCTCCGAATATCCCACCTCCGGCGCCGGCACGATCTACCTGCGCTCCGGCGGTGAGGCGCTCGACGAGGGGACGCTGATCATTGACAACGCCGACAGCCGCGCCTTACGCTGGACTGAAATCGGGCCGGGGGTCACGGGCAGGCGCTTCAAGCACGTGATCATCCGCAATGGAGGCCGCCTCAAGCTGGCTGACGGCGAGATGATCGAGGTGAGCGGCGACTTCAGCAACAGCGGTGAACTGATCTGCGGTAGCGGCGCCGGCGTCCGCTTTGTCGGTGCCGCAGACTCCATCTCGCACATCAGCGGCACAACCACCTTTACGCTGTTCGAGTGTGCCGTTCCCGGCAAGGCGCTGGAGTTTGAGGCTGGCAAAACCAATGCCATTGCCGCTGGTGGCGCACTGGTACTGCAGGGGACGGCGGCCAAGCCGTTGACCCTGCGCTCCTCTACCAGCGGTACTCTCTGGGGGATCAGCCTCGATCCCCTGGCTGGTTGTGTCGTTGAACATGCCTCCGTCAAAGAGAGCGACGCCGCCTCCGGCAATGAGGTCGTCGCCATCAACAGCGCAGACAACGGCAACAACAGCCACTGGCGCTTTGCCGACGATAACGGTGGTGAGACAATCACCTGGACGGGCAACGCCAGCGATGTTTGGGGCGTAGCCGCCAACTGGGACCTCAACCGCCCGCCGAGTAGCGCCGATACGATCATCATCCCTGCAGGCAAATCCCGCTACCCCCTCCTGACACTGCCGCTGGCCGGTGCCTCCTCTGTCAAATCGCTGCAAATTGTCTCCGGCGCACAACTGCAGCTCAACGGGTTTGATCTTACAATCTGCGAAAACCTGACTATGGGCGGCAGCCTGATCGCCAGCGCTGACGAGATGGTCACACTTCTGGGCGACGCCAGCTTCAGCGGTGGTACCCTGACGCCTGCCTTCTCTACGATGGCTCTTGCAGGCAGCGCCGACCAGACCGTCAACCTCGGCGGCCTCGACTACAACCGTGTGACGCTTGATAATGAGAGTGGGGTGGTGAAGCTGACTGGTGGTGCCACGCTTGCCGAGCTCGCTTGCGACGCCCCCACAGGGACACGGACAATCAGCGTGTCTGCCGGTACGCAGCTCACGGTGCAGCGTCTGCTGCTCAACGGCTCCGGCGGCAATATCCTCCTGCGCAGCCTCACATCCGGCACGCAGTGGAAATTGCAGGCTACCGGTTACCGCCAGGTGAGCGGCGTAGACGTTAAAGATTGCGATGCCTCGCCCGGCGTGGTAGTGCCGGCTGCTGCCTCAACCGACAGTGGCAACAACCTCAACTGGAGCTTTGACGCCACCTTCGCCACTTGGACCGGCAGCAGCAGCAGCGACTTCAATACGGCAGCCAACTGGTCGACGGCGACAGTGCCCGATGCGGAGACCGCGCTTATCGTGGGCGCCGCCCCCCGGGCGCTGGTCATCTCCAGTGCCACCACCCTGCGCGATCTGACTATCGACGGTGGTACAGTGCAGTTTGCTGCACCGGTAACGATCACCGAAGCGCTCAATATCCTCGACGGCGGTACGCTGATCAGCGATAAGCCCGCACTGGTCAACAACAGCGTCACGCTCTTTAGCGGCGCCACGCTGACCCACAGCGCCAACAGCGACAGCGAGGCCAACAAGCTCGACCTGACCATTATGGGGAATCTGACGCTCGATGCCGGCGCTGTGATCGATGTTAGCAGCAAGGGTTATACGTACGACAAAGGCCCTGGTGTGCGCACCAACCTGGGCATGGACAGTGGCCCCTCCCACGGTGGACGGGGCGATTATAGGGAGGACGACTTCACCGGTGCCTGCTACGGCTCGGTCTGTGCGCCGACCAACTGCGGCAGTGGTGGCAAGCAGGGTATCGGTGGCGGCGCAGCCATCGTGCAGGTAGCTGGCACCCTGATCCACAACGGTGTGATCAGCGCCAACGGTGCCTGGAACCACTTCAACTCCGGTGCCGGCGGCAGCCTCTTCCTGACGATGGCTCAGCTAAAAGGTGACGGCTCGATCGAAGCGCATGGTGGCGATGTCAACAACCATAGCCAGGGTGGGGGCGGTCGTATCGCACTCGTTTTGACACAACCAGGCGCCACCTTTGATAATTTTACAGGTAGCGTAAGCGCCTATGGTGGGCGCGTGGTCAGTACCGGTCAGGTCAGGTCGGGTGCCGGCACAGTTTATCGTGAGACGGGCGACGAGGCCGCCGGTTGCGGCTTGGTCACGGTCGACAACCACCCGACCCACATCGGCTCCCAGCGCTACACCGATCTGGGCGTGACACTGCTAGCGCCTGAGCGCGAACTGCGCAATGCCCGTCTTGAAGTCCGCAACCGCGGCATGGTACGCCTGCTCAACGACATCAAGGTGCGCGACATCCAGCTTGTTGAAGCGACCACACGCCTCAACCTGCAGCAACAGGTCTTGACGGTCGGCAGCCGCCAACATCCACTGGGTGGTATTGTGACCGAATATGGTGAAATCACCTGGCTGGCCGATGGGCTGATTATAATCTTGCGCTAGTCATTGATAGGGTGCAGTTTTACAGGCACCATCTGCCGGCAGGGCAGGGGAGGGCACCGCCGTCCCCTGCCTCTCTATCTCAGAGCTGTGCTCCTTTGTAAGTGCCCCTGGTATCCAGTCTCAGCAGTGGCGTTCACGCCACCCCTGTACCCGTCAAGCAACTCTCCCTCCCGACCTTCCACGGTCCCCCTTTTTGCCCCCTGCCCACAAAAAAAGACCCTTGCGGATGTTGATAGAAATCAACACCTGCAAGGGTCTTAGAATGGTAGCGGGGATAGGATTTGAACCTATGACCTTCAGGTTATGAGCCTGACGAGCTGCCGGACTGCTCCACCCCGCAATAAAATTGACTCAGTGGCGCGCCCCGCAAGATTCGAACCTGCAACCTTCTGATCCGTAGTCAGATGCTCTATCCAATTGAGCTAGGGGCGCGTAACAGTTGGCAATATATCAAACCGCAGTGCAGGATGCAAGCGGAAAAACGTAACTGCTTGCATTTTGTGACAGATGCCTCTATTGAGGCTCTTGCAAAACCCCCTGTACGCTGTGCCTGACGGCTTGCGTACAGAGG
>CAZRGQ010000114.1:0-3731 GCA_964599645.1 uncultured Lentisphaerales bacterium | reverse complement strand
GAAACAGACACCACCACCTCATCCATCCATTCTCTGTCCCCGGTTTACGCTCCAGAGGGACTGTAAACTGGGGACAGAGAAAATTTGCCGCTGCTTAATGCACTGCAGAGAGAGTGACCATCTATCACAGATCAGGGCCTCGAAGATAACTTTGGACAAAGCATCGCATTATTGTTAATCTACGTAATCTAACGAAGGCTGATTCGGCATAGTGATCCGTAACAGCGCCAACATGGAGAAACGTTAACATGGCCAAGATCAACTTTGGCGGCGTCGAAGAGACGGTCGTCATGCGCAAAGAGTTTTCACTCGCCAAGGCTCGCAGACTGCTTAAAAAAGAGGTAGTCGCCGTTATCGGTTATGGCGTGCAGGGACCGGCGCAAGCCCTGAACATGCGCGACAATGGCGTCAATGTGGTTGTCGGGCAACGCCAGGGCAGCAGCTCCTGGGATCGAGCCGTCAAGGATGGCTGGGTGCCGGGCAAAACCCTGCTCTCGATTGAAGAGGCGGCTGAGCGCGGTACCATCGTCCAGCTTCTGGTCGCCGACGGCGCTCTCAAGGAGGTCTGGCCGACGGTGGCTCCCAAATTGACAGCGGGCAAGGCGCTCTGCTTCTCGCACGGCTTCGGTCTCGTCTATAACGACTTTACCGGCATCAAGCCGCCGGCTGATGTCGACGTGATGCTGGTGGCACCCAAGGGCTCGGGCACCAGTGTACGACGCAACTTCCTCAATGGCGTCGGCATCAACTCCAGCTATGCAGTCGCGCAGGATGCGACCGGCAAGGGCGAGGAGCGCTGCATGGCGCTCGGTATCGCCATCGGCTCGGGCTACCTCTTCCCGACCACCTTCGAAAATGAGGTCACCAGTGATCTCGTCGGTGAGCGTGGTGTCTTGATGGGGGCGCTGGCGGGGATCATGGAGGCGCAGTACGATGTGTTGCGCAAGAATGGCCACTCCCCGAGCGAAGCCTTCAACGAGACGGTTGAGGAGCTGACGCAGAGCCTGATCCGCCTGGTCGATGAGAATGGCATGGACTGGATGTATGCCAACTGCTCGGCGACTGCCCAGCGTGGCGCCCTCGACTGGCGTCCCAAGTTCAAGAAGGCGACCCTGCCGGTCTTCCGCGAGCTCTACAAGGCGGTCAAGACGAAGCAGGAGGCGGCACGCGTCATGCGCACCTGCAGTGGCCCCAAGTACAAGGAGCGCCTGCAGAAGGAGCTCGACGCCATGGGCAGCAGCGAGATGTGGCAGGCCGGCAAAGCATGCCGCGCCTTGCGTCCGCAGGACAAAGCACATGCCGATGCCGCCAAGGCAGCCGGCACGCGTGGCCGCACCAAGAACTAGGTCGCAGGCCGGCCCCAAGAGCCCGTGGCGCCACACGCCACGGGTTTTCACTCTATGTCAACCTCCTTTACAGCCCTGTTGTTGACAATCGGCAGCGCCTATCTGACAGGGGCAATCCCCTTCGGTCTGCTGCTGGCGCGTCTCAAGGGAGTCGATATCCGCACTGTTGGCAGCGGTAACATCGGCGCGACCAATGTCTTCCGCTCTGTCGGCCGCAGTTGGGGTATCCTGACGCTGCTGCTGGACCTCTTAAAGGGGCTTTGCGGAGTGGTTCTCCTGCCGCCGTTGGCGCTCTGGCTGCTGGGAGGCGGGACGGCGTCAGCCGAGTTGCAGCTCTGCGGTGGTGTGGCGGCGGTGGTAGGACACACCTGGCCGATCTATGCCGGCTTCCGTGGCGGCAAGGGCGTGGCGACCTCGGCCGGCATGTTGCTGGGGCTGGCGCCCTGGGCGGTCCTGCTGGCGCTCCTGCTTTGGCTGGTGACGCTGGCTCTCTCGCGCTATGTCTCGCTGGCCTCGATTGTGGCCGCCGTCGTCATGGGTGTTGCCGTTTGGTTTGTCCCCTTCCGTCCTGCCGGCAGTCTGCTTGTCCCGGCAGCTCTCTCACTCTTGGCGCTGCTGGTGGTGGTACGCCACCGCAGCAACATCATGCGCCTCCTGAGCGGCACCGAAGCACGATTCAGCCGGCGCGGCAAACGAGGTTAACTCTATGTTAATTACACTTCTCAAAGGTAAACTGCACCAACTGCGCATTACACGCGTCGATCTGGAGTATGAGGGCAGCCTGCTGATCGACTCCGACCTGCTGGCGGCGGCCAACATTCTGCCCCATGAGAAGATTCTGGTAGCCAACCTCGCCAATGGCGAGCGTTTCGAGACCTACGCCATCCCCGGTGCTGCCGGCAGTGGTGAGGTCTGTCTCAATGGCGCCGCCGCCCACAAGGGAAGCGTGGGCGACCGCCTGATCGTCATGTGCTGGTGCCAGCTCGATAGCGCCGCCGGCGCAGCGCATATCCCGACGGTAGTCCGCCTCGATCAACATAACAAGCCATTATAGCTGCAAGGGGGGCAATCGCAAGAGTTTGACCATGAAGTTTGAATTGCTGACTGTAGGAACCTTTGAAGTCAATTGCGGCATCGTGCGAGGTGCCGACAAGCAGGCCTGGGTGATCGATCCGGGGGAAGATGGTGCCTTGATACTGGAGACGCTGCAACGGCAAGGTTTGCGGCTGGTGCGTATTATCCTGACGCACGGACATATCGATCATATCGCCGCACTCGACACTCTGCTGGCACGCTACCCGACTACGCTGGTCATGCTTCACAATGATGATGCCGCCTGGGCCTTCAGCCAGCTCAACCGCTTTCCACCCTACAATGTCGTCCCGCAACGCCCGGCCACCCTGGCCGCCCTGCAGGAGAACGACCTGCTGGCCGATGGCGATCTGCAGGCGCGTATCCTGCATACTCCCGGTCACTCCCCCGGCAGTCTCTGCCTCTGGTTCGAGACGGATGGAGTGCTCTTCAGCGGCGACACCCTCTTTGCCGGCTCGGTGGGTCGTACCGACCTGCCCGGCGGCAACGGCGCCAAGCTGGCCCGCTCACTGAAACGGCTGGCAACCCTGCCGGAGACGCTGGAGGTGATCGCCGGGCATGGACCGGTCACGACCATCGCAGAGGAGCTGCGTTCAAACCCCTTCCTGCGACTACGCAACCGTGAGCAGGCGTAAGCCCTGCAACAACCTGGAGATAGCCATGAGTAAGCAGATTTTGAATCAAGATGCTGTTGAGATCATCACCAACCGCCTGATACCACGCCCCAAAACGGCCACCTTCTATCAAGGCGCACCCATCCTGCTGGACGACAAACTGCAGCTAACGCTCAAGGCGACGCTGGCGTGCGAGGCCACCGCACATGTGACGACCCTCTTCAAGGCGTGGTTCAACTGTACTCCGTCTCTGGTCTTGGCCGCTCCCGCCGCCAACCTGCCTGCCGCTGACGGCTACCGCCTGGAGGCTGCCGCCGAAGCGGGAATAACGATTGAAGCCGCCAACCTGACAGGCGTGCTCAACGCCCTCAAGACGCTGCGGCAACTGGCCGAGCCGGAGCGCGGCCTGCCGCGTCTGCGCCACTACTTCGTTGAACCGTGCGCGATTGAGGATGAGCCAGAATTGAAGTTCCGTGGGATTCATATCTGCTGGTTCCCCGAGACCAGCAGCGCCGATATCGAGCAGGCCATCCGTCTGGCGGCCTACTACAAGTTCAACTATCTGGTGCTGGAGCCGTGGGGTGTTTTCGACTACAAATCGCACCCCGAATTCACCTGGCAGGAGTTTAAGGTACCGGCGACCCGCATCGGCGAGCTGGTGCGGATCGCACGTGACCAG
>CAZRGQ010000113.1:0-3968 GCA_964599645.1 uncultured Lentisphaerales bacterium | reverse complement strand
AAAACAGACAGTAGCTCAGGATACCTTGCACAAAGAGCCTCTTTTTCTGCTGTAGTGTAGTTGCTCAACAATCCTTTTGCATCATTTGGCATATTTCCAAAAAGCATTTCCGGCACTTCACACAGAGGTTTTTTGCGGCTGGCAATAAAGATATCCGGTGCATCGACCAGATAGGCGTTGATATTGTGTGCTGCTACGGGAGCTTCGCTCTCATCGTAGATAGCCTTGTTTTTGGCGCGGGGATTCTTCCACTCGCGATTCGGATTGTGGGCAAAGCCGACGATGATGCAGTGGACGGCGGCGACGCCACGCGCTTCGTTGCTCCACTTGAAGGTGCGCCAGGCGAAGTTGATCTCGATCTGCAGCTCTTCGAAGAGCGGCTGCCAGAGAGGGGCGACCTGCTCGCCCTGGCAGATCGAATTGGTGGCGACGAAGGCGACCTCTGTCACGCTGCCCTGGATCAATTCGGCCGCCTTCCTGAACCAGGCGGTGACGAAGTCGAGGTTGCCAGCATTGGGCGTCTCTCCAAAGAGAGCCAGCAGATCGCGCTTCTGCTCCGGCGACATCATGCGGGCACCGTTAAAGGGCGGATTGCCGAGGATGTAGTTGAAGGGGCGCGGCGGGTCGCCGCGGTAGAGGGTTGCCCAGTCGGTACGGAGCGCATTGGCGCAGAGGATATGGGGCGTCGCGACAATCGGGATGCGGGCGTAGTGGAGTCCGAACTCCTTGGAGACTTCGAGGTTGCAGAGGTGGTCCATCAGCCAGAGCGAGACGCGTGAAATCTCGGCGGGGAAGGGTTCAAGCTCTATGCCGCTGAACTGGTCGACCGTCACCCGCAGCAGCAGGGCGATATCGAGCACCTGCGCCGGGTCGTCCTCACGCAAGGCGCGCAGCACCTCGAGTTCAAGCCGCCGCAACTCGCGGTAGGTGATGATCAAAAAGTTGCCGCAGCCGCAGGCGGGATCGAGAAAGGTGAGGGCAGCCAGCTTCTCATGAAAGTCGTTGAGCTGGCGTTTGCGGGCTGGTCCGCGCAGCGTCAGAATCGACTCCAGCTCCTCATGCAGCTCGTCGAGAAAGAGGGGATGGAGCAGCTTGAGGATATTCTCCTCCGAGGTGTAGTGGGCACCGAGGGCGCGGCGTTCTGCCGGGTTCATGACCCCCTGGAACATGGCGCCGAAGATGGCGGGCGAGATCTCCGACCAGTCGAGCGTCGTGCTCTGCAGCAGGAGTTCGCGCATCTCGCGCGAGAAGGCGGCGAGTGGCAGACGCTCGGCAAAGAGGGCACCGTTGACGTAGGGGAAGGCGGCGAGGATGGGATCGAGGAGCGAGAGGCGTTTGCCGGGCGGGATATTGAGCACATCAAAGAGGCTGTCGAGCTTGCCGGCCAAATCGGTGCCGTCGGCGGCGGTATGTTCGCGGATAAAGCGGGCAAACTGGCCGCGTTCAAATATCTCAGAATCTTCAGCAAAGAGGCAGAAGAGGAGCCGCACGAGGTAGAGCTCCAGCGCATGGCCGCTGTAGCCGATGGCGTCGAGCGCATCGTGCAGCAGCGCCATGCGCTCGGCGGCCTTGCGGTTTACCGGATTCTGCTCGGCGATCGCTTCGCTGTCGAGTCCCAGAAAGATACCGAAGAGTTTGACGTATTTGCGCAGGTCGGCCAGTTTGAAGCGGGTCAGCTCGCCGCCGCGCATCAGGTTGTGGACGTGGAAGTTCTGAAAGTCGCAGACGACAACGGCGCGGGGGATTTCATGTGGCGGCAGGGTTTCGACATAGGCGCGTGCCTGCTGCCAGGCCTGTTCGAGGTCTTTGCCACGCGACTTCATCTCGATCAGGATGCAGCCTTTCCAGAGGAGATCGACAAAGCCTTGCGAGCCGTCGAGCAGCTTGACGCGATGCTCAAAGGTGGCCACCTGATTGACGGCGATCCCGAAGACCTCGAAGAACTTTACCAGAAAGTTCTGGGCCTGCGACTTTTCGTCGTAGGCCAGCCGCCACTCCTTGGCAAAGCGGGTGGCATCGCGCCGGATTTCCGGCCAGCTTTTTGCAGGTTCTACCATGGCCGAAGTGTAGCAGGCGGGAGCGGGAAGGGCAAGCAGAGAAGGGTGAATACGGTGAGATTCAACTTGGTTGAATCTCACCGTATTCAGAATCCAGAAGTCAGAATCCAGAGAATTTCGTGTCTTAGTCATGTGGAGACAAGAAAAAGCTCAATTTCTGTCAAGCGTTCGGCGTAAAGAGCGACACTAGGCGCTGGTGCCGACCGCTCTATGCCCGCCGCATCAGGCGTCGTAGTCCCCAGCCGCCACCAACAACCAATAGTGCAAGTGATAACACAACTGGCAGCCATCGTGCAAGCTTTGCCCACGGCTTGGCAGGCTCTGCCGGACGTACTCCACGTGGCGCCAGCAGCTCAGCTTCATCAGGCACCACAATCTCACCACCCCAGAGCTCCAGCTCATCAGCCGCCGGTTCGTTTTCAAAGTTGTGCGCCTTTAGCAGCGCAACATTGGTGTTGACCGAGGTAAAACTCCTCTGCCTGCGCACCTCTGCAAGCGCCCGTTCAAGGTCAGCATCGGTGTAGAGATTTCTGGTCGGCGGTGCCTGGCTATGATGCTCCAGCAGCGCCAGACGCTCTCTGGAGTGCCGATAAGCTGCACTGCGCATCGCGAGAATACGATCCACCGATACAAAACCAATCTTTTCCGTTTCGTTGGCGGCGGCAACTATCAGTGCGGCAATGATGGCCCGTTGCTTGGCGGCATCGCCCTGAGCCTCTTTGTCATATACTTCCTGTGCATGCGAATAGATAGAAAGCTTGTCGATGCCACTGCATTCCCCTGCCAGGAATCGGACTAGCGCATCACTCGTCTCCTGGGCGTCGGCTGCGCGGAGGTAGGATGCTATGGCGATGATTCGCAATCCGCTTTCTTGAGAGGTATCCGACGCCAAATCCAGTAGTAGGGTCTTTGTAGCTGAATCGGAAAAGAGGCCAAACCAGAAGATAGCAGTGCGCGCTTGTTGTTTTGCTTCCATTAGTGTCTGTACATCTTTGGATGGTGAAGCATTTATTTGCATCACCGCCTCATGGTAGATATCTGTCAGCGATGAGTGAAGACGTTCATCGGATAGGTTGGTGACTTCTTTGAACCGGATTGCATAGTTCCAAGTAGAGCTATTCCCTGTATCGACATCGTTTTCAGCCAACAATTCATTCTTGAGAATATTCTTTAAGATTTCGTCATTCAGGAAGTCTTCTCGCCATGCAGCCTGAGCGGGAGAAAAATTCGTGTCCACAGGCTCACCCGGTAGAATGGTAGCAAGGGTTACAATTAAAAAGAGAAATGGTGGCAGACCTGATTTCATTTCGTTTTCCTTCTAATGTTCAGGTTCTCTAGTGGTCATGGCATCCAATCCTACACCAACAGGGAAAGGTTCTGGTATCGTAGATACTGTACCCGCTACGCTGCCGACCGAAATATCCGATTTTTGCGGGTTTCCCATGAAGAACATCAGGAGTTGCCCTACAAGGTCACTGTGTTTTAGATCAGGGCTGTGGTACCCAGTTCCGATGCCGCCGCTCCAGTTAGATGTACCGGAACGAACTTCGCTTATCGAGTCAGTATACGAATATTGGATGTCGCGCAAACCGCATGCGTGCCCGATCTCGTGCGCCAACGTGTTCAAATTCGCCCCCGATTTTATTGCCAATCCGCGCCGTGCATCGCCATAGACTAGATTCATGTCCGAGTGGATACCCGAGGCGAACAGGTAGGTTATCTCACCAACACAATATACCTCCAGCCCCCCCGTCATATTTCTATAAGAACACATCTGATAGAACTCCGTTGAATTATCAATCGATAACCAGTTCGTATTAATAACATGCTCCACTCCGGCCACATAGAAGCTCATGGCCGCCTGACGATAGATACGGTTGGCCTCGGCAACCCAGTCATTAACTGTAGTTG
>CAZRGQ010000112.1:2569-4521 GCA_964599645.1 uncultured Lentisphaerales bacterium | reverse complement strand
GCGTTAAATGTTCGGCGTTCAAAGTTAAACATTAGGCGTTGGATGTTCGGCGTTCTTTATCCCCGCCGGCACCTATCGCCTCACTAGCGGCCTTACCCTCCCCTCGGGGGTCGTTCTGCGTGGCGAACGCTCCTCCAATACGCGTCTTCTCTTCGACACAACTATGTTGGCAACGAGAGCGGCACCTGGACAACTCGCGGTACAGATGACTTTCTTCATGGTAATAACACCAGCAGTGGTTGGAAAGCTCCCGGTACAACTACTCTTGGCGACTACTCTTACTATCTCAACAGTGATCCCACTGTCACACCGCCAATGCCGTCTTGGTGGGATATCCCGCAGACGTTGCCGATTGCGGGGCCGCCGCATTTATCGCAGCAGGATGAGAGTGCCGGCCGGCGGTGCGTTCAGCGGGCCGAAGGCGAGATAGCCATCGCGGCGTAGTGCCCCAAGGGCATCCGGTACCGGAGGCGTTTCAAGCGAGATGTCGGCGACGGTTGCATAGCCGCCGGTCTGTTTGGAGACGACGCGTCGCCACGGCGTGCCCGCCCCTTTGCCGAGCGGGTCGTAGATGTAGAGGTAGCCGTCGTCGGCCAGCCAGACGGGGCGTCCGGCACGCGCCACGGGCGAGAGCGCCGAGACGCCGCGAGCGGAAGCGGTGGCGGTGATGGGGGTCAGGTGTTGCGCCAGTACCGGATCGCCCGGGAAGAGGTCGTAGAGATAGCCGTTGTTCCCTATGGCCAGCGTCTCGGGCGCGAGCCCTGTGATCGAGCTCGATGCCAAACAGAGTGTAACCGCTTCAGGCAGGTTGAAGGCGGCATAACTGGGGACACTACTATGTACCACCGTGTTGATCAGCGCGAGGGTGGTGTTGAGGTTGGCGCCGACGTTGTTGAACTCGTAGCAGCCCTCCCCCAGCAGACTATCTGCCACGGTGCAGTGTACCAGCGCCAGATGCGGGCTGGCGCCGTTGCTGGCAAAGGTGCCACAGAAGTGGTTGCCACCACCACTGGCCGTGGCGCTGTTGCCGCTGAAGGTGGTGTTGAGGAAGGTGGTCCAGCCGCCTGTACCGCAGTAGACAGCACCCCAGGCGCGATTGTCACTGCTCGTCTGTTCGACGTTGCAACTATTTCCGGTGAAGTAGGAGTCGCGTACCAGCACATTGCCACTCATCACCATCAAGGCGGCCGAGTGGTGGGCGCGGTCGGCACTGGAAATAAGATTGTTGCGCCGGAAGGTGCAGCGCTCCACAACCAGGGTGCCGTTGCCCTCCATGATTAGATTGCCGTGGCAGTTGTTGCGTACACGGTTCTCTTCAAAGAGGCACTCTCTAATCCAGTTAATCCCGGCCGTGCTCAGCGTGATGCTGGCCGAGTTGCGGAAGCCTTCGCTAAGACCGCTATTGCGGTAGAAGTGGCATGCTGTGACAAGCAGCGGTGTCGTGGCGGCTGAGTGGAGTGAGGAGCTATAGCTAGTGGCTGAATTCTCGGCAAAGTAAGACGCATGGATGCTGTTGGTGGTTGTAAGCGCGGCGCCCGTGAGGTTGATGGCGCGCCAGTTGCCGATCAGAGCCGAATGCTCCATTTGGAACTGACCTGCCGCCTCGATGGCGCTGTTGTAATTACCGCGGCTGCTGTTGCAGGCGTAGATCTTGCAGCGACTGAGCTTGAGGTGGGAGCCGCTCTTGATCGCAAGCGCCGTCTGGCGGAAGCAGGTCAGGGTGAGGCCATCGAAGGCGGCATTGGTGATCGTACCTTTGGCGTCGCTGAAGCCGATCTGCGTGTCGTCGCCAGCGTTGCCGCTTGGTGCCCAGCAGTTGACATCGTTGCCTGGGGTGGGATGGTTGAAGGTCAGGCCGTTCCAGATGTTGGTACGGTAAGCAACACCGGGATCGGCGTAGTTGGGCTGCCAGTAGTTGTCGTTGTTGACATCGCCACTGATGATGGTGGGGT
>CAZRGQ010000112.1:0-2469 GCA_964599645.1 uncultured Lentisphaerales bacterium | reverse complement strand
TGCCAGGCTGAGTCAGCCGCAAAGGCGGGCAGCGCCGGGAAGGGAGTCCCTGCCGGCAAATTGAGCGTGATGGTGGCGGCGCTGTTGTCATTAAAAGTGCCGCCGGTACCGAGGTCGAAGGTCAATGCTACACTCTCGGTGGCAAAGCGGGCGGTCAAGACCGTATCCTCCGCCAGTGCGGCAATCTCCAGTGTCGGGTTATCGGAGTAGAGGCTCTCATCGGCCGCATACCAGCCAAGGAAGGTGGCACCGGAGGCCGGAGTGGCAGTGATGGGGGTGATGGTGGCGTTGGTGGCGACCACCTGGACCGCACCGGGGGCGCTGAAAGAGCCGCTGCCGGGGGGGTCGGCGCGCAGTATCAGGCTGACGCCGTTGGCGGCGGCCACTGTCAGCGGCTGCACCGCGCCGCGGGTGAAGGTGCCAAAGGCGCGTTCAAGCTGGCAGGCGTCGCGGATCGGCAGCGGAGTAGAGCCGTCGAGACCGCCATTGACAGCGTTCAGTAGCGGTACCCAGGTGGCAGTATCGCGCAGGCGATAGCGGAAGAGGGGCGGGAAGGTGGCCGGCTGATTGGTTGCGATATCGGCTGTCGTGCGGATGCCGGGCATGGTGGCGGCTACCTGGCGCACCGGCAGCGTGCCGGGCGGCAGCGGAGCGAGGGGTGCCAGCGCCGGTTCGTCGACTTCGAGGCCGCTCTGGTTGAGCCATGCTGGCGGGAAGTGGAGTCCCTTGATCGTCGTGTCGCGCAGCAGCAGCAACTCCGGCTTGTCGCTGTAGATAGGGGTGTACTCCGCCGCTGCGCCTGTGAAGAGGGAGTTGAGCAGCGTCAACGGATAGGAGTGATATGGTCCATACTGCACCAAATCGTAGAGGCCATCGTCAACACTGCTGGAGAAGGTGCAGTTGACGACCCCCAGTTGTGCACTGCTGTTGTAGCTGTTGGCCGTTGTCAAGAGGGCGCGTGAGAGGATGGGGGTGACACCGGCTACGGGAGCCGCCTCGGCATGGTTATCGACAAAGGTACAGTTGATAACGGCCTGGCGTACGCTGTTGAGGCCGTGCCCCACGATGCCAAGGGCATAGCTGCCTGCGGTTGCCTCCACTTGCGGGGCGGCAATCGTGTTGCTGACAAAGGTGTTGCCATCGAGCAGCAGGCTGTGCTCGGTCTGGGTGTTGCCCAGCAGCCCGTAGCTGCGCCCGGCGCGGGGTTTGACCTCATAGCGGTTATGGGCGATCAGACAGTTGCGCATAAAGCCGGTGCGGATGGAAAAGAGCGGCGAGCCGTAAGTAAATTGCGACATCGACAAATTGTTGGTGAAGACGCAGTCGGTAAACGAACCGTTGCCGCCCTCGGCGGCCACAATATTGCCGGAGCCGCCATAGTTTACCTCACCCCACTCTCTGTCGGCCAGCTCAAAGCAGCGGGCGAAGCTGGAGTTGTCGACCTGATTGTTGCTGCCCTGCCAGAAGAAGATCACATTGCCACCGTTGTTAAGCGAGCGTGAGCAACTGACGAAGGTGCAGTGGTTGACGCGGGTGCGGCCAAAGGCGGAGAGCCCCGAGCCGCGCAAACCGGTGCAGTTGAAGAGGAATTGGCAGTGCGTAATATAGGTGTCGACCGATGAAGCCTTGTCGCAGATGGTGCCGTTATTGGGATAGTTGCCGACGAAGCGGCAGTCGTGGATGGTCGACGACTTGGCATTGGCCAACAACCAGATACAGGTGCCCTCACTGCCCTGAAAGCCGGTAAACCAGAGGCCGTCGAAAATGACACCGACATTGGCGTCGATGGTGAAGCCGCGTGCCGTGTTGGCGCCGACGATACTGGGCCAATAGCCGTCGTAGTCGCCGCTGAAGGTGCCGGGCAGGTTGACCTTGCCGCCATCAATCACCTTGTCGCTCAGCTTGGTATAGGTGGCGCTGTACTGCCCCAGATTGGGCATCACATGCTCCCAGACGTCATCGAGCGCCTGGTCACCGGTAAAGATCGTCTGGTAGATGTCCGGATTGCGGTCATCAATCGTCTCGTCCATTGAGACGCCGGGAAAGCCGCCATAAATAGCCAGACCGTCTGCCGGGGTAATGGTCGCGCTGATGATATAGACACCTTGCGCCGCATAGACGATGTTGTCGTCGTTGACGGCGGCGGTGACGGCAGCCGCGACGTTGGTGAAGGCATCGTCCCACGAGGAGCCGTCGTTATTGCCGACGGCATCGGCCTTGAGATAGGTGACGGCCTGCGCCTCTGTCGCGCAGACTGTAAAGAGGATGCACGCCAGCAGGGCGGCGCCTTGGTGCAACCACGCAAATAGTCTCTCTCCGGATTGAACCTTACACTTGGTTGTCATGACCTTACTCCTCGCTTGTTACTCCGTGTGAGGCTCTTGCAAAACCCCTCGGTCGCTGCGCCTAAGGGACTATCGGTCTGTACAGGCATCAACTCCGGCTTGCGACCGTGGCGTTTTGTAAATT
>CAZRGQ010000111.1:0-5017 GCA_964599645.1 uncultured Lentisphaerales bacterium | reverse complement strand
CTGAATACTGGGTTCTGGCTTCTGAATTCTTGGTGCGCATCCACTATTGTGGATCGCACCCTGTATCATAGCTTCGCCTAAAATCAGCTTCCAAAATGGCCTCACACTCGGTTATAATGCAATCGACACCGTAAACAAGAGAGAGATTATGCCATTCAAAAGCGCCTTCAATCGGCCGCCGCCACCACCCGGTGGCGCCACCCGCCCACGCCGTCCCGCTGCGGCTATGCCGACTGCCGCCGCCATGGCTGCCGGCGGCTTCTTTACCCTGCTTGTCGGTCTGGCGCTACTCCTCACCTTCTGGTGGTGGTTCTTCTGGCGCATCGAGCCGGGCAACGGCAAGCTGGCCGTGCTGATCAAGAAGACGGGGCGCAACCTGCCCTCCTCCGAGATCATCGCCCCCGACCACTCCTACAAAGGTATCCAACTCGATGTCCTCCCCGAGGGGCGCTTTTTCCGCAACCCCTACATCTGGAGCTGGCGCATCGTCCCGGCCACCGACATCCCCGCCGGCAAATTCGGAGTTCTGGCCCGCAAGTTCGGCCACGATCTCGAAGGCGGCGCCATTATCGCGCCTGATGACGACCACAAGGGGATCGTGCGTGAAGTCCTCGGCACCGGCAAACATCGTATCAACCCCTACGCCTATGAAATCCGCATCTTCGACGATATCAAAATCGCCCCGGGGCATGTCGGCGTCGTCGTCTCACTCTTCGGTGACGATATCCTCAGCACCGGCAAAGGCATCAACCTCGCAACCGATGACGATAAGAAGGGCTTCATCGCCGCCGCCGGGGCCAAGGGTGTGCAACGCCGCGTTCTCAAGGAGGGCACCCACCGCCTCAACCCCTACCTCTACGCCATTTCGATCGTCAATATCCAGAGCCAGCGTTTTGAATTCAGCGGCGACGACGCCATCATGTTCCTGACCCTCGACGGCTTCCCTGTCACCGTCGAAGGCACACTCGAGTTCAACCTCAATGTCGATCAGGTGGCGCTCCTCACCCACGAGGTCGGTGATATGGACGACGTCAAGCAGAAGCTGATCTTCCCCAGCGCCCACGGCTTCTTCCGCATTGAGGGCAGCAAAAAACATGCTACCGATTTTATCGTCGGCGAGTCGCGTCAGGCCTTTCAGGACAGCCTCGAAACCTACCTCAAGGCGATCTGCGAGCCGTGGGGCATCTCGCTCAACTCGGTCTTGATCCGCGACATCATCCCGCCACAGGAGATCGCCGCCATCATCCGTGATCGCGAACTCGCCGTGCAGGAGGCCAAACGCATTGAGCAACAGATCGTGCAGGCGCAGTCGCAGGCCGAGCTGGAGAAACAGAAGGCCCTCGCCGAGCAGCGCCGCCAGGAGGTCGATGCCAAGACCACGCAGATCAAGGAGACGATCGCCGCCGACCAGTCGATGGTCGAGAAGGTTGTCGCCGCCCGCACCGAGCTGGAGGTCTCGCAGATAGCGCTCAACGCCGCCCGCAAAGATGCTGAAGCCCGCCTCAAGCTGGCCGAGGCGGAACGCCTCGTGATCGCTGCCGAAAATCAGGCTCGCGCCGATCTGCTCCAGACGCAACTGGCCGTCTTCCGCAGTGATGACGACTTCATCCGCGCCCGCCTCTACGAGAAGGTCGCCCCCAGGATCGGGAGCGTGATGACCAGCGATAACCACGGCACGATTCTCGGATTGCCCCTCGGACCGGCTGCCACTCCCCAAAAGGCGCCACGCACGACAACAACAGGAGGTCAGCCGTGAAACAATTAGCCGCCATCTTCACTTTTCTGGCCATCATCGCCCTCGTGGCGCTGGCCATCCTCTGGGGGCCGTGCCGTATCAACGTCCAGCCCGGCTATATGGCGATCATCACCGCCAAGGTGGGCCGTCCCCTGCCGCCCGGTGAAATCCTGGCAGCGCCCGGCGAGAAGGGCGTACGCCGCGAACCGCTCACCGAGGGACGCCACTTCCGCAATCCGATCAACTACACCTGGAAGATCGTGCCCCTCCTCACTGTCCCCGTCGGCAACGTCGCCCTCGTCACCTCCAAGACCGGCACCGAACTGCCCGAGGCCGAAATTCTGGCGCCCGACCGCGACAGCAAGGGCGTCTGGCGCGATGTGCTCGGCCCCGGCAGCTACCGCCTCAACCCCGAAGGCTACGACGTGCAGATGCTGCAAGCCGTCCATATTCCCGTCGGCTACATCGGCGTGGTCACCGCCCAAACTGGCCTGCCCGCACGGCCGGGCGAGTTTGCCGCACCGGGCGAGCAGGGGGTGATGCGCGACGTCCTCCAGCCGGGACTCTACTACATCAACTCGCGGGCCTATCAGGTCGATGTCCTTGAGATCGGCATGAACCAGGTCTCGATTATCGGTCGCTCCGGCAGCGTCGTCCTCACCAAAGGCGACATCTCCTCCGCCTCAGAGGCACTCGATTCGCTCAAGGATACCACTATTCAGCAGCAGAAGCAGCGGCGCGAAGCCTATATCGAGCAGAATGTCGACCGCGGCCTGCTGTCGCAGTCGGTTCTGGCCGAGGCGGCCCCAGCCAAAGTCGAAGCCGAGAGCCTGCTGGGCGGTATCGCCTCCCTGGCGCGTGGCCGTGGCGGCCGTGCGCAAGTCGCCTCCGGCGAGGCGCAACGCGCTGCCACCCCCGCTTCGCAGGCCGTCGCCTTCGGCATCGACCGCTTCGTCGAGTTCCCTTCACGCGACGGCTTCCAGATTCTGCTCGACATGACCGTCGAATTTGAGCTGCTGCCGGAGAACATCTCCCGCATCTACCTCCTCTACGGCGACCTGCCCGCCGTCGTCGAGAAGATCATCCTGCCGCAGGTGCTCTCTGTCTCGCGCCTGCGCGGCTCGAGCTACAAGGCGCGCGACTTCATCGACGGCGACGGCCGGCAAGCCTTCCAGAGCGAGCTCACCTCGGAGCTGACTCGCGTCCTCAAGGACAAACATATCGTCATCCACAACGCCATCATCCGCCACGTCGAGATTCCCGACGAGATTCTCGAACCGATCCAGACGGCCAGTATCTCTAAAGAGCAGGACCTCACCAACAAAGAGCGGCAGAACACGGCCCGCATGCAGGCGCAGCTCAACAGCGAGGTGGCGATGGTGCAGCAGTTGCGGCAACAGGTGGAGCAGGAGACGGCCAAGCTGGTCGCCACCATCGGCGCCGAGACCAAAAACAAGGTCGCCTCGATCCACGCCAACGCCGCCCTCGAGGTGGCCGAGCTGAACCTGGAGCGTGCCACGGTCCGTGCCGCGACCACCGAGGTGAGCGGCAAGGCCGCCGTCCAAGCCGCCTTTATCGTCGACAACGAACGTGCCACCGGTGAGAAGCTGCGCGGTGCTGTCTTCAAGAACCCTGCCACCCTCGCCGATCTCACCTTTGTCGACACCCTCAACCCCGAACTCGACATCCGCATTATCCACGCCGGCGAAGGCACCCTCTGGACCGATCTGGAGAAGCTCAACCCCACCGTCCCGGTTAAATAATGCCGCTTGACCTCCCCCAACCATTCTGCTAACATCGCGCAATCTTTTACGACAAATTGTCGTTAAATCCCTGTTCCGGCGTGGCGCAGCGGTAGCGCAGAGGACTGTTAATCCTTTGGTCGCTGGTTCGAATCCAGCCGCCGGAGCCATTTCGAGCTTCCAACTCTCCCCCGACCATTTGCTTACCACTGGCACTCGTGTTGTGCTCCAGAGCAAAATATCGCGTTTATTTGCCTTGTTTTGAG
The DNA here is from genome assembly GCA_964599645.1 of uncultured Lentisphaerales bacterium. GTDB lineage: Bacteria > Verrucomicrobiota > Kiritimatiellia > RFP12 > JAAYLN01 > JAAYLN01. Next base: position 1,274 of record CAZRGQ010000111.1, on the reverse strand, counting down.
CATTTTAACAAAACGTCCGCCTCTAACTCTCAAGTTTAGAGGCTTGGGGTCGGCAGCTAAATCCGGCCTCATTTCTCTCCCAAAAGCAAAAAAACGGCAAATCCTCTAAACCTCTAGCCAGCGGGCGAGAGGGTGCTTTACTAGGTTGTCTCATATCCCCCCCATTACGAACGCCTAACCATCTAAGTTCAATGTGTGTTTTTTATATGGCAAATTGAGCATTTCGCATCTTCGGAATGCTATGCGTATAAAAGAGGTGTAGGGGCACGCTGCCGTGTGGTAGCGGTTTAGTCTTCAAACCAAGCCTCTATTCGACTTGCTATCACTCCAGAAAGAAGCCTTCATGTCAGCGCGTGGCCAGGCTCTCCACAGCCACGCCTTACTCACCCCGGAGAGCATAAGGATGAGTGACATGAATGTGACAAAGGAACATGCTGCGCTTGTGCGCATGAGTGTATCCGAGCTGCAACACAAGCACCTCGAAGTATTCGGCGAGCCGAACAACAGCCGCAATAAAGCCTATCTGGTAAAACGCATCATCTGGCGCATGCAGGCGAATGAATATGGAGACCTTACCGAACGCAGTTGATAGAGGTGCCAGTCTAAGAAATCGCCACGGCGCACTCTTAAGGGGGCTAGTCTATTGCGCCAACTGTAACTGCTCGATGCACCACTCGCACACCTCAAAAATGCTGGCCGACAAAACAAGATCATGCGCTTGCTGCAACTGGCTCCCGATATCCAAGAGGCAATCCTCTTCCTGCCTCTGACCACTCACGGCCGCGATCCCATTCGGGAGAGGTACCTGCGTGAACTGGTAGCCGAGCCAGACTGGGCAAAGCAGAGGCTATTGTGGGCAGCCGTATCCTGTCTATAGGCACCGGTTCACACCCACCCAGCCTAAATTTGCCTAAATTTGCGTTACCGCTTGCAACTTGCATCTATCATGTGTAAGATGTAGACATGAAGCAGGAAGCGAAGCGTCGGTATGTTGCTGTCATTGGCGGAATTTACTATCTGCCGTTCTTGATAGTTTGTTTTATTTCGCCCTCCAGCGCCACGGCGGCTAAGTTACATGTACCGCGCACTCCGGCACCACTTTTTGCCGATGGTGAGTCCACAACCAACACCGCTATCAGCTCTGCAGTTGCACCCTACCCACATCACTTCAGGTTGACTCTGACCTGTTACGCCGCCGCCTCGAATAGCCTGACAGTCGCTTTCGGCACTGATTCACTGCCGCAAGACAACACTCTGGCCGCAGAGGAGAGCGA
>CAZRGQ010000110.1:0-5399 GCA_964599645.1 uncultured Lentisphaerales bacterium | reverse complement strand
TCGCCGACGTAGAAGCTGTCGTGCGTAAAGACGTAGATAGCCGGCAGCCCCATCAGGGCCGCCAGACGGAGCGCCGGGCGGCAGTAGTCGACAAAGACAAAGAAGGTTGCGCCGAAGAGTCTGAAGCCGCCATGCAGCAGCATGCCGTTCATCAGGGCTGCCATCGCATGTTCACGGATACCGAAGTGGAGGTTGCTGCCACTGAAGTCGCCCGGCACCACCGCTGCGGCCTCGTTAATCCAGGTCATGGTGCTGGGGGCCAGATCGGCCGAACCGCCCACCAGTTGCGGCAACACCTTGGTCAGCGCATTGATCACCACGCCGGAGGCCGAGCGCGTCGCCAGCGGCTTGTCGAGCGGGAAGTGCGGCAGCGCCGCCTCCAGGTTCTCCGGCAGCGCACCATTGGTGTGGCGCTGCCAGGCGACCGAGCCCTCGGGATTGGCCCGCTGCCAGGTCTCAAACTCCTGCTGCCAGGCTGCGGCAGCCGTGGCCATGGCGGCTGCACGAGCCGCAAAGAGCTGACGCACCCGCTCGGGCACATGGAAAAACTGCTCCGGATCAAAACCGAGCGCCTGCTTGGTGAGTTTGACCTCATCGTCACCCAACGGGGCACCATGCACTGCCGCCGTACCGCTCTTGTTGGGGCTCCCTTGACCGATCGTCGTGCGGCAGGCGATCATCACCGGACGGCCCGTCACGGCCAATGCCCGGTCGATGGCCTGCTCGATGCTGTCGTAGTCGTGGCCGTCAGCCTCGATCACCTCCCAGCCGTAGGCCTTGAAGCGCAGGCGCACATCCTCGCTGCAGGCCAGCGACGTATTGCCTTCGATCGTGATGGCGTTATCATCGAAGAAGAGCACCAGCCGATCGAGTTTCAGATGCCCGGCCAGCGAGCAGGCCTCGTGACTGATCCCCTCCATCAGGTCGCCATCGCCGCAGAAGATAAAGGTGCGGTGGTCGACCGGCTTGAAGCCGGGCGCACTGTTGATGCGCGCCGCCAGCATCCGCTCGGCCAAAGCCATCCCGACGCCATTGGCAATCCCCTGCCCCAGCGGACCGGTGGTCGTCTCGACACCGGCGGTATGGCCCACCTCGGGGTGGCCCGGAGTCAGGCTGTCGCGCTGACGAAAACGCTGCAACTCCTCCAGCGGCAGGTCGTAACCGGCCAGATGGAGCAGGCTGTAGAGGAGCATGCTGCCATGCCCGCCTGAGAGGATGAAACGATCGCGGTCGGCCCACTGCGGATCGGCAGGGTTATGCTTGAGGTACTTGAGCCACAAGACGGCCGCCACATCGGCCATCCCCATCGGCAGTCCCGGATGACCCGATTTGGCCGCCTGTACCCCGTCAATTGTCAGGCAACGAATGGTGTTGGCCACCAGGTTGAGGTCGGCGTGTGAAAGATGCGGCATGTCAATCTCCATAACTTGCAGGTGAAAAGAGTCTCAAGTGACCATGATGCCAGAAAAGCAGCTCGACTGACAAGAAGCAAATATCGGCCGCTGGTAATTGGTTAGTGGCAGAGGTGGAGACAGAGAAACTGTCAGTGATCCAACCCATTCTCTGTCCCTGGTGAGTTTCACAGTTCCATTCTCTGTCTCTGTCCACACCTTCTCTGTCCCTGTCCACACCACAGCTTACGCGCCGCAGGCGCTCGCCGGAGCCTTTTAGCCGCCCGCGTCCCTAGCGCAGCAGCAGCAGCGTTCCGATACCCTGCTGGCACTCGAAGGCGCCGATGTCGGGTCTGGCGCCGTAGATGCGCGGTTTGCCGATCACATCGACCGCTGCCGGGGTCATCCAGTCGAGCAGCGCAGCACCACCCACGCAGGGCGAAACGGTACGCAGCGCGTAGTTGGCCGGGGCAGCCACGAAGAGAGGATCGTCACCGAAAATATTCCCCTTGTCGGCCAGCTCGGCGGCCGCATCTGTCTGCAGGTAAGAGTTGGAAAATTCGGTGGTCGCATCATAGAGCAGGTTGCTGACCACGCCGTCGGTCAGGTTGCCGCTGATGATGGTGTTGACTACCTTGGTCGACCCCATGATCTTGACGCACTCGCCCCACTGCTGGTTCATGTTGTCGATATGGTTGTCGCTGATCGTGACGTTCTCGAGTCGGCCAGCGCTGGCGTAGAAGCCGATACCGCAGTCGATGCGGTTGGCCGCTACGACCGAATTGCGAAGCGTGCCGCCTGTCATGTGGACGGCGCCGCCATGGGCGGCCATCGAAACTCCGCAGGCGCCCGCCGCCCAGTTGTTGGTGATGAGACACTGCTCGACAAGCCCCGAATTCATCCAGATACCGGCGCCATAAATTAGACCACCACCGGAGGAGGTGCACTTGTTGCCATAGATCAGGCAGTTGCGTACCGTGCCGCTCCCTTCGAGGTAGACGCCGGTACCGAGGATGCCATAGGGGGTGGTGTTGTTGCGGATAACACAATTTTCAACCAACCCGTAGCGGGCATAAACGGCACGGCGGGCGGTGTTGTAGCCGGGGCGACGTTCGATGGTAAAGCCGCGCACCACACCGGCAGCATGTTCCAGATGGACCACGTCGTAGGCATCGGGGCCGCGGATCGTCGTCTCGTCGCGGCCATGGAGGCTCTGCAAGGTTGCACCGACAAGCAGTTGAATTGGTTTGCTGCTCTCATAGAGACCCTCGTCGACCAGGATCGTGACGCCGTCGATGGCGATGTTGACAGCGTCGGGGATGTTGGTTGCAGCCGTCTCAAGGCTTACAAATGGCTCGACATGTGCACCGTGGAGCGAGACGTACATCGTGTTGGGTACGACCAACAGCACACCTTCGCGCTCGTAGCTGGCCGACTCGTTGTCAACATTGGTGACAGTGAGCTTCACATTGAAGCGCCCGGGGCCGAAGGTGTGATGCAGCGTGGCGTACGCTGCGCCGTCGTAAGTGGCGCTCTCGCTGCCGCTGATCTCCCATGTATAGTAGAGCCCATTGGTGTTGGCCCCAAAGACGCTGGATGTAAAGAGAGCCGTGCAGGTGTCGAGCGCCACGCTGTCGGAGGCCTGGAAGGTGCAGCTCAAGGCACCGGCTTCATACTCGAAGCAGCCGATATCGACCGTGCCGTCTTTGATGCGGGGCTGGCCGTCGAGGTCGACGGCGCCGCTGGCCATGGTCCAGATGAGGTTGGTGCCGGCATTGACCAGGCTGCAGGCGTCGAGGCGGTAGTTGCCAGCGGCGGCGTCGACAAAGAGCGGCTCGTCGTCGGTCGACTCAATTACTGTCTCTTCACCCGGCAACGGTACGGCGCAGCTCCGCTCCACGTGGTGGATCGCGTTGTAGTTGTCCTCTCCCTGCATAGTATGGTTGGCGGCCAGAATCGTGTTGATCAAGGTCACCTTGGCACTACCGACGGTGGTTATACCGGCCGGCCCCGCCGTGCCGGTGCAGTAGTTGCCGGCCACAGTGCAGTTTTCAAGCGCCAGACTGCTGGCGGTGTAGATGGCGCTGCGGTAGCTGGCGCGGTTGGCAGCGATCAGCGAATTTATGATCCGTGGCTTTGCGTAGTTGCTGATATAGATCGCCGAACCATGCGACCCCGATCCGCCGCCGTTGTAGTTGTTGGTGATCACACAGTTTTCAATGGTGGTCATGGCGCTGGAGTTATAGAGGCCATCAAGCTGGATTGCTGCCCCATATCCCGCACCACCTCCCGACGAGTTGACGGTATTGTTGATGATCTGGCAGCCGGTAATCAGCGCCTCAACACCACCCGCCACATAGAGGTTGCCGTTGATCTTTAGGTTCTCAGTGTTCTGGTCTCTCACGATACAGTTGGTGACGACGGCGGCTGCCAGAAGTTCGATTGAGCGACGCCCGGCGCGTGAGACGGTAAAACCATCAAAAATCGTTCCGGCACCGGCTAGCTTAACTATCGTTGCGCTGTATGTCTGACCGAGTTTATTGTCTAACTGTGTCAGGTGCGGCCCTTCAACAGAGCTGATGGTAAGCCTCTTGGCAGTGTCAATTAACGGTGTGGTGAGGTTTTGCGTGGTGTAGATGCCGTTGGTGACGAGGATCAGATCGCCATCGATGGCGTTGTCGGCCGCCGCCTGCAGCGTCTTGAAGGGAGTGGCCCAGGTGAAGCCGTCGTTGTCGTCACTGCCGTAGGTGGCGACGTGGTAGGTGGCATTACCTTCAAACTTGAATACCGGCACGATAGTGCGTGGCATATCGACCTCAAAGGTGATGGTTGCGTTGGTGGTATTGGCGACCGACTCCGGCACCTCACCAACCCAGCGGGCAAAGAGATAGCCTTCGTCGGGTGTGGCCGTGGCGCTGAAGGTCGCCCCCTGCGCCAGCCACTCTGAGGTGACGTTGCAACTGCCACCGATGGCGGCGGAGACCGTGGTCAGGTATTCAGGAGCGAACTCCCATGTCAGGTGTGTCTGGAGTCCGGAGTGCGTATAGGTAAAGCTGTTGCTGGTACCGCTCTGATAGATGCCCCAGCTATCTGCGCCAACAGACTCGAGATTGTTGGTCATGATGCTGTAGCCCGTGCAGATGCCACGGACATCGAGGTTGGTAAAGACGGCTGAGACGCTGCAGGTGAAGCTGTCGTCGATCAATCCTGTGATGGTGCCATAGGCCGGAGTGGCCATACCGTAGTCGTCCGGAGCGCCGCTGATGGTCAGTTGGTCGTTAAAGCCGAGGCCATCATCAAAGCGGAAGAGGGTGGCATCACCGGGGTCCTCCGGAAAGGTGTAGGAAGTGGCACTCTTTGAGGTGACAGTGGCATTGGTCATGCCGAAGCCGTAGGCGGAGGTGCCCCAGCCATCGGCATTGGCTGGGCCGGCACCGCCGCCGCCATTGCCAAGCCGCAGTTCAAAGGGGTACCAGCCGGGTGCCCGTTCGATCGTCTTGTAGGTGGTAGTATTCCAACCGATGTTGTTGAGGACGACAGTGCCGTCGACTACAAGATAGGCGCTGTCGTCAATGCTCTCGGCAAAGGTTGTCGTGCCGGAGAGATAGATCATGCCCCAGTAGACCCAGGTCGTGTTGCCGGCCCAGGGGGGCGAGGTGTTTGTCTTAGCGGCGTGTGGCGAGAGGTAGATGTTGGTCGTGGCCGGGTAGGCCGTGAGATCGAAGGCCCCGGCGACGCTGCCACCTTTGAGGCCGGCCTGCCAGGCCGCTGAGACTTGAGTGGTGCCGCATAGCAGGGCCAATAGCACCAAAAAGAGCGTGCGAGTCGCTTTTGTGAGTTTGCCCATAGTCATAATTACTACCTCTTACTGAGCGTGATATGGCACAACAGCCAAAGTGTGTCAAAATCTTCTCACATTTTGTGGCAATAGTCAACCGCAAGGCCCCCTTTTGTCGCAGCGGTTCAGAAAATAGAAATTGTCGCCGGTAGAGGAGGCTGAAGCGGCTG
>CAZRGQ010000109.1:0-5464 GCA_964599645.1 uncultured Lentisphaerales bacterium | reverse complement strand
GTGATGCACACCAACTACCGCCAGGATCGCGCCATTCAGCTTACCCAGGCCTTCGTCAGCGACGACTACCCCGGTCAGCGGGCGCGTCGCCCCGCAATCACCTACCTCGGCTTTACCCGCTACTGGGATGAGTTTACCGACTACCTGCTCGGTGCCATGGATGCCGAGGGGGGCATGGAGAAGCTGCTGGGCGAGGTAGTATCAGAGGCCGGCATGCGCCAGTTGCGCATCGCCGAGACGCAGAAGTTCCGCCACGTGACCAGCTTCTTCAACGGCAAGTCGACTGTTCCCTACCCCGGCGAAGACCAGGTCGATATCCCGAGCCGTTTCGATCCCGCCAGCTTCGCCAGCCACCCCGAGATGGATGCCGAGAATGTGACCGGCGAGGTGTTGAAACTGCTGGAGAGCAACCCCTACAGCTTTATCGTGATCAACTATGCCAACGGCGACATGGTGGGGCACACCGGCATCATGGAGGCGGCCCGCGAGGCGATTGAGGTGGTCGACCGCTGCATCGGCGATGTGGTGGAGCGGCTGCTGGAACTCGATGCCCACATCCTGATCACAGCCGACCACGGCAACTCGGAGCAGATGTTTGACTACGAGACCGGCAACACCAAGACGAGCCACACCCTCAACGAGGTGGAGTTTATCTATGTGGCACGCGACAGCGTGGGGGTGCCACTGCGGCAGAGCGGCAAGCTCTCCGATATCGCCCCGACAGTGCTCAGCCTGCTGGGACTGCCGCAGCCGACAGAGATGACGGCCAAGAATCTGATTCTGGGGCGTCCACCATGGGAAGAGGTGTGAGCACGGCATGAGGTGGAGAGCAGGCAGAAGCGAGAGTAGCATCGTGCGATGGAGGGCGAATCGTCTGATGGGCCGCAGGCGCAAAGGTTTGCGCATGAAAAGAGGCAGAGATTTGTGACAACTCCCGCAAAAAGGGGGTTCAGGTGCAGCCTGTGGCTGCTGCTGTTGCTGGCGGCGTGCAAGCTGACGGCAGCCGTACCGTTGCTCGATACCTACTACAGCCCGCGCAATCGTGAACGGGCGATTCGCTCCGAGACGCGCTTCATCATCCTGCATACAACCGAGGGTGCCGCCAAGGGAGCAGGCGAGAAGCTGGCGCGCTATGGCGAGGCACACTACATGATCGACCAGGCCGGACGTATCTACCGCATTATCGACCGGCGGCGCGTGGCCTACCACTGCGGGCGTTCGATGTGGGATGGTCGCACGGCGCTCGATACCTGTTCGATCGGAATCGAGATGGTTGGCTACCACAACGTCGATCTCTCTGCGGCGCAGTATCGCGCCTTGCGTGAGCTGTTGAATGAACTGAAGCGCATCTACCGTGTGCCCGACAACCGTATTCTGACCCACTCGATGGTGGCTTACGGAGTGCCTAACCGCTGGCAGCGGCATAGCCACCGCGGGCGCAAGCGTTGCGGCATGCGTCTGGCGCTCGACTCCGAGCGCGCCAAGTTCGGCGTGATGTCGAAGCCGTCACATGATCCCGATGTCGCCGCCAAGCGGCTTGTGGCGGCCGACCCCGAGCTGCATCAGCTCCTCTACAGCCGGCAGCCGGCCAAAGCCGTGGCCAGATACGCGGCGGCCGAGAGCAATGTGATCGGGCCGGGACGTTCGGCCTGGGATGTGGCCCGCGACGCCTACAACAGCCCCGACACCCTCTATATCCTGCCCAACGGCAGCCGCAAGCTGGGCAGCGAGATTACCAACTGGCGTGCCATTCCCTCCGGCACCCAAGTGGTATTGGGAGGCGGCGACATTAATCCGGTGGAGGCGATCCAGACTCTGGCAGCCGGTACCACCCCGGCGGCCATTGCCGGCGCCGAGTGGAACGGAGCACGTACGATCTACATCCTGCCCGGCGGCAAATATCTGCGTGGCAACGAGCTCGGCAGCGAGGCCTCTGCGCTGCCGGTCGGCACACGGGTACTGGTAGGCTACCGGATCGATGGTCCGATTACGAGCCGACGACCGATTATCGATATCTGCGGGCTCAACTGGAATGAGCCCGATACCTACTTCCTCATGACCGACGGGCGGCTGGTGGGCGGCAATACGATCGATCCCACCAAAATACCGCGCAACACGATGGTCTTGTTCAAGGATTGATGATAAGGGTGGCACAGAGGCAGGCAGTTGAGCCGGAGGCTGTGAGACGCTTGCAGGAGCGGGTGGGCAGCGAGCTCTATCGACGCCGGCTGCCGCTGGAGCGGGGACGGCTGCGGGAGTATTATCAGCCGCTGAGCCGCAAGATGACGGCGCTCAAGGTGCGCATTATCCGTCCGGCGCTCGTCTTGGGCTTGCGCCTGAGCGGTCTCTATCAGCGCGGCTACCGCCAGTTTCACAACTTGTGCGTCAGAGAGAACAGCCTCTCCATCCCCAGACTGCCGCCGGAGTTTGAAGGCTACACGATACTGCAACTGAGCGATCTCCACATCGATATCGATCCCGGTCTGGTCGACTCCGTCATCGAGGCAGTCGCGCCGCTGCGTTATGACCTCTGTGTCATGACGGGTGATTTCCGCAACTCCACCATCGGCGAGTGGCAGGATGTGATTCCGCCGATGCGGCAGCTCATGGCGCAACTGACAGCCCCTGCCTACGCCATTCTCGGCAACCACGACTTCATGGAGATGGTGCCAGCGCTGGAGGAGTTGGGTTTGCAATTCCTGCTGAACGAGTCGATCGCCCTCAAGCGCAACGGCCGTGAGCTCTACCTCGTCGGCATCGACGATCCCAACATCTATGCCACCCACGACTTGCCGCAGGCGCTGCAGGGCGTGCCGCCCGATGCTGTCCGCCTGCTCCTCTCCCACTCGCCGGTAATCTACCGCGAGGCGGCGGCGCATGGTATCGAGGCGGTTCTGGCCGGACATACGCATGGCGGACAGGTCTGTCTGCCCGGCGGCATCATCCTGTCGCGCAACGACAAGAGCCCGCGGCATCTGCTGAAGGGAGCTTGGCGCTATCGTGAGACGGTCGGCTATACCTCGGTCGGAACCGGCTCCTGCGGTATCCCAGTGCGTTTCAACTGCCCGCCCGAGGTGACGCTGCATCGTCTGACGCTCTGACTGCGCCTACTGTCACGGCCAGAAAGGCAGGGCGGTTTCTCGTAAACCGCTGCGGACGGCTGCGGAGAGCCGTCCCTACCTACGCTGCGGACGGCTGCGGAGAGCCGTCCCTACCTACGCTGCGGACGGCTGCGGAGAGCCGTCCCTACCTACCGCAAATCAACGCTATTGGTATTGAGTGGAACGACTGGATTTGCTTCCACTATGGGGTAGAGGCAAATGGCATGACATAAAGATGTAGGTGGGACCCTCTCGTCGAATAGAATAGGCCTTTTCTCCATCGTAACACCTCCGAGGTTAGCTTTATGCAGAGAGCAGCACCTACTAAGTCCGCCTCTCTGCATAAAGCTGACTTCGATATTTACATAAAGCTAACTTCAAAGTCAATACTGAAAGTTGAAAACGTCATTTATATTAAGTTAATATGTTGCCTTGCAGTATGTTAAACGTTTTTAGCTCTAGCGTTAAATAGTTGTTGTCACATAGGTTGTCTCTTTGCTAAATTAGAGATGAGCCGCAAGGTTTTTCCTTGCGAAGTTAGCTCAATAACACTGTTAGCGAGAGGACAAATGAGAAAAATTCTAGCTTTGTTTAACGTTGCAACTGTAATCGTGATTTTGGCACTTCTGGTTTCAGTAATGTTCGTGCCGAAGGCTGTTGACAGTGACTTACATGTCATCGGCGGAGCTGATGGCCCTACAGCAGTCTGGCTCACAACTGCCAAACTTGATTTTTTTGCGTATGCTATCCCGCTCTATTTTTGTATACTGCTACTGACAAACAGCTATGTGTTACTTTGGAAGTCTGATAACAAAGGCTAATAAGCGGCGGCACGAAACGCGCTGACGCGCGTTCGTGCGCCTTGACGTTAGGCAGATCAAAACACATGAGGAGTTGCGCATTTCGCAGAAAGTGAGTACACTATAAGCATGAATGTTATTGAACAGATTCATAAACTTACTTTGCACGAGAAGCTTCACGTTATGGAGGCTCTCTGGGATGATATTTCTCGTACGGAGGCTGCTTCAGATGTTCTGCAGTGGCACAAGGATGTTCTTGATGAACGCGAGCAGCTGGTTGCTGAGGAAAATGCCCGATTCATTGACTGGGAGGATGCGAAGGAACAAATCAGGCAAGCTGTTCAATGAAACTTAAAATACTTGATTTAGCCCAAAATGACCTTGTGGAGGGTTTCCGCTTTTACGACGGGAAAGAAGAGGGACTTGGCAATTACTTTTTAAGCACTCTTTTTTCGGATATTGAGAGTCTCAAGGTGTTCGGAGGAATACACCAGAAGGTTTACAAGGGATTTTATAGAGCTTTATCGAGGCGCTTTCCTTTTGCCATTTACTATACGATTGAAGATGATACTGTCTGGATCAGGGCTATTGTTGATTGCAGAAGACGACCATCATGGATTAGACGACATCTGGGGAAAGCCTAACAAGCGGCGGCACGCAACGCGCTAACGCGCGTTCGTGCGCCTTGGCGTTAGCCTCTTGATGACGATGCAAACAAAAAACATATTGCGAGCATTTGCTGTCTTGATTCCATTGGCAATTTTGGCCGGATGTGCATCTACCCACCCTGATACAATTACATATCGTGCATTAGATGATCTACTGCAAAAGCAATTGTGAATAAAAAATGGAAATGGTACAATCACACCATGAAAGCGGAATTTACAGCTATTATCGAAGTAGCGCCGGAGGGTGGCTATTGGGCTATCTGTCCCGAGATTCCCGGGGCAAATGGACAGGGAGAGACTGTCGAGGAGACAAAAAACAATCTCATTGAGGCTGTTGAATTGATACTTGAGGATCGCCGCCTGGACATACTGCGCGGACTACCTGATGATGCAATCCAAGAGAAGATACTCGTGGGATGAAGCGTATCGATTTAGAACGTCGTCTCCGCATTGCTGGCTGTTTTCTTAAAAGAGAAAGAGCCAGTCACTCTCTATGGTTTAATCCTAAAAGTGGCATAACTGAAGCGATCCCGCGTCACAATGAAATCAAGGAACCTCTAGCAAGGAAGATTCTTAAACGGCTGGATGCTGAATAAGTTGTCGTCTTGACCCAGGACGAAGCATTGAAAGGACTGCGGATATTCGAGGTAGTTCCCTTGCGGTTTTTGAAAGTAAATTTTGAGAATGCGCTCACTCATAAAGAGCCGACCTCTCCTTTAGATGTCCCTTCGATTGATGCTCAAATTTCAACTTCAGAACTGGTGGAGTTGGTCAGAACAGAGAGAGGTCGAGTGAGAGGAAAGAAGCAAAATCGGAACACTGCGCTTTAACTGTGCATAAGGGTTCCCAACAAGCGGCGGCACGGAACGCGCTGACGCGCGTTCGTGCGCCTCGA
>CAZRGQ010000108.1:0-5526 GCA_964599645.1 uncultured Lentisphaerales bacterium | reverse complement strand
GTACCGTAACGTGCGAGGCCGGTAACGAAGATCACGAGCAGGCTGACGATGAAGAGCACCGTCAACATCTCGACCAGCGTCAGGCCGCGCCGCCGCCTGTGGCAGATTCTTAACATACATCAAATATAGCAGAAGATGTGCCAACTATGAAGTCACATTCCCTGTTGCAGCCGCAGCGCCGGTGACGTAGAATTGCGCCATGAACGCGACCAACAAATCTCTGCCGCTGGCAATCACGGTGATCGGCGCCTCCGGTGACCTGGCCACCCGCAAAATCTTCCCCGCCCTCTTCGCCCTCGATGCACGCGACCTGCTGCCCGCCGGAACCCGCTTCTTCGGCTTTGCCCGCACCCTCTGGAGTGACGACGACTTTCGCAACCATATCGCACCGGGCTTGAAGTGTGAAGAGCTGCCCGGCGGCGTCTGCGACCTGCGGCAGCGCGACTTCCTGCCGCGTTGCCACTACCACCACGGCCAGTACGACGATGCCACCACCTTTGCCGCCCTGTGGCAGCAGATCGTGGCCACCTGCGGCCCCGAGGTCAACCACCTGATCTACTTTGCCATCCCGCCGGCGCTCTTCGGCGCTGTGGCCGAGGCGTTGCAGCAGGCCGGGCTGGTGCATGGCGCTACCGAGCCGTGGACGCGTGTGGTGGTGGAGAAACCGTTCGGCCACGACCGCCAGAGCTCCGATGCCCTGACTGCACAGTTGGCGCGCTGCTTCCGCGAGGAGCAGACCTATCGTATCGACCACTACCTCGGCAAGGAGGTGATTCAAAACCTGATGGTGCTCCGTTTCGCCAACAGCGTCTTTGAGCCCCTCTGGCACCGCCAGTTTATCCACCACGTCCATATCGCCTGGTCGGAAGATATCCCCCTCGCCGGGCGCGCCGGCTACTTTGAGAGCGCCGGCATTATCCGCGACGTGATGCAGAACCACCTGACGCAGATGTTGGCGCTGGTGGCGATGGAGGCCCCCTGGCAACTCGACGCCCACCATGTGCGCGACGAGAAGGTGCGTCTGCTGCGCCAGGTGGTGCCGCTGACTGCTGACCGTGTCGTGATGGGTCAATATGGCGCCGGTCAACATGACGGCAAGCCGGTAGCAGCCTATCGTGACGAACCGGGAGTAAAGCCCGATTCATGTACCGCCACCTATGCCGCCGCCGTCTTCGATGTGCGTAGCCCCCGCTGGCGCGGGGTCCCCTTCATGATGAGCGCAGCCAAGGGCAGCAACACGCGCCGCACCGAGATTCGCATCCACTTCCGCGAGCCCGATAACGACCTCTTTGGCGAACTCTGCCGCCAGGGCTGTGCGCATGGCGGCCCCGTCTGCGGTAACGAGCTGGTGATCAGGGTGCAGCCCGATGAACAGATCTATCTCAAAGTGGTGAGCAAGATCCCCGGCTTCGGCCTCAAACTCGACATGCCCAAACTCGACTTGAGCTACCGCCAGACCTATGCCGGCCAGCGCATCGGCGACGCCTACGAGAGCCTGCTGCACGATGTGATCCGTGGCGATCGCAGCCTCTTTATCCGTGACGACGAACTGGCTGCCGCCTGGGATATCTTTACCCCCCTGCTACAGGAACTCGACAACTGCTCCACACCGCCCCATCTCTATCCCTTCGGCTCAGACGTCCCGGCGGCCAGCCACGACCTGGCGCGGCGCTTCGGCTTGTCCCGGTAGAAGTAAAAGGTGATCGGCGACAAGTGATAGGTGAAAACAGACGCCCTTTTTCAGCAAAAAGCCGGATGGGATACGTGCGCGGAGCCTCACTTTCCTAACGTGATAGATGGACAAAAAAAGGGGGACTTGACTAATATGCCGGCGGCAGGAGATATTCGGCACCGTCAAAGGCAAGGTCTGCCTGATAGGGGAGAGCGGCTACCAGTTGGCGGAAGCGAGCTTCACCGGTGGGACCATGCCAGGCGTTGCCGACGTGGCTGAAGATCAGCCGCTTAAGTGGCAGATTGATCAGCTTCGGTATCGCCGCTTCGAGGGAGTAGTGGGTCGTTTCGGTAATGCAGAGGTCGCAGGGGGTATCGCCCTTCTTAAGAGGGAAATCATCCAATGAGCCGGAGAGGTCGCCGGTGTAGATAATGCGCAGACCGCACGCTTCGATCAGAAAGGCGTAGCTGGGGTATGGGTGTGCGCCATGCTGCATGTGGGCCGTCGGTATAGTGGTGACCCGTACCAGTTCGTCGTAATAGCAGAGAGCCGCAGGCGGCAGGACGGCAAAGTTGACCAGGTAGTCGGGCCAGCCGCGGTGGGTGGCGGCCATGAAGGCGAGCAGACCGTCGATGCCACACTGCTCCGGCAGAAAGAGATCCGTGGCCCGATCCTTGCGGGGGTATTTGGTGATGCTTTTGATGAGCCCCGGCAGGCCGCCAATGTGGTCTTCGTGCTGATGTGTAATGAAGATGGCACGCAACATCGAGGGCTGCAGGCCACGTCTGATCATGAGGGCATTGGCCGGTGCGCCGGCATCGAACAGGTAGCCTTCGCTGCCGATCTGCAGCAGGGTCGAGCTGGAGAAGCGGCTCGGGGTGGGATCGCCATGACTGGTGCCAAGAGTAACAATTTTAAGCGTCGGCAACTCTATCATGGTTAGTTACGTCCCGCTGAGCGGTTTTGACGCCGCCACTCCCAGGGAGGCTGTGGCTCTTGGGCTTGCCACAAACCGCGTTTTGCCCTCCGGGCTTCACTCTCAGCCGCAGCCAGCTCAGGGTTGTCGGAGAAGTGGACATAGTGCCAGGCCCAGCCGTTGGTGAGCATGGCGTGGTTGAGCCAGAGGTCGTGGCAGTAGGCGTTGGCCAGGAGACGGCCATACTGGTCGTACTCCACCGGGGCGAGCAGGACGGGGTAACGTTTGGTCAGGCGTTGCAGCGCGGCACGTGCTTCGCGACCGCCCGCTTGCCGTCCTTCGGGAGCATCGATGCCCCAGAGGCGGACTTCAAGCCGTTGGCCATTGTCGGTACGCACCTCGAATGAGTCGCCGTCGGCCAAGCGGGTGATGCGCCCGGTTAGCACACCGCTGAGAGGCAGGGAGGTGGCGGGTTGCCGGGGGGCGTCGGCCTGCGACAGGAGTGCCTGCCAGTCGATACCGAGTTTCTGGCTCAGCAACAAGAGGCCGCCCAGCAGTAGCAGCGAGATGGTTCGTTTGAGAAGGCGCATTTACAGCTCCCGCAGCAACATCACGGCAAAGGCGCTCTCTGCCAGCGAGGGGGTCTGCTTGTCGGCACCGAGCCAGTAACCACCGCCTTGCGGTGCGATACGCTGGGTGTTGACCCATGATTCGGCCATTTCACGCCGCCAATCGATCGGCAGGTCCGGCTGGAGGTACAAGACGCCGCGTGCACCGCGGTTGAGGGCGCGTACCAGCCACCAGGCATGTTGGGCTGAATGTGTGCGCCAGGCAACTTCAGCGGGCGACATCCAGGCGGCTCCGAGATCATCGGCCCATCTCTGCAGTTGTGCCGGTGCAATTCCGCTCTGGGTTGCCACGATGAGGCGTGTCGTGGCGTTGGTTAGAAGCCGGAGCATGGGGTGAGTCTCTGTTGTGGCCGGTTGCCGGTTGCGCATGAGAGCGACTTCGTGGGTGATCAGGCAGGTGAGGAGCGAGTAGCCGGCGGTAGCCGTCTCTGGTAGTTTGAGGTGTTTAGCCCCCGGCTGGGGTGCGTCGGGCCTGACCGTTTGGAAGAGGAGTTGCGACCAGGCAGCGGCGGCGATGTCGGTCTCATTTGTGGCTGGCGCTGCCGGTTGCTGCGCCAGCCATGTCATGGCCTTGTTGAGACTGGCCGCCTGCTGTGTGGGGGTCAGTGAGGCTTTGTCGTAGAGCGCCAGCGCGCAGAGCGTAGTCAGATAGCGGTTGCCGCCATCCCATGAACCGTCACCCGCCTGCGCGGCAATCAGCCAGGCGGCACCGCGTCCGATAGCTGCCTCCACCTCGTTCTGTACCGAACGCATCAACGGCCCGCTACCGATATGAGGGGGGGGGACGGCGCTGACCGCGACTGTCGTCAACAGCAGAGCTGCCAGAGAGTGGCGTAGCCCGAAGCGGCACCGGTTGAAACCTGCAAAGTCGTGGCGGTCTTGCCGGTTGTGTGGTGAAGTCGACATCTCACGCTGCTCCGTGGTCTCTGTTGATGAGGCGGCTGACCACCTCGGCAAAGCCGGCACCGCCACTGGCCTGCGTGATATGGGCCGGACGTGACTGCAGATCGGGCAGGAAGGGGGCGATGTTGGCGACACCGAAGGAGAGGGGGAAGGCAGAGAACATCGGTTCATCGTTAGGGGAGTCGCCGACAAAGGCATAATCGCCGGGGCAGGCGTCGAAGTCGACACCATCGATGTCACGGATATAGCGCCGCGTCATGGTGAGTTTGTCAAAGTTGCCGAACCAGCCATTGACGTGGATAGAGCTGACTTTGGCCACGGCGCCATATTTTTCAAAGATTGCAACAATCTGGTTGATGGCGGCTCTATCGAGTGGCGTGACGTCTTCACAGAAGTCGATGGCCAAGTCATACTGGCGGCAAAACTGGTCGGCAGCCACGGCACTGCCGGGTACCGCAGCCAGCACCTCGGTGCGAATCTGGTCGAGCCGGGTGCGATTGGCGCTGCGCTCGGCGGGTGTCTGGCAGTGGACGCGGTCTAAACCTCCCGGCACCTTGCGGAAGTAGAAGGCGCCATTTTCACCGATGACGCCATCAACCGGCCATTGGCGGGCGATGTGGTCGCACCAGCCGGCGGGGCGACCGGTTACGGGAACAATCCGCAAACCCGCCTCACGTGCATCCCAGAGCGCATTGAAGGCTGCACGCGGCAACAGGCCGTTAGTGGTCATCGTATCGTCGATATCGCAGAAAAGAGTCTTGATCATGTGCGCCAGTGTAGCAGATTATGGCAGCGAGAGAAAGAGCGCGGCAGGAGCGGGAGCAGCGCTATGGGATTATGGGATGATCACGGAGTTGTGGCAGTGAACACAGATCACTGATAGCGCAACTATTTTCGCCTGCTACGCAGGCACGCTAATCGCTGAAAATAGCCGCACTGTGCCGGGGAGGATGGAGGGGAGTGTCGGACAGGTCGGACGACAAAAAACAAAAAGCCTCTCTCCGGTGGTTGGAACCACTGGAGAGAGGCTTTAAAGTGCTGGCGGGAGCGACGGGGCTCGAACCCGCAACCACCGGATCGACAATCCGATGCGCTAACCAATTGCGCCACGCCCCCGCAAAAACGAAGCACACTTTATACTATTCCGCCGACCAATGCAACAGCAAAAACGCGCACCCCGCAATCGGTCAGTGACAGGGGGGGGGAGGCATAGGAGGCGCGATAAGAGAACCGCAAGATCGCAAGGGACAGGGATAGCAAGGGACAGAGAAGAGAAACCTTGCGGCGGCAGAGACCTGCCACCTTTGTAAATCGTAAGCTGTAAGCTGTAATAGCAAGTGACGACGCTGGGGGACAGAGAGAATATATTTTCAAACGTGAGTGGAAATCGTGGCACTTCAACTCTT
>CAZRGQ010000107.1:4049-5547 GCA_964599645.1 uncultured Lentisphaerales bacterium | reverse complement strand
GCGGCCAACAACATAAAGAGAATCCCCAACATGATTTTGGCGGGTACCACATTATCCCGTGCCAGTTGTGCCAGCCGCCGGTTACGCATGCCGCACGCCACGCCGAGAAAAACCGCGAATAACGGTATAATAAAGGCGACATTATAGAGCAGCAGCAGTGCCCAGGCACGCCGATTGCCAAAGCGGCTCACATGTACCAGTGTCGGTAAATAGAGCTGTCCGGTACAGACACTCTCCAGCACTGTAACTCCCGCTCCGCACACCAGCCCCGCCACAACAACACCACCACTACGCCACCGGCTGCGCCCGAGATTGACTATGCGCTGTTTGATACTCTCAGGCAACCGCAAGGTCACACTCTCAGCTTTGCCGGTCTGCTTATAGCGCCAAGCATCGCGCAGACTCAGCATGCCGAGAAATGCCAACAAAGCCGCCATAATCAGCTCGACTATACTCCGTGCTTCCCCCCTCCACTCGACGCTGCGCACAAGAGTCAGCAAGCCGAATCCAATGCTAAAATACGTAACAAACGACGCTCCGCAAAATGCGAGGCCACCCCAAAAAACATCGCGTCTGCTGCGTCCCCCTGCTGCAAGCAGGCTGGCCAAAAAAATGATGGTACCAAAAGCACACGGATTGAAACCGTCACTCAGTCCCGCCAACGCCACCAGTGAAGGTGTAAATGCGTCAACCATCTCTTTAATCTCGGTTTTACACTTTAATTCCGGTTCCGCTGGCAGCGCATAGCCGGTGCTTTGCCCGTTTGCCGCCCTTCTTGCCAGAGAATCCAACACATAGTGCGCCAACTGCGCCTCAATCTCCCTCAAACCGGCCAGTGCATATTGTCTGTCAATTACCACTACTGCTGGCGCATGCAGATCAAACGCCAGCCTCTCCTGATAGGTCAGCAGCAAAAGAAAATGGTTTTCTTGCGCCAGGTCGCGTTCTTGTATCTCGATTCTGCCCTTGTGGGCATGCAATAGGGGCTCCAGTACACGCTTGCGTACTGCCAAGCACTCATCACACCCTCTCTCAAAAAAGTATTCAATTAAAACTGCGTCTTCCGGCGGCACGACAGTCAACACATCCTCTTCAACCTCTTTGCCGTCTGGTTCCATTGCCTCCGGCAATGCGAAGCCTTGCGCATCATCGCGATTGGCGGTTGCATCGGCTGCGTTGCCGATTGGCATGCTGTCATTTGTTTGCACTTCAACCGGAACGGTGTCACACTCCTTTAAAACCAATCTTAGATAGCGTTTGGCGGGATCATTCGTCCGCACATAGATGCTCTTCTCCAGTTCGGCTGTTTTTCCCGTCAGGTCAAGGTGAACATGCAATGCTGCACTCTCCTTCGGCTTTATGCTGTGTTGCGACAACTGCGCTTTAACCCCGCAACAGACCCGCACATCAAAAATCATCAATTCTGCCGTACCTTCATTGCGCAAGACAAACGTGTTGCTGACTATGTTGCCGACTGCACGCCTCTCAAACTCAAATA
>CAZRGQ010000107.1:1482-3949 GCA_964599645.1 uncultured Lentisphaerales bacterium | reverse complement strand
CGTAACTTGTTCGATGCCCTTGCGGCCTTGTTGTGGCTCGCACCCCTTGCCTATGGGGTTCCCCCAGCCCCAAATCCCCCGCCATACGATACCCCGCGAGCCGCTTTTGCCGCTTGGCAAAAGGCGGAGGCCGCCGACCAGCGCCAGACTATCATTGCATGGCTTGAAGAGTACGCTCTCAACGCCCCCTCCACCACACTGCCGGACGCCCTCAAACATTTGGGGCTGGTCTCAACCGAAACCGACAATCGTTTGGAGCGCGTGTCTAAAAAGCTGCTCGCATCTAGCCTCCCCCCCGAGACCACCGCGCTTGTCGTCCATCAACTGGCCGATTGGCGGATCGCACAGCAAGATTATACTACCGCCCTCGATGAACTGCTCGCTTTGCTGCAAAATACGACCACCCCCATGACGCAAAAGGCTATCACGGCTCATAAGGCCGCCAGTCTCTTGAGTGATCAACTCGCACGCCCATCGGAAGCTCACGAGTTGCTGATTGCAGTCATTGCAGAGACACAAGCCGACCCCGCCACGGTCGCTCCGCTTCTGCTCCTGCAAGCCGATATCTATGACCGCCATCTGCACGATAAGGCCAAGGCCATTGCCAACCTGCAAACGATTATCGCATTTGGCGTCAATTGCTCCGGTGCCGACTACACCACTGCAGCCAATCGTCTCGCCGCCATCTTGTTCAACGATGGCCAAAGCGCAGCCGCCGCCACCACACTACTGGCGCTTGCCCGGCACCCCCAAAGCTCTGTCACAGGGCTTGGCCAGAAGCTGATCGGCATGGCTGCGCCTGCCACCTGCCTCGCAGAGGCTCTTGAACTGCTGCGCACACAAATCAACGCCTCTTTCAGCAACCTCACCACCTTCAGGACTGCGCTCCAGCGCCTCCAGCCCGAGGTCATCACACTGCTGCTTGCCCTGCAACGCACCGATGAGGCCATCGCCGAGTGCCGTGCCTTTGCCTTTGTTGCCCAGGATCGCGACTACGCCAAAGCTATAGAGTTGGCTGCACAGTGCCTCAAGGCTTGCGACGGCAATCTGGGGCGCGCCAATGCGCTCCTCGCCTTCCACCAGCAAGAGGCGCCTCCGTCAGGCAGCCGCAACCCGCTGCTCGCCTTCAAGCCTGTCACCGATCCGCAACGCGAACGCCTCGAAAAAGAGAGCCAACCACCGGCCAACTGGAGCGATTGGCTGGATCGAGCGGTGTTGGCGGCCTGGCTTGACCGCCCGCTCGATTCCATTGACGCCGCCCGCTCCGCCTTCGCCCTCTGTCCCATGACCACAGATGCCTTGAAAAAGTGTACCGAAGCCATCTCTCGCCCGATTCTTGTCGCTACGCGCGATATGGCTCTGGCACAACGCGTGGTCGATTACCTCCTTTTTGGCGTCGCTGGCCCTGACGGCCAGCCCGACACAGCAGACGACCTCAATGACCCCTTCCCCGAGGTGCGCCAGCGCCTGGCTTACCACCCGCCAACGCCAGCCGGTTTCCAACCATGAGACACACTCACACAACACGATTGTTAGCCATCTCGCTCTCATTCCCCATGCTGGCGTCAGCTTTGCACGGAGTGGATGGCGCAACGCTGATGCACCGTTTCATGGCTCAGATCTGTGACGAAATTACCGCCGCCACCCGCATTTACCAAGAGAGCGTTGTATTTCCCAAGCCTCTGCTTGTAACACTCTCACGCCCCGATGCACTGGCGTCGCAACCGCTGTCAGATATCTCTACCTTGTCACCATCCCTCCCCGTTGTGACCTCCATCTCCCACGTCACACCACTTACGGCCCCCCCACCTGTCGGCGCTCCGGCAAAACTCACGATACCGGCTCTAAATCCCTCAAGCAGCCAGTTTACTACACATAAGCTGCATCTCCCCAAGCCACCTCCGGGCACCACTCAACCCCGCACTGTTTTGCTTCCCAAAGCGCCATCCGGCGCTTTTGCACACCTTGTCGCTTGCCGCTTGATCTACGCTGGCCTGCTCGATGGCTCCCTCAACCCCCGCTCGCCCCTCTGGCGACCGGAGTTGACCTGCCTCCTCGCCCACCGCAGCACCAGCACCGCCGAGCGTGAACTCCTCTTCACCCTCATTCTGGCCGGTTGCCCCGGCGCCGATGACCATGCCCGTATCACCGCCGCCGAAAAGTGGGCAGCCGACCACGAAGAGGGGCGCTACGCCTCAACCATCGGCCTGGCCGCTGCCCATCACTCTTTCAATAGCGGCGCTTACGACGCCACCATCGTGCGCTGTAATCTCCTCTTGACCGACAAACACCCTGCCCCCGACCAACTCCTGGCTCTGCGCGCGCTGGCCGAAGCCTACTCCGGCAAAACCGAACAAGCCCGCGACACGATCGGAGAACTGCGCCAAAACCACCCCGACTCTGCTACCCAGCCCGAAACATTTTTTATGGAGGCCTGGCTCGCCCTGCAACAAAACGATACCGCCAC
>CAZRGQ010000107.1:0-1382 GCA_964599645.1 uncultured Lentisphaerales bacterium | reverse complement strand
GCCATGCCCCCCGATCTGATCCTGATCGTGATCGACAGCCTCCGCGCCGACCACCTCGGCTGCTACGGCTTCCCGCACCCGACCTCACCCACCATCGACGCCCTCGCCACCAACGGCACCCGCTTCACCACGGCCATCGCCTCCTCCAGTTGGACTCAGCCCTCCGTCATGTCGCTCTTCACCTCCCTCTCACCACCCCGCCACGGTCGCTCTGTACCCGATCAGCCACGCAACACCAATACCACCACACTCGCCCAGACACTGCAAAGTGCCGGTTACCAGACCGTCGGCATCACCGCCAATCCCATGACCAACCGCCGCTACGGCTACGCCCGCGGTTTCGATCACTACGACGACTACACCGTCGCCATGAACCCCGGCGCCAGCCTCGCTGCCACCGCCGCCAAAACCGCTCACGATGCCGTGGTCACCCGCCTCGCCGGCGAGTGGCTCACCACCCGCCGCGATCCCGCCAAACCCCTCTTCCTCTTCATCATGTATATGGAGCCCCACTGGGACTACCTGCCGCCCCCCTCCTACTACGCCCTCTTCAGCGACGACCCCGTGCCACCACCGCGCGGCGTCCCCGAAATCGCCAAGAAACCACTCAGCGCTACCCAACTGCAACGCCTGCGCCACGCCTATGCCGGCGAAATCCGCTACACCGACGACTGCCTGGCGCAACTGCTCAAACACCTCGCAGCCTCCCCCCGTGCCGCCTCCAGCGCCATCATCCTGACAGCCGACCACGGCGAATCCTTCCTCGAACGCGGTGTGCTCGGCCACGGCAACCACCTGCACGACGAAGAGATCCACGTACCACTCATCATCTGCCCCCCACGGCATCGCGCGCGCCCCGGCGGTGCCACCGTCACCGGCCAAGTTGCCTTGATCGATGTCGCCCCCACCATCCTCGCATTCGCCGGGATAACGCCTCCTGCCGCGTGGGAAGGCCACTCACTCCTCCCCCTTCTGCCCGGCGGCACCGCCCCCGACCGCCCCCTACTCCTCGATACCCGCATTATCGGTGCCCACCAACGCGCCATCCGCACCTCCCACTGGAAGATCATCGCCCACGCCCCCTTCACCACCCCCAGCGCCATCTACGATCTCACCACCGACCCAGGCGAAACCACCAATCTGCTACAGCATGGACACAGCGCCATACCCGCCGCCGCCACGGCCCTCATACCCCTATTGCTGCCACCAACAGGAGACAAACCATGAACTCCGTACCCTCACACCCTCATAATAACCAACGCTCAACAACCAATAACCGAAAAGTTAAAATGAGAGATAACTCAAAGCCTACCACTCCCCGCACACCACATACCAACACTCGAATGTCGGATGTTGAATATTCAATGTTGAATGTTGTCTCT
>CAZRGQ010000106.1:0-5726 GCA_964599645.1 uncultured Lentisphaerales bacterium | reverse complement strand
CGCCGCAGCACGCACATGCCTCCGATGTCGACGGAATCGACTCTCTCGAAACTGCCCTCCAACCCGGCGCATGCGCCGGGGGATGCGTATGCAGCGTGCGCAGCTCCCTGGAGGGCGGCGCGCCGTCGCCGCCGCAGCACGCACATGCCTCCGATGTCGACGGAATCGACTCTCTCGAAACTGCTCTCCAGCGGCGCCTATGGCGGTATGAGCGGCAACGGAGCCAGTCATACCGCGACAGCGCTCCCTTACGGCCTTGCCACAGCGCCATACCTTCCCGGCAGCAGCGGCGGCAACGGCAGACAGACCGGCGGTGGTGCCATCCGCATCAGTGCCAACACAATTCGCAACTATGGCATCCTCGATGTGACCGGAGCTCTTGGCGGCGGCTCTTACGGCGGCGGCTCGGGCGGCAGCATCTGGCTCACCTGTATCAGGTACCGCACCTCTGCCACGAGTGTGACACGGGCTGACGGCGGCGCCAACAACAATAACGAATCGGGTGGCGGTGGTGGACGCATCTGTATCGCCAACGGCCTGCGCGCAAGTCAGATCGCCGAGCTCTACACCACAGGTGCAGCCAGCGGACGCCATACTGTGGTTGATCTGGCGGATCCGGAGGTTGTGGTCGGCGACTATGTGCAATTCACAATCTCAGCAGCCGCCCCCATGCGTGTCGCTTGTCGATTCTTGTCGATTCGTGGTTCTCGGCACGGCGTCAGCCGGAGCGGGGCAGGATCAGAGAAAAGGCTCTGAGAGCATCGCTTTGAGATCGAAGAGGCTGCTGAAGTCCTCTTTGCGGTCGCTCTCGCTCTTGCTGAAACGGCCGGCTTCGATCAGGTTGAAGACAATTTCGCCGAAGTCTTCGGTGCGGTGCAGATTCCAGGTGGCGAGGGTGAAGTTGGCCATCGGTCCGAACTCATCGAGCGCAAAGGCGGCCAGTCCCTCGGCGAGCTCCTGGCCGCTGACATGGCGCAGTGCGCCGCGAGCGCCCTTCTTGAGCCGTTTGACCGTGTAGTCGAGGCCGTCGCGCACAAAAAAGTAGGCGGCGGCGGGGTAGCGCGCATCGTGCTTGATGAGGCGCTCGACGGCTTCATTGAAGGAGATCGCTTCCATCTGCGTTACTTGAGCACCTCGCTGATCGTCATGCCTGCTATGGCCGCCTCCTCCAGCTTGGCCCGGCTCGAGATGGCGCAGATTGAGGCGGCGGGCAGATTGGCCTGCAGTGCCTCGGTGAGGGCGCGTTTGACGCTCTCGGGCGTGGCCTGCAACAACTTTTTGCGGCGTGCCAGGCGGAGTTCAAAGGTCTCGCCCGTAAGGTGGCGTTGCATGGCAAGGCCGGTGGCAGGACCGGGACGCAACGGGGCGTCGTCGCGCTTGGCCACGCCGATGATGCCGCTGTCGATATCAGACTGCCGCCAGGGCGCCTGTTGGACGTAGTCGAGCGTACGGCGGAAGGTCTCGATCGTGGTGGCGATTTTCGGGTCTCTGAAGGAGTAGAGGTGGAAGTGGCCGTTGAGCGGGGCGTAACGGAAGCCGGCACCGTAGGCGTTGCCTTTGAAGCGGATCTCGGGCAGCATGTAGTCCATCGTCAAGAGATGCGCCCCGATGGCGAGCAGCGGCTCGTCGGGATGCGAGTAGTGGGGCGCCGGCATGAGCATGGCGCAGTGCGCGATTTGCAACGGCGCGGCCAGGCCCTCAAGTTGTGGTGTCAGGCTCGGTGTAAAGTCCCGGGGAGCAGCCGCAGCGCCCGGAGCGCCGCTCTGCGCTTCCCAGCGTGAGAGGCGTTGGCGCATGGCGTCCACGGCACGGGGCGCGGCGGTAATGCTGGCAGTGAAGCGGCCGCGACTGGTGATAAAGGCCTTGATCTCCTCAATGGCACGGCTGACCTCGCTGTTGGCGCTCGCGAAATTCTCGACCCAATCCTCGGAAAGGGTAAGCTGCGGCAGGCCGTTAAGCAGGTAGTCGAGCTGTTTGACGGCTGAGAGGTGGCGTCCCGCCTGCAGCCGGATCGTCTCGTTGCCGGCTTGTATCACGCTAATCCGGTTGGCTGAGCGCGCCTGGGAGAGGACATCACGCATACGCTCGGTATCGCGCACGTTGAGGTCGAAGAGCAGCGCTTCAACCACATCGAGGGCTTGGTCGACCCGTTGTGTCAAGGTCTTCACGCCGAGCGAGAGCGTCGGTGTATAGCTCTCTGCCTCTGCTACTGAGGTGTGGAAGCTGACGGCGGCGGCGATACCGCCGGTGTTGGCGCTGGCACGGCGGGCCAGAGTGGCAAAGTCGTCGTCACCGGCGCCGAACTTGCCGATCGCTTCGGTATAACGTGGCAGGTAGGGCCAGAGGTGCGGTGGCAGCCCGCTCAGATCGAAGGTGAGGTTGAGATAGGCGATGTCGTTGGTCGGTAGGTCGTTGAGCAGCAGGGTCGAGCCGGCGGCCAGCTTTTCAACGCTGGTGGGGATCGCCAGCGGTTCGGCCGGCAGGTCGCTGATCTTGAGCTGCGGCAGCAGCGCCACCGCTTCAGGCGGGTTGGGGGTGCCGTTGCTGGCATCAAGGGCCGCTGCCGTAGCGGCAATGGCCGCCATGCCGGCGTCGTCCAGGCTGCTGCGCAGTCTGGTCAGACGCGCCGCCACTTCGGCCTCGGTGCGGGCGGCATACTCCTTGTCGGGCTCCAGGATAATAGCGAGGCGGTGTTGGTTGTCGAGCAGCCGTTCACGGATCAGACGGTTGAAGAGTGTCGGTTCGGACTCCAGTCTGGTGCGGACGGCACGGAAGTGGGTCGCATCGTCGAGGAAGGTGAGGGGTTCGAGCCCGGCCAGCCAGGCGGTGGTGATGCGGAAGGTGGCATTGAGTCCGTGTAGCGGCCCGATCTCCAGCGCCTGGTAGGCGAGCTGTTGAAAGGCCGTCTCGATCTCCTCGCTGCTGAAGGGAGTGGCGGCCAGATGTGTCAGGGTCTCGTCGACGAGTTGTTGAAAGGCGTCGAAACGGTCGCCCTCCGAACCCTCCAGTCCGACGGCAAAGGTAAGCTCACAGCCGGCCTCTCCGGCGCCGGTCATGGTGATATCGGCGCCGAGGCGGGCATCGATCAGGGCGCGGTGGAGCGGTGCGGCCGAGTGACCCAGCAGCAGCGTTGCCAGCAGGCGCAGCGCGGTGGCATCGACCGGGTCGCAGAGGTCGCCCACCAGCCAGGTCAGCAGCAGATAGCTCTTCTCACTGGTCGACTCATCGTTGCCGATCGGGTAGCTGCTGCGGAGCTGGCGCGGCTGCGACCAGCGTGGCTGGCGCGTCACAGGCGGGGTGGGTGCGATGCGGTTGTAGCCCTCCAGACGGGGCGCAAGGAAGGTCAGGTAGCGCTCGGTGTCGAAGTTGCCATAGAAGACGAAGAGGGCGTTGGAGGGGTGGTAGTGGCGTGCGTGGAAGTCGCAGAGCGCCTCGTGGGTCAGATCGGGGATCGCTACCGGATCGCCGCCCGACTCCATGCCATAACAGGTGTCGGGCAGCAGATGGCGCACAGCGTCGCGTGCCAGGATCGAGGCGGGGTCGGAGAAGACCCCCTGCATCTCGCTGTAGACGATGCCATCGATGCGCAGGCCGCCATTGACGGCGGGGTCGCCGGGAGCCAGGTGGTGCCCCTCACGGTCGAAGGTTTCACGGCTGAGCAGCGGGTGGAAGACGGCGTCGAAGTAGACGTCGGCTAGGTTGAAGAGGTCCTTCTCCACGTTGCTGCAGACTGGGTAGTAGGTGGTGTCGTAGCCCGTCATGGCGTTGATAAAGGTAGCCATCGACATCTTCACCATCTCGAAGAAGGGCTCCTTGACCGGGAACTTCCTGGAGCCGGCCAAGACCATGTGCTCCAAGATGTGGGGCATGCCGGTATCGTCAGGCGGCGGTGTCGACAGGTTGATGGTAAAGGCGTTCTCGCTGTCGTCGCAGTAGAGGTGCAGCACACGGGCGCCGCTGGCGCTATGTTCAAACTGGAGCGCAGTGCCGCGAAAGGCGGGAACAGGAGTGACGGAGACAACCCGGAAGCCGTGGAGCTGCATTCCGGGTTGCAGCGCAGGGGAGGAGTGTGACATTGGCGTTTAGGGTCTCTTACTGCACCGGGAAGACTGAGAGCCCCTTGGTGATTTTGTCGCCGCCTGTAAGGGCCTTGCAGTAGGAGAGCTTCTCCTTCACCTCGGTTACCTCGATGGCCGCTACCTTGTTGAGGCTTGAATCAAGCACCTCGCCGGTGTCGTCATCGATGATCTCCTCGGCCTCGCCGACATCGAAACGCATGCCGACAGCCACGCCGTCGCGTGTGCCGCGGTTGATGGCGATCTTGCCGTTGCTGGCCAGGGCAATCGAAGCCTGCCACGGGATGCTCTCAAGCTGGTCTACGAGAAAACGTACGGCCTGTGCCACCGCATCTTCGCACGCCTTGCCGACGTTATCGTTCTTGTAGCCGCCACCACCGCCGGTGACACCGCCCAGTTTGGGGCCGTCATAACCGACACTCAATCCCGACTTGGTCGACTTGCCGACCACTTTGGTGGAGGCCTTGACCTGACCGGTACGGGAGTCGACCAGATAGATGGTGATGTTGACTTCGGCGCTATCTTTGGAGCCACCGACGCGGATGCCCTTGAAGCCGATACCGCCCGTGCCGCCACCGGTATTCTGCTGCACATGGGTGACTGAGCCACGCACCAGCAGTTGAGCCGGCGTCATCTGTCCGGTCGCCGGCACCTTCTTGCCGCCCGCCATGCGGCCGCTGGCCGCCAGGTCCTGTTCAAGCATCGCGGCGCCACGCATCTCACTGTCACCCAGCACGATGAAGTTGCCCGAGGCCTGCAAAGCGTCGGTCATGATGGTGGTGAAGCCGTCGCCGACATCCCACTGGCCACGCCAGCCCGCCTCATTGGCAAACTTGGAGACGGTAACCGAGTAGCGCAAGTTGCCACGGGCGGCAGCGGCGGCGACGCTCTCCTGCGCCTGCAGCGGAAGTGTGGCAGTTAAAGCCACAAGTGCCAGCAGTGCCAGAGTGCGACCGCCGGATTGCTTGTCATGTTGGGGGTACTTGTTCATTGTATTCTCCACTATTTTGCCAGTTGATGACCCAGATTTTAGCCACTGGCCTATGGAATGGCAAGGCCAAAACGGAATCGGTTGTAATCGGTCAGCGACAGGGGTGTGGCAAATATGAGCGAGAGGAGGAAGAGCAAGATGGCCGTTTTACCGCGAATCTCCTCGAATGCGAGCTGTGGGGAACACGGTGGCGGTTATCTTGTCTCGCACGAAGGCACGAAGCCACGAAGGGGGGAGAAGATCACGGTGGCGGGTTTAGCCACGGATGGTTGGATGCAAATGACGCTTGGGGGTGAACGCTGATTACGCAGAAGGCCGGGCAAAATTGCCCCTGCTGACGCAGGGTCGCTAATCGCTCAATTTTGCCCAGCCATGCTCGTTTGCCTTGGCGCCCAATGGCGGAGAGGGCGCATGTGGCAGAGAGGGATACTTGGTTGAGAGAGACTGTGGGGCGCCAAGGCGGAAGAGAGAGGAGCCATGCGCTAGGCGCAGGGCTCCCTGGAGGGCGTCGCGCCGTCGACGCCGCTGCCAAAAGGAAGCCAAAGGCCGCGCGTAGCTCCCCTGGAGGGCGTCGCGCCGTCGACGCCGCCGCCAAAAGGAAGCCCAAAGGCCGCGCATAGCTCCCTTGGAGGGCGTCGCGCCGTCGACGCCGCAGTCGG
>CAZRGQ010000105.1:2082-5811 GCA_964599645.1 uncultured Lentisphaerales bacterium | reverse complement strand
GTACAGACCGATAGGTCATTAGGCGCAGCGACCGAGGGGTTTTGCAAGAGCCTCAAGGGGGTGTTATTTTGAGATGAGAATCTGAAATCGAAAAAGGGAAGGCTACCTTGTCCGCAATCGGGGAGTGTGGTACACTTAAAGTCATTCCTGAATACAAAATCAATCTGCTCTGAGACGCGGAAGGAGCATATATTTGGAACAGGCTGAATCTCGCCGACTACAAATCGTGAATGCTTACAAAAGGTGTTGTGCTCACTCTCAATAGGCGTAGCCGAATACGTTCCGATATCAACCACTACAAGGTCTGGCTGCGCCAGCGCCAATTGCCCTGAGAGTGTCAGAATCGGTATTGCTAACATAAGCATGCGCATACACCACCCCAGTTTCGGGTATTTAAAACTTGGCACATGGCAAATCGCCATGCGACCTGCTACGCCCGCTTGGGGTGCCTTTGAACACTGCTTCCACTCCATAAGGTTGACTCCAGTCATGCACATATTTTAAGGCACAGCACAACCCCAAAACAACAGCTATTTTTTAACTTTTAATTAACTTTGGGGCTCTCTGCCACCTGCAAAAGAGATGCACCCACGAGCGTATGCCGCCTTTTTAACATCGACAGGCGCTATTCGGCTGCGGAGATGTTGCCAGATGGCATGCTGGCATCTCCCTTTGCGGTACAGGCGCTGACGAGATAATGTGGGCAGAGGAGACAGGCGGGCGACGTCCCGAAGAGTGCTGCCAATCGTACCAGGTGTTCCGCTGAAGGATAACAGTTGCCCCGCTCCCATTTGCAGCAGATGGCCACCGAGACATCAAGTTCACAGGCAATATATTTGAGCGGATAGCCCATGCGGGTGCGCCAGCGGGTAATGTTGGTGCCAATCACACGGCGTAGTCCGGGCTGAGCCGATGGTTTCCGGGTCAGATCATCACCACAACACTCCTTAAGTGCTGCTGGCACTCTGCTGGCCTCTTCCCTCTTTGACATCATCCGTTCCTCTCCCGGCTAAGAGCGCTATCACAAACCCATTACCGCCATCACCGCATCGATGATGATCGCACATTCCCAACTACTGTACATTCTACAAAACCATAACGACAAGTTGCAAGTATCTATCGATCCCGGATTTGTGATAGAATAACGACCAACTGCAACACCATGAACCGCTGCTCCACCTTCTCTTCACGTCTGCCTGAGACTCTGGCCGTCAACCGCTTTGGCGCCGCACTGGCTGCCCGGCGGGCGGCCGGTGATGCGCTGCTCGATCTGACCATCAGCAACCCGACGGCCGCCGGGCTTGACTACCCGGCCGCACTGCTGCAGCCGTTGGGCCATGCCGCCGGGCTCAGCTACAACCCCCTGCCGGCTGGGCTGGAGAGCGCCCGTGAGGCGGTGGCTGCCGACTACCGCCGTGCTGGACGCCGGGTCGCGGCGGCTGACATGCTCCTGACCGCCAGCACCAGCGAGGCCTACTCGCTCCTCTTTAAACTGCTGGCCGATCCGGGGGAGGCGATACTGGTGCCACGTCCCAGCTATCCCCTCTTTGAACACCTCGCTCGACTCGATGGCCTCACGGTCGATTACTATGACCTGGAGTATCATGGCCGCTGGAGCATCGATTTCGGCACGCTGCAGGCGGCCCTGACACCAGACACCCGTGCCATCCTGCTGGTGCAACCCAACAACCCGACCGGCTCATATATCACAAAGGCTGAACTGGAGGAGCTGGCAGCCATCGCGGCGCCACGCAAGATCGCGCTGATCAGCGATGAGGTCTTTGCCGACTACCCGCTGCAGCCGGCGGCGGCCGCTGCTGCCGGCGATGTGCTGGCGGCCACCGGCATGCTCACCTTCCTGCTGGGCGGCTGCTCCAAATCGATCGGGCTGCCACAGGTCAAGCTCGGCTGGATAGTGGCCGGCGGTGAACCGGCCTTGCGGCAGGCGGCGCTGCAGCGCCTGGAATATATCTGCGACACTTACCTATCGGTCTCGACGCCGGTGCAGGTGGCGGCAGCGCAGTTGCTGGAGCAGGGTGCCGCCATACGCCAACAGATCAGAGAACGGATCGCGGTCAACCACCGGGCGGCAGCCGAAATCACCGCCGACTACCCCTGGGCCTCCCTGCTTACGGTCGAAGGCGGTTGGTCGCAGCCGCTGCGCCTGCCCCATCTGATCGATGAAGAGGAGCTGGTTTTGCAACTCTTGCAGCAGCACGATCTGGTGGTGCATCCCGGTTACTTCTTCGACTTCACTACCCGTGGCATCGTGGTACTCAGCCTCCTGACACCACCGGCCGATTTCGCGGCCGGCCTGGAACGTCTGCTGCAACACCAGCAGTGCCTGCTGCCGTGAGCGGGAGTGAGGCGCTGCCTCCTGGGCAGATACAATAAACAACCCCCGGAAGACGTTATCCAACTTTGAGTGGCTTCATGTGGAGCCCGGAACAGAGCTGCATGCCTGAAAATGAGAGAGCTGATGATGCGTTGGTCACTGCCTTTAAACGGGGCGACCAGGACGCACTCGACCTGCTGGTTGCCAGACACGGCGCAGCCTTGCTGGCCTATCTGCGGCGACGCAGCAGCGAGGCCGAAGATCTCTACCAGGAGAGCTGGCTGCGCGCCATCAGTCACATCCACCGCTATCGGCGCGGCAGTTTTCGCGCCTGGCTGATCGTGATCGCCCGCAATACGCTGATCGACACCATCAGGCGCAGGCGTCCGACGCTCAGTCTCGATGCCTCACTGGGTGAGACGGGAGTGACACTGGCCGACCTGCTCTCCGATGAGGCCGCACCTGTTCCGGAGACGGTGGCCTCGCAGGAGGCGGCCGGGACGATTCTGGCGGCGGTGGCAGCCCTGCCGGAGAGTCAGCGTGAGGTCTTTTATCTGCGGTACGAACAGGGATTGAGTTTCACCGAGATTGCACAACTGCTCAACATCCCGCTCAATACCGCTTTGGGGCGGATGCACTATGCCGTGACCAAATTGAGGCAGCAACTGGAGTTGGAGACGTGAAAGCAAAGAGAGCCATACCGGAGCGCCCTGCGGACGAGCAGGGTACCCTCGCAGCGGCAGTGTCAGCGGAGGAGCGGCGGCTACAGCAGTTGTGGCCACCGCTACCTGCGGCACCGCCGCTCTGCTATAACCGGGCCCAGATGCGGGCGATTCGCCAGCAGCAGCTCCGCTATCGTCTGCGGCCAGCGTTGCTGAGTCTGGCAACCGCAGCCACACTGACGCTCATCCTCCTGACAGGACGCCAGTTGCAGCGTGAAGCAGATCAACAGGTGCGCCTGGAGCGCCTCAGCAGTGTCCTTTTCCTGTTGCAGGATGTCGAACTGCTGGCAGAGGCCGAGACCTCTGCCTGGTTACAATCACGGCCGACACTGGCGGCACTCTCACAGGAGCTGAGCCAGTTGCAGGGAACCACCGATCGTCCCTGATTTGCGGGAGATCATCGCTTTCTATGCCACTCTTTATGCGCACCCTCTTGCGCCTGCGGCTCAGCAGGAGCTTCGCCCTCCATTTGGTGGTATTGCTTCACCCTCCATTGGAGGATGGTACCCAATGATTGATGAAATGAAGCTGGCGACAGACCTGTCGCCACAGGGTAGGGCGCGTTTCTCCGAAACCGCCGCGGACGGCTGCGGAGAGCCGTCCCTACCTGGGCAAAACGGACGGCTGCGGAGAGCCGTCCCTACCTGGGCAAAACGGACGGCTGCGGAGAGC
>CAZRGQ010000105.1:0-1982 GCA_964599645.1 uncultured Lentisphaerales bacterium | reverse complement strand
CGTCCCTACCTGGGCAAAAGGAAGCGCATGTGAAGTGGCAACGCAAAATCTTCCGCAATTTTGGGTAGCCCTTTACGGTTTGCGCACCACTTCGTTGATGGCGTTGAGGAACTGGTTTACATCGGCAAAGCGACGGTAGACCGAGGCGAAACGGACGTAGGCGACGTCATCGAGCTGCTCCAGCCGCTGCATCACCATCTCGCCGATCTCCAGTGTGGTAATCTCGGTCGCCTCCGAAAGCTCAATTGTTTCGACGATCTCATCGACCAATCCCTCAATCTCGGCGGCACTGACGGGACGCTTCTCGCAGGCGCGCAAGACGCCGCTCATCAACTTGAGGCGGCTGAACTCCTCATGCCGGCCATCACGCTTGATGACGCGCAAGGTATCTTTGACGATCTCCTCAAAGGTGGTAAAGCGATAGCCACAGGTCAGACAGGCCCGCCGGCGTCTGATCGCCTGCCCGTCACGGGCGGCACGACTATCCAGTACCTTGTCATCCTGCTCACCACATTCGGGACAGCGCATGGCAACTCTCCTCTCTACCGTTAATCTCAGCGCCCGAAGGCCTGCAGTACGGCCCTGACCACCACCGCCGCCTCGGTGCCCGGCACCATGCTGCAGTGACGATCGTCAAGCTCGGCAATCTGGTCGACCCCGGCATCGGCGGCATTGATACCGTAGACGATCACGGCAATCTCCCGCGTACGTGGCATCTGGCGCAGAATCGTAGCCACCGTGGCAGCACTCTGGCCGCCCAACGCCAGCCGCAGCACCACCATCGCCGGTGGTTCGAGGACCGCAGCCTCCAGCAACTCGGCACCGCTGCTGAAGTTGCGCGCATCGTAGCCGGCCGCCAGCAGTCCGCGATAGATTTCGCCCTGCAGGTGCGTATCGGGCTCGCCGAGGAGGATAACCGGCTTTTTGGCGGCCAGCTCGGCCGGTGCCCGTCCGCTCCGCTGAAAGACGATCCGACTCACCTCCATGGCCAGATCTTCCGGGTCACACGGCTTGGCAATAAAGCCGTCTACCTGCTTGTCGGCAAAGTATTCAGCCATACGGGCGCGAGCCGTCAACACCAGCACCGGATAGCTCATGCTGCCGTCGGGCTGTTGCAGCCGGTCGATCACCCCCATGCCGCCGATCCCCGGCATACTCATGTCGAGCACGATCAGGTCGGGTTCGACCAGACGCAGCATCGCCAGCGCCTTCTCGCCGCTCTCGGCCTTGGCCACCTCGTAGCCTTCGCTTTCGAGGAAGTCACCCAGCATTGCCAGGAGATTGGCGTCGTCGTCGACCAGCAGTATCTTCTTCTTCATAACTTCCCCATTGTCACTCTGCCAAGAGGCGTTGCGCCTCTGCCACTACGTTTTCAACGGTAAAACCGAAGAGTTTGGCCAACTCCTTATAAGGGGCCGAAGCGCCGAAGCGATCGAGCGCCACGACGCTCCCCCCCCGGCCGACATAGCGCTCCCAGCCGAACGAGACGCCTGCCTCGACTGCCAGACGCCGCTGGCAGGCGGGATCGAGCACGCTGTCGCGATAGGCTTGCGTCTGCTCCTCAAAGAGCTCCCACGACGGCATCGAGACTACGCGCACATTGCAGCCGTTCAGCTCTTTGGCCGCCGTCAGGGCCAGTTCGACCTCCGAACCGGAGGCGATCAGCGTCAGCTCGGGGGTGCCGCTGCCGCTCTGCCACAAGGTATAGGCCCCCTTTTCGAGGTTGTTGGCGGCCGGATAGAGTGAGCGATCGATGACCTGCATGTTCTGCCGTGTCAGCAGCAGCGCTGTGGGGCCACTGCTCCGCTTCAGCGCCGCCACCCAAGCCGCCGCCGTCTCGGTCGGATCGGCGGGACGAATCACCGTCATCCCCGGCATACAGCGCAGCGAGGCCAACTGCTCGACCGGTTCGTGCGTCGGGCCATCTTCGCCGACGTAGAAGCTGTCGTGCGTAAAGACGTAGATAGCCGGCAGCCCCATCA
>CAZRGQ010000104.1:0-6066 GCA_964599645.1 uncultured Lentisphaerales bacterium | reverse complement strand
GCAGTACGCATGGCATGCTCCTCTACTATAAGGGTTCAAGAAACGTTTTATGGTGTCAGTATGCCAAACTCGCGGGGTATGGTCAAGTGATAAAGGGCCTGTCCCTAGTATATAGAAATGAAGGGTCTGTCCCTAGTGTGGGTAGCAGGTAGAGTGTAAAGGGTCTGTCCCTAATAAGAGGACTATTTTAGGGCTGGATTTTGCCTCACTGCTGCGCTAAGCTGGTGCCACTATGTTAGCCAAGGTTTTTTCGGGCGCAGTTTTCGGGGTCGCGGCCTATCCGGTCGAGATCGAGGTGCATACGGGTGATGGCGAAGTTAACACGGTCATCGTGGGGCTGCCTGATGCGGCTGTGCGTGAAAGCAAAGATCGCGTCTGGACGGCGCTTGCCAACTCGGACTTCGACCCGCCGGAGGGGCGCACTACTATCAATCTGGCACCGGCCGACATACGCAAGGAGGGGCCGAGTTTTGACCTACCGATTGCTATCGGCACTCTGGTATCTCTGGAGGAGGTGCCGGCGGCGGCTGTGCTGGAGTGCGGCATGGTGGGTGAATTGGCCCTGAGTGGCGAGGTGCGCCGGGTGCGGGGCGTCTTGCCGATTGCCCTGGCGCTGCGACGCATGGGCATCCGCAAGATGCTGGTACCGACCGACAATGCCGAGGAGGCCGCCGTGGTGGAGGGGATCGAAATCTATCCGGTGCGCAACCTGCGTGAGGCGGCCGACTTCCTCTGCGGTTACGTCGAGATTGCGCCACAGGAGGTCGATGTGGGGCTGTTGCAGACGCAGCAGAGCGAGTTGATCGACGACTTCGGCGACGTCAAGGGGCAGGAGTCGGCCAAGCGCGCCATCGAAGTGGCGATCAGCGGTGGTCACAACATCCTGCTGATTGGTCCGCCCGGCACCGGCAAGACGATGCTGGCCCGGCGCGTCACCACCATTCTGCCGGCCATGACGCTCGACGAGGCGCTGGAGACGACTCAGATTCACAGCATCGCCGGCACCCTGAAGGCCCACCAGGCGCTGGTGAAGGGGCGTCCCTTCCGGGCACCGCACCATACCATCTCCGATGCCGGACTGCTGGGTGGTGGGGCCCACCCGATGCCGGGCGAGGTGAGTCTGGCACATCATGGGGTTCTCTTCCTCGATGAGTTGCCGGAGTTTCACCGCAATGTGCTGGAGGTGTTGCGTCAGCCGCTGGAGGATGGGCATGTAACGATCTCACGCGCCGCCGGCAGTGTCACCTTCCCCTCGCGTTTTATCCTGGTGGCGGCGATGAATCCCTGTCCCTGCGGCTATTACGGCGATCCACGGCGCAACTGCAACTGCGGCTCCTACCGGGTGCAGAACTATCGTAATCGTATCTCGGGACCGCTGCTCGACCGTATCGACCTCCATATCCAGGTGCCTGCGGTGCGCCACCAGGACCTCGCTTCGCTCAAGCGTGGCACCGATTCCAGCGAGATACGGCAGCGGGTGCAGCAGGCGCGGGCGGTGCAGCAGCAGCGTTTCAGGGATAATCCGCGCAAGGTGGCCTGCAATGCCGCGATGGGGGCGCGCGAGGTGCAACACTACTGCAAGCTGGATGGAGCCGCGCAGGCGTTGCTCAAGATGGCGATGACGGAGATGAACCTCAGCGCCCGCGCCTATGACCGCCTGATCAAGGTGGCACGCACCATCGCCGACCTCGACGATTCGGAGCTGATCCGCGACCTGCATATCGGAGAGGCGATTCAGTATCGCACCCTCGATATGGGGTTGTAAACGGGCGCAAGGATTGACTATAATAGCTTTTCGTTTTCTTCCCTTTTTACCACTCTCCGGAGAGTTTGTAACATGTCAAGAGTAGTAAATCTGGCACTGGTTGGTGCCGGCAATCGTGGCCGTGGTATCTTTGGGCAGTACGCCCTCGATATGCCGCATCGGGTGCGCTTCACCCATGTGGCCGAACCTGACGACGACAAGCGTAATGCGTTTGTCGCACAACACAAGATTGCGGCGGCCAACTCTTATGCCGACTTCCGCAAGTTATTCGCAGCCGATCTCACCGGACTCGATGGCGTGGTGGTAGCCACGCTTGAGGATGTCCGGGCCGAGCCGGTGCGTCTGGCAATTGAGAAGGGGCTGGCAATTCTTGTAGAGAAGCCGCTGGCCACCCGTCCCAAGGAGTTTATCGACTTCTACGATATGGCAGCAGCCTACGATGGCATCTGTATTGTCTGCCATCAGATGCGTCTGGCGCCACTCTATAGCACCATCAAAGAGTTGGTCGAGAGGGGCGATTGCGGTGAGATCGTCACGGTGCAACATAGCGAAAATCTCTCCTATGAGCACATGGCTCACTCCTTTGTGCGTGGTCTCTTCAACAACGACCGCCTGGCTCCGATGCTGTTGGCAAAGTCATGTCACGACATGGACCTGCTGGCTTATATTATCAATCGTCCGGCCGTCCGCATCAACTCATTCGGCACCTTGAAGCACTTCACACGGGAAAACTGTCCGCCCGGAGCCCCCGCCTTCTGCCTGGAGGGCTGTCCGCACACCGCTACCTGCCCCTATGACGTCATCAAGCTCTATTTTGAGCCTGATACCGATCCTGCCTATATCCGGCAAATGGGAGTGGTGCGCGACAAAGATCACCTGCGCGAGCTGTTGCTGAAGAATCGCTTCGGGCGTTGCGTCTACCAACACGACAACAACGTGGTCGATACCCAGGTGGTACAGATCGAGTTTCAGGACGGCATCCACGTCTCCTTCACGATGTGCGGCCATAACGGCGTAGAGCGCCGCATGACCAAGATCAGCATGACCAAGGCAGAGATCGAGTTTGATGCCAGAAACCCCGATGAGATCATAATCTACCGCTATGCGCCCAAGCTGCGTGTTGAGAAGCTGCGTGTCTCCACCAAGGGCACGCACGGCGGTGGTGACCGGGCGATCATGGATAACTTTATCGATGCCATCGTGACGGGCGATCAGTCGCTGCTCAAGACGCCGTTGCGCAACTCGCTTGAGGGGCACCTCCTGGTCTTTGCCGCCGAAGAGTCGCGGCATACGGGGCAGGTGGTCGATGTGCGCGCCTACGAGCAGCAGCTCAGGCAGGCGTAAAACCGCCTCTCTTTCCGGGGGCCAATGCTCTTGCCGTGGCCTCCGCAACCTCTTGCGGCTGCAATTTAACCGGCGGCGGCGATCTTGTCCTTCAGCCACCAGGAGGCGATGCTGAAGTAGATCAGGACGCCGCCGATATCGGCAATCGAGGTGATCAGCGGTGCGCTGGCGGTGGCGGGGTCGAGCTTGAAGCGTGTCAGCAGGAAGGGCAGACTCATGCCCACCAGGCTGCCGAAGAGGACGATACAGACCATCGTCAGACCCACCGGCACCATTACGTCGCTGGCTCGGAAACCGGCCACCAGCATGGCTCCCAGAGCCATCGTGATTCCGAGCAGCAGCGAGATCAACACCTCTTTGTGCAAGAGGCCGAACCAGTCGCGCAGCCGCACATCGCCGACCGCCAGGGCACGCACCATTAGCGTGGCGGCCTGCGAGCCGGCATTACCACCCGAGTCGATCAACAACGGCAGGAAGAAGACGAGTGAGGAGACCGCTACAATCGCATCCTGGAAGTAGGCGATACCGGCTCCGGAGAAGACATTCATAAAGATCAGCGCCAGCAGCCACGGCAGCCTGGCCCGGTAGAGTACTCCAAGGCTCGCATCTTTCAGGCTGACATCAGGCAGCTCTTCGGTACCGCCGAACTTGTGGAAGTCGGCCGTCGCTTCGGCCTCCTGAACGTCGATCACGTCGTCGACCGTGACGATACCGACCAGGCGTCGGTCGCTATCGATAACGGGGAGCGCCAGCAGGTCGTACTTCTCGATCTGGTGCGCCACCTCCTCCCGGTCGTCATCGGCCAGAGCGTAGAGCACCTCGCTGTTCATGATTTCGTTGACCCGCTGGTTGGGGCGGGCCAGAATCAGGTCTTTGAGCGAGACGAAGCCGGTCAGGTGGTGGTCGGTATCGACTACGTAGATATAGTAAATAGTCTCACGGGTGGGCGCCTGAATACGGATCTGGTCGAGAGCCTGCCCTACGGTCATGTCGGGCCGCAGCATGGCGTAATCGCTGCTCATGATTGAGCCGGCGGTACCCTCGGGGAAGCTGGCCAGGTTGCGGATATCCTCACGCTCGGCGCGAGCCACCAACGGCAGAATCTGCTCGGCAACCTGGGGGTCGAGCTGGTTTACAAGGTCTGCACGGTCATCGTGCGGCAACTCTTCCAACATGCGCGCCATGGCCTGGCGATTGGCACCGCTGGCGAGTTCCACCTGGCGGTCGAGTTCGAAGTGCGAGAAGATGTCGGCTGCACTACGTCGCGGCAGCAGCGTCATCAGCCGCCAGATGTCATCATCAGCGAGCGCAGCGATGAATTCGGCCATCTCGGCCGGATGTATCGCATCGACCACCTCTTGCAGCTTGGCGCTGTCACCGGTGTTGGTCCATTCCAAAAGTTCAGGTACAAGAATTGAGTTCATGGCAACCTTTCCCATCAGCATGAGAGCCCTGATGAGTACAGCCTGTCCGTGCAGGGTGCTGCAGGCTGCGATTTCCCGACATCTTACACAAGGTGAAGCAAGGCTGCCAGAAGAATCGTCTGATCAACACGATGGAGAGGATCGAATTCCGGCTGCATGCACCACAACGCCTTCCGCTGCCTGTGGCTCCTTTTCTCGGAGATTACATGACCGTGATTAAGGATGGTGATCTGTACCGTGGCTATTACCGCAGCTACGATCCGGGCTATACCGGACAGCGCTACGGCGGGCATCCGGGCGAGATCACCTGCTACGCCGAAAGCCGCGACGGTCACGAATGGACGTTTCCCAATCTTGGCCTCTTCGATGTCAACGGCACGCGCAACAACAACGTGATACTGGCCAAGCAGCCGCCGTTTAGTCATAATTTTTCCCCGTTCCTGGACACGCGTCCGGGAGTGAACCCAAACGAACGGTTCAAAGCGCTGGCCGGACATCCCAAGTTTGACAGAAAAAAACAATCCGGACGGTTTACACTCATTTGCATCGCCTGATGGAATTCACTGGCAAAAGAGGAGCGACGAGCCGGTGATTCCCTATCGACAACCGTGGTCGCACGCCTTTGATTCACAGAATGTGTCGTTCTGGTCAGAGGCCGAGCAGCAATATGTCTGCTATTTCCGGACATGGACATGCTACAGCGCGCAACCGGGAGAGGTGCCTGAGCTCCGGGAATCCGGCCAGGGGTTGCGTTCAATCTCGCGAGCCACCTCGCCGGATTTTGAGAATTGGAGCGATCCGGTGGCCATGCAGCCGAACCTGCCGGGCGAAAATCTCTACACAAGCCAGACTCATCCCTATTACCGCGCGCCGCACATTTACGTGGCGCTGCCATCGCGGTATGTGGCGGGTCGGGTTGGAGCTGAAGTCCAAGACGCCGGGCAGGGGTCCACTGATATCCTGTTTATGGCGTCTCG
This sequence comes from uncultured Lentisphaerales bacterium, assembly GCA_964599645.1. GTDB lineage: Bacteria > Verrucomicrobiota > Kiritimatiellia > RFP12 > JAAYLN01 > JAAYLN01. The sequence continues at coordinate 556 of CAZRGQ010000104.1, read as the reverse complement.
CGCCGGTACAACGCATTACGAACGCCTCTTTACAGAGGCTTTTATCCGACCCGGTCTCGATCCTGCACGCTGGGGCAATCGTGGCAATTACGTGGCGCTTAACGTCGTCCCGACCAGCGAGACGGAGATGTCGATCTATCACTGTAGCGGCCATCGCTATACGCTGCGAACGGATGGTTTCATCTCCTTGCGCGCCGGTGCTGCCTTGGGAGAAGTTGTGACGAAACCGTTGATTTTCAGCGGGAACAGCCTGAGCGTGAACTACAGCACATCGGCAGCGGGCAGCCTGCGGGTTGAACTACAGGAGATCACGGGCGCTCCCGTGCCGGGCTTCAGCTTGGCAGATTGCCCGGTGATTGTGGGAGACGCCATTGCGCAACGTGTAAAGTGGCAGAACGACCCCGCTCTGGCATCGCTGGCCGGCAAACCGGTGCGGCTGCGCTTCGAAATGTGCGAGGGTGATTTGTATTCATTCTGCTTCGGCAGCCAATAAATTGGCACAAAAAAAAGGCCATTATCAGGAACGTTACCCTGCTAATGGCCTTTTTAAAATTTA
>CAZRGQ010000103.1:0-6090 GCA_964599645.1 uncultured Lentisphaerales bacterium | reverse complement strand
TCTTTATGTTGTTGGCCGCAGCGATGGTGTGGAGAACGATTTCTTAGTGGACAATGGCACTCAATGATTGATGTAATGAAGATGGCGACAGACCTGTCGCCACAAGGTAGGGCGTGTCTCTCCGGTGCGCCACGGACGGCTGCGGAGAGCCGTCCCTACCTGTGCAAAAGGAAGCGCATGTGAAGTGGCAGCGCAAAATCTTCCGCAATTTTGGGCCCCCAGTTTTGCTCTTTTGTTTTCGGGGAAAATGGGCGATAATTAAAAGATGCAAAGAGAAGCTAAAATCGAGCGCGAGATGCTCTGGGGGGTGCTGCTGCACCTGGGAACCAATATGTGGGGTGATGTCCCGGTGAAGCGTTGGGGGGTAAGCAAGCCGTCGGAGTATCACTACTCCTGCCAGGCGGCGCATTTGCGGTTTGATGACGACGTCTGGTTCTATGGAGACAAGCTGGAGGGGCTCAAGCCGGGATCGTACCATGAGGAGCTGGTCAGCGCCTTCGGCAGACTCGATGCGGCAGGATTCGATCAGGTGCCGTGCGGCTCGAACTGGCAACACGACGAGAATTTTGGTAAATTGGTGGCTTACAACCGTAAAACGATTGCACCGTCACGGCTGCGTGGCTTTCTGATGGCGCCGTGGTTCTTTACGGTGGCACCGTTTGAGGAGCGCCTCAAGCGCTGTATCGATCTCGTGGCTGCCGCTCGTGCAGATGAAGCGGCAGCGGTCAGGAATGTTGAATGAAGTGCGAAATTTGCCAGCAGGCGGAAGCCGAGATGGTCGTCAGGGTGACGATTGAGGGCCACCAGCGTGAGCTCTTCGTCTGTCATGTATGCAGTGGCAGGCGCGAAGAGGCCGCCACTGATGCCCCTGATGGCGACATTGTGGTTGAAATCCTCTTTGGTGCCGCCTTTGTGGCGGCACATGAGGCCCTCGGCCGGGGGTTGACGGAGAGCAATGCTCCGTGCAGCGTCTGCGGCATGAGCTATCGCGAGTTCCGCAAGCGCAACTGGCTGGGCTGTGCTGCCTGTTATGACCATTTTGCCAAGGCGCTGGCGCCGGTGTTGCGCGATATGCACACCGGTGTGCGACATGTCGGCAAGGTGCCGCGCTGCGCTCTGGTAGAGGCGAAGCGTGAACAGCTCAAGGCGGAGCTGGCGGCGGCGGTGGAGCAGCAGCGTTTCGAGCAGGCGGCCACACTGCGTGACGAGCTGCAGGAGCTTGAGCGGCGGGTGTCGCAGGTTACAGAGGGGCAGCATGCGTAAATTGTCGCACCGGCGAAGTCGCTCCCTGCTGCGCGCCAACCCGCGTGAGGTGATTGCGCAGAGTTGCCGTATCCGGCTGGCACGCAACCTGGAGGGGATGCGTTTTCCCGACTGGAACAGCGAAGAGGGACACTTTACCGTGATCGAACGGGTCCTTAAGGCGGTCGAGACGACCGGCTGCCTGCCGGGGGCGCGTCTGGTGGGGGGGCGCGATGCGCCGCTTGACACCACCACGCTGGCGCTGCTGCACGAGGAGCATCTGATCAGCCGCGACCTGATCGAGCGTGGTGCCGGTGGGGCGCTCATCAAGGGCGAGGCCGCCGACGTGAGCATCATGTTGAATGAAGAGGACCACCTGCGGATACAGGTGATTCGTCCCGGCATGGATTTGCGGGCGGCCTGGAGCGTGGCCGACCAGCTCGATACGGTGCTTGAACGCGAGTTGCACCCGGCCTTTTCAACCAGACTGGGCTATCTGACGGCCTGCCCCAGCAATGTGGGCACCGGCTTGCGGGCCAGTGTGATGCTGCATCTGCTGGGCCTGCGCCTGACAGAGGAGCTGGAGGCGGTTTTACGGGCACTCGATGTGTTGCACGTTACGGTGCGCGGCGTCTATGGCGAAGGGACCGAGGCCGCCGGACATCTCTATCAGCTCTCCAATCAGGGAACCCTGGGCCAGCGTGAGCATACGGTCATCGACCGCCTCCTGCAGCAGGTTGAAGAGGTGATCCGGCAGGAGCAGTCGGCACGGCAACGCCTGTTGCGCGACAGGCCGGTAGTGCTGGAGGATGGTGTGGCACGGGCGCTGGCCCTGCTGCAGAGCAGCCGCATGATTTCGTCGGAGGAGTCGATGGATTACCTCTCGGCGTTGCGCCTCGGGGTTCATACCGGTTTAATCCGCAACCTTACCCTGCGCAAGATCGACGCCATGATGTTGGCCACACAGCCGGCGCACCTGCCGCACCTGCTGGGGCAGAAGTCGTTTGAACCCGAAGAGCGCGACCGGGCCCGGGCCGAGTGGCTGCGACGCGAGCTGGCCACTGTCGTGACGACTTTTCAAGAGTTTACAACCCGCTGAAGACTATGCAGAACTTTACACCACGGGCCAGAAAGGCCATCAGACTCGCCTCTAAAGAGGCCGAACGTTTTAACCATCCTTACATCGGTACCGAACATCTCCTGCTGGGGCTGATTGCCCTCGGTGAAGGGGTGGCCGTAGAGGTGCTGGAGGAGATGGGACTCTCGCTGGAGGATATCCGTCTGGCAGTTGAGCGGGTTGTGGGTCATGGCGATGGCGCCACACAGGTGCTGGGAGCGCGCACCTATACGCCGCGCACCAAGAAGGTGTTCCAGCTTGCACTGACCGAGGCGCGCTCGATGCAACAGGAGCTGGTGGGTACAGAGCATCTGCTGTTGGCGCTGCTGCGTGAGGCCGAAGGGGTGGCCGCCCAGGTGCTGTTGGGGCTTAATATAAGCCTGGAGGAGGTGCAGGAGGCAGTACACCGCTTTATCGAAGAGAACTTTGACGACGATGACGACGATGATGAGCCGCCAGTTGGTGAACCGTCCAGCCCCGGTGGCGATGCCGGGCAGCGTGCCACGGGCGACCGGGAGCGCCGCACCTCCAAGACGCCGGCTCTGGCAGCCTTCGGACGTGATCTGGTAGAGTTGGCGCGACGCAATGAGTTGGATCCCGTCATCGGGCGTGAGCCCGAGCTGGAGCGTGTGATTCAGATTCTCTGCCGCCGCACCAAGAACAATGCCGCCCTGCTGGGCGAGGCCGGAGTCGGCAAGACGGCGGTGGTGGAGGGGTTGGCGCTGGCCATTGCACACGGCAATGTGCCGGAGCTCCTGCTCGACCGTCGCGTGGTGGCGCTCGATATGGCGCTGCTGGTGGCTGGCACCAAGTATCGCGGGCAGTTTGAAGAGCGCATCAAAGCGGTGATGGACGAGGTGCGTCGTAGCGGCAACGTCATCCTCTTTCTCGATGAGTTGCATACGATTGTCGGGGCTGGCAGCGCCGAAGGGACGATGGATGCTGCCAACATCATCAAACCGGCCCTCTCACGCGGCGAGTTGCAGTGCATCGGAGCGACGACGCTCAACGAGTACCGCAAATATATCGAGAAGGATGCCGCTCTGGAGCGTCGTTTCCAGACAGTGCGGCTCGATGAGCCGGCCAGTGACGAGGCGGTCGAGATTCTGCGTGGTATCAGCGAGCGCTACGCCAAGCATCACGGTGTTACCTACGATGCTGAAGCGCTGGAGGCGGCAGTGCGCTTGACGGCCCGCTATCAGCCGGGACGCTATCTGCCCGACAAGGCGATCGATGCGATGGATGAGGCCGGAGCACGAGCCCGGATCAAACAGAGTATCCGCCCCCCCGACCTGCGTGAACAGGAGCAGCGGATTCGCGAACTGGGGCAGCTCAAAGAGGATGCGATCCGCGAGCAGCAGTTTGAAAAGGCGGCGCAGTACCGCGACGAAGAGCGTCAGGCCAAGGAGGCGCTCGACTCCTTTGTCACCGCCTGGAAGGAGAGCAACAGCGCCAGAGAGATCACAATCACAGCCGAGGATATTGCTGCCACTGTCGCCAGCATTTCGGGCGTACCGCTGGAGCGGATGAGTCAGAACGAGATGTCGCGCCTGCTGCAGTTGGAGGAGGAGTTGGGGGCGGCCGTGGTGGGGCAGGAGACGGCCATCGCAGCCGTGGCGCGGGCCTTGCGCCGCTCGCGGGCCAACCTGAAAGATCCGCGCCGTCCGATCGGTTCGTTCCTCTTTCTCGGTTCGACCGGTGTGGGCAAGACGCTGCTGGCCAAAGTGCTGGCCGCGCGCATGTTCGGCGACGACAAGGCGTTGATTCAGATCGACATGTCGGAGTATATGGAGAAGTTTACCACTTCGCGTCTGATCGGTTCGCCACCCGGTTATGTGGGGCACGATGAGGGGGGACAACTGACCGAGCGGGTGCGCCGGCGTCCCTACTCGGTAGTGCTCTTCGACGAGGTAGAGAAGGCGCACCCTGATGTGATGCACATGTTGTTGCAGATTTTGGAGGAGGGGCGCCTGACCGACTCGCTGGGGCGACAGGTTGACTTCCGCAACACGGTCGTGATCCTGACCTCAAACCTCGGCTTCGATTTTCAGCGGCGCGGCCGCGGACTCGGCTTCGCCTCGGGCGAGGCAAGCCAAGACTATGACCGCCTCAAGGGGCAGTTGATGCATGAGGCGCGCCAGGTCTTCAAACCGGAGCTGCTCAATCGTTTTGACGACATCATCGTCTTCAAGCAGCTTGACCGTGCCGATATCGAGAAGATCATCGCCATTGAACTGGAGCAGGTAACCCGCCGCCTGGCCACCCGCAATATCCATGTGGAGCTTGATGCGGCTGCGACAGCGCTCTTGATTGAGAAGGGGTTTGCCCCCGAATTGGGAGCGCGTCCGCTGCGTCGTGCGATCGAACAGAATCTTGAGGATCCTCTGGCCGAGACACTGCTGCGGGGTGGTTTCGCCGATGGCAGCCGCATTGCAGTCGGGGTGGCCGATGGCAAGCTTGCCTTCCAGGCGCTGGCGACAGAAGAGACTCCGGCCCCTGCAGATGCCACGGAAGGATAAGCCCAAAGTATTGACTCCTGTCTCCTGAATACGGTGCGATTCAACCAAGTTGAATCGCACCCGAGAGGCCGCGCTGATGTCCCAATTTTGCGGGAGTTGTCACTCATCTATGCCCCTTTTCATGCACAAACCCTTGCGCCGACGGCTCATCAGGCGATTCGCCCTCCATTGGACGATGGCACTCAATTATTGATGTAATGAAGGTGGCGACAGGTCTGTCGCCACAAGGTAGGGCGTGTCTCTCCGAGACCGCCGCGGACGGCTGCGGAGAGCCGTCCCTACCTGTACAAAAGGAAGCGCATGTGAAGTGGCAGCGAAAATCTTCCGCAATTTTGGGGATATATTTACGCCTTGAAAAAAATATCATTTTTGCTAGTATCTGGCCTTCATTGTCGTACAGAGTTTGGAGCTACGCATGGAAGAAGAGCAGGACTATTTCAAGGCCGCAGCAGAGATTGACTCGGTAGCTGCTTTCTGGCAACAACCCGGCATGCAGCGTGCCAAATTGGCATTAGAGACGTTGATCAGGCTTACGTTGCTGGTATTGATTGTGCCCTTTACGGTGATCTCGGATATCATCTTGTTGGGCAACCGCCTGGGAGAGCGATCAATCACCGAGTGGTCACAGGCGTTACTGTTGCTAACTACGGTTATTCTCTGCCTTGAAGCCACGCGTTACGAGCGACATATGCGGGTGCTCTATCGCCTGATAGCAGGTTTTGTCGGCTGCATGTTTATCCGTGAACACGATCTCTACTTCGATGCCCTCTTCTATCATGGATTTTGGCTGATACCGGCCTTGGGGCTTACCGCTCTTACCCTGCTGGTGGTCTGGCGTGAGTGGCGCAACTTGGTGCCGGCCATAGCCGTCTTTGCCACGCGACGCGCCTTTCCCTGCTTCCTGTTTGGCTTTGTGATCGTGTTTGGGCTGAGCCGCACACTGGGCAGTGGCCGGATGTTGTGGGAGATGCTGGGCGGCGGCGATACCCACCGTCTCTTCAAGACGATTATGCAAGAGTCGTTGGAGTCGGTTGGTTATCTGTTCTTTGCCTATGGGGCTTTTGTGTTGCGGCGCGAGCAGCAGGCGGGTGAGAAAACATCCAAGGGTTGAAAGCTACGCCATAATCTGCTATTGGTAGCTGCTCAACAGCGAACTGAAAGCGATAGATCATGGCACTTGTACACTCTTACGAAAATCTGGATGGCGGTATG
>CAZRGQ010000102.1:4998-6377 GCA_964599645.1 uncultured Lentisphaerales bacterium | reverse complement strand
CGCTCCACCAGTTGATCGCCTCCTTCAGGACCGACCCAGCATGACTTGATCTGGGCGCTGTAGTGGCCCGCCGCCAGGGCACGGCGCGTTGGCAGGTAGAAGCCGTTGCCGGAGCCATCGGCCAGTTGCACAAGGAAGGTCTGCAGCGCACGGCTGCGGCAGCGGATACGTGTGCCATAATCGGTATAGAGCTCAAAGGGGGAGGTCGCCACCACCACGCTTGCTCAACTATACACTATCGTCTCCCCACAAGACAAACCCGCATTTGGACGGCGCAAGCTCCTGATTTATGCCAGTTTTCTGTGCAACTCTGCGTGGCAAGTGTAGCGAATATGTCTTTCCCACTTTAACCTGCCAGCCACGATTCCAGGGTCGATCTTTTCACGCCGGGCAAACTCTTCAATCGCTTGACGGTCGAATCGTTTGGCATCCACAAACTTGCCCCATCTTGCACTTGGCAACAGCACTTCTTGCGCAAAATCATCGGCTTCCTGCTCCTTTTCATCTCTCTCTGTTGCGTTCTCAATGCTCACAAAGGCCTCTGTTTTGCCGTGTCGCAACAGATGACCGAGCTCATGGAAAAGGGTGAAGAAGAAGGTGTCGGCTTTCTTCCCGCGCAGGCTGAGTTGGATGACGGGCGTATCGCCAATCCAACGGCAGGAGCCGTTGGCATAAGTCCCTTTAAAGTGAGGAGTTGTGGCAAACGCAACACCGCATTCAGCCAGAACAGCGGTAATTTTAGTTGCAATGTCAGAAGAGATATCTGCTGAGAGTGCCCGCAACTCAGGCAACTTTGCCTTGAGTGCGCTGGCATCGTAGGCTGGGCGCAGGCTCTTGCCAGCTTCAATTTCGCCACAGCGCAACCATGCGGCCAAAGCGTGTTGATTGGGGCTCTTGCCGCCGCTCCAGCGGCGGTAGGCGACTGCTTCGGTGCCGGACACAAGCGAGAGCGAACTGACTCCGAAGAATTGCCATAAAGCACGCACCTGCCCGGCTTTGTCGCTGACTTTTTCAACAAATCCAAGTTTAACCAGTTCTGCAACCGGATAGAGACGTAAAAGCGGGATTTCTTCCTGTGCCCTTTCCGCAGCGGCAAGTCGTACGACGGTTTCACGGTAATTGGATTCGAGATTGATCCAAAACCGGGCAGAACCACCAAGCGTGTTTTCAAACCGCAGAGCGGTCTCCGGCGTGACAGGCGCATTGCCATTGATGATTTCACTGACTTGTTTCGTGGAAATGCCCGTATGTTCGGCAAGCCATTTTTGCGTCTTGCCCATGTCGTCCAAAGCACGGGCAACGGCTTTCCCCGGATGAACGGCTTTTTTCGGTTGGTAACTCATGGTTTTTCTCCTCTCAATCGTGGTAGTCGGCACAAA
>CAZRGQ010000102.1:0-4898 GCA_964599645.1 uncultured Lentisphaerales bacterium | reverse complement strand
AATCGTGGTAGTCGGCACAAAGATGCGTGATGATGATGCGTGTGATCGTTTTGTAGTTGTCGATTCTGAATGTCGGGTCGTTGTCGTGGTCGGGCTTGAAGATGATTCGATGTCTGCCGCGTCCGCGAGCCTGCAAATCAATCGCAAACGACCCCTTCAGCACGCCGCGTAACGGATGAGGATGGAAAAATGGCGGGATGTCGGCGCAAGACGGTGCGGCGGCAAGCGCATCGAGTGTGGCAAGAACGTCCTCCGGTTCGCACCCCGCTTTGCTCTTTTTGATGAGTTTGCGGAGCTTCGACTTCGGCGCGTCCGGGTCTTCGTTCGCAGTGGCTTCCAGGCTGGCGTTGATAAAGGCGATTTGCATGAACGACTTTCAGGTCATGACGCGGGCAATCATAACACCATCCGATGTCATGTGTCAACTAAAAAAATTACGATTTAGGTAATTTAATTATGGCAGCTATGCCAACGCCTAATTTTTGCGCTCGACCAGGGAGTCGGCTTGGTAGCGGCGGCACTTGACGCCGGCTTCGGCCAGCAGGGCGCGCGTCTGTTCCGTAAAGGCGTAGTCGCCGCCGTAGACCACCTCGATGATGCCGGAGTTGATGATCATCTTGGCACAGGTGAGGCAGGGGCTGATGGTGACGTAGATAGTTGAGCCTTTGAGGCTGATGCCGTGGTAGGCGGCCTGCGTAATGGCGTTCTCTTCGGCATGTGAACAGATGCAGGCGTCGAGTCCGCTGCCTGAGGGGGCATCACTGGCGCAGCGGGCGCAGCCGCCATCGCAGCAGTTTTTAACCCCGCGTGGCGTGCCGTTGTAGCCGGTGCAGATGATGCGGTGCTCGGAGACCACCACGGCGGCGACTTTGCGCCGCAGGCAGTTGCCGCGCAGGCTGACAACCTTGGCGATCTCCATGAAGTAGGTGTCCCAGTCGGGCCGGTAGTCGTCTCGCTGCATTTTTACTGTCCTGTGGCGGCTTTGAGCCGCTCCCATTCATCGACAAAACGGTTGAGAAATTGGGTCTCGGGTGCCTCGCCCAGCTCGGTCAGTCGTTCAAAGAGGAGGTGCTGCTCCTCGTCGCAGGCTTCGTGGCTGAGCTTGCCGCAGGTGTAGGCCAGGCGCAGCCAGAGCAGGTAGGTTGACAAGGCGCGGTAGCAACACTCCTCCACAATTTCGGCGATGCGGCTCTCTTGCCAGAGTTGTGCGGCGGCGGGGCGCTCCGGCACCACAACGCCCGGGATGCCGCAGGCTGGCGCCAGCAGCTCAAGGGGCGGCGCTGCTGCTCCTGAGTCGGCTGTCAGTAGGTCGCCGAGGGCGAGGTGCGGCCGCTGGTTATCGGCCGCCCCGGAGGAGCGCAGCAGCGACAAGACGGAGGGTGGCAGCGGCAGGCCGGTGACGAGGGCACGCTGCAGCAGCAGCGGCAGCTCGAAGGCGCTTGAGTTGTAGCCGATCAGGTGCGGCTGAAACTTCTCCCAGGCTTGGAGGAAGGTGCCGATCAGCAGCGCCTCGTTGGTGGCTGCCGGCTGCTCCAGTGAGCGTGGCAGCCAGAGGAGTTCGAGGCGCGTTTCGCTGCGGCGCTGGCGGCGCATCAGTGTGGCCAGCGCCGCTACCCGCAGACCTGCGGGAGTGGCAGAGTCGGGGGTACGATCCGGCGGCAGGAGGGACGGCAAAGCGGGGTCGGGCAGGGCGATGGCCGCAAAAAACCAGATATGTTCCTGAGGGGTTGGCAACATGAGAGCGGTGTTAAAAGGGGAGGTTGAGGTCGATAAAGGTGGTGGTGAGTCCGTGGCTCTCCTGGAGCCATTTGCCGATGGCGGCGACGCCGTAGCGTTCGGTGGCGTAGTGGCCGCCGTAGAAGCTGTTGACGCCCAACTGCTGGGAGAGGTTGTAGCCGACCAGGGAGGGCTCGCCGGTGACAAAGGCATCGAGACCCCGGGCGGCCGCCTCGCTGACGGAGTCGGCAGCGCCGCCGGAGACGATGCCGACGCTGCGGATCAGCGCGCTGCCGAACTGGTAGCTCGCCACCTTGCGGCCCAGCTCCTGTTGCAGGCGGTCGGCAAAGTTGTCGAAGCTCATGGGGCGGGCGAGCTCACCGGCAAAGCCGATCGGTGTGCCGCGGTAGACGCCAAAGGGCTGCAAGCGGCGCAACTTGAGCGCCTGTGCCAACTGGGCGTTGTTGCCGAGGCGGGCATGGGCATCAAGCGGCAGGTGGCAGGCCCAGAGGGCGAGGTCGTGGCGGATCAGAAATTCGAGCTGGCGGTAGTTGAGGCCGGTGATCCGTTTGAGCGAACTGCCCCAACTGAGGCCGTGGTGGCAGATCAGGAGATCGGCCCCCCAGGCGGCGGCGGCTTCAAAGAAGGGGAGCGAGGCATCGACGCCGCAGCAGATGCGGCGGATCGGCTTGTCGCTGCAGGCCACCTGCAGGCCGTTGTGCGAGTCGTCCTGCGGAAAGAGGTCGAGGCGCAGTTCGGCGTCGAGCAGCGCCACCAGCGTTGCCAGCGGGAGAGAGGGCGGAGTGGAGGTTGCCGGTGTCATCGTTTTGTGGCCGTCAGCCCAACTGGGCGTCGTGGTGCGCTTCGAAGGCCGTAATCTCGGCGGCGGCGGCGAGGGTGGTGGCGATATCGTCGAGCCCCTGCAGCAGGATCGATTTGACGGCCGGCTCGATCTCAAAGGTGATCACGGCGCCGCTGCCGGCCGGCAGTTCGATCGTCTGGCGCTCCAGGTCGACGTGGGCCTCGACCCCGGGGTGGGCCTTGACGGCGGCAAAGAGCTGCTCGACCGCTGCCGGTGGTAGTTCGATGCAGAGCAGGCCGTTGCGGATGCTGTTGCCGCGGAAGATATCGGCGAAGGCGGGCACACGGGCGTCGCCCTCCCCCTTGTAGGGGGCGATCACGACGCGGAAGCCGTATTGGCAGACGGCCCAGACGGCGTGTTCGCGGCTGGAGCCGCAGCCGAAGTTGTGGCGCGTCAGCAGGATGCTGGCGCCTTTGGCCGTCGGCTGGTTGAGTTCAAAGTCGGGATTGTCGCTGCCATCTTCCAGATAGCGCCAGTCGCTGAAGAGTCCGGCCTCAAAGCCGGTCCGTTTGATCGACTTGAGATACTGCTTGGGGATGATGGCGTCGGTATCGATATTGGCCCGGTCGATGGCAACGACAAGGCCGGTGTGGTTGGTAAAGGGTGTCATGGTTGCCTCACAGCGAGTCGGTTAACGGTTGGTGGTCAGCTCCAGGTGCGGAGGTCGACGAAGTGGCCGGCGACGGCGGCGGCGGCGGCCATGCCGGGGCTGCAGAGGTGGGTGCGGCCCCCCTTGCCCTGGCGTCCTTCGAAGTTGCGGTTGGAGGTCGAGGCGCAGCGTTCGCCCTCGGCCAGGCGGTCGGGATTCATCGCGAGGCACATGCTGCAGCCGGCGCGCCGCCACTCGGCACCGGCCTCCTTGAAGATTTTGTCAAGCCCCTCGGCCTCGGCCTGGCGGCGCACCTGCTCCGAGCCGGGGACGATCAGCGCGCGCATGCCGCGCTTGACCTGGCGGCCACGCAACACGGCGGCGGCTTCGCGCAGGTCGCTGATGCGTCCGTTGGTGCAACTGCCGATGAAGACGGTATCGATGGGAATATCGACGATGCGGGTGCCGGGGGTCAGCCCCATATAGTCGAAAGCGCCTTCACAATCTTTGCGGCTGTAGTGGGCCACGTCAGCGGGATCGGGTACCACGCCATCGACATCGGCCATCATGCCGGGGCTGGTGCCCCACGACACCTGCGGTGCGAGGTGGCTGACGTCGAGTTGCAGTTCGCGGTCAAACTCTGCTCCGGGGTCGCTCGGCAGAGTGCGCCAGAAGGCCAGCGCCTTCTCAAAGGCGACGCCTTGTGGCGCATAGGGGCGCGCGCCGCTGGCGATATATTCGAAGGTGGTCTCATCGGGGGCCATCAGGCCGGCGCGGGCACCCGCCTCGATGCTCATGTTGCAGATCGTCATGCGCGCCTCCATCGAGAGGGCGCGCACGGCGGCGCCGGCATACTCCAATACGGTGCCGGTGGCGCCGGCAGCGCCGATCGTGCCGATCAGCTTGAGGATCATGTCTTTGGAGGTGACGTGGTGCGGCAGAGCGCCGTTGAACTCCACCTTGAAGGTGCGTGAGCGCGCCATGCGCAGCGTCTGTGTGGCCAGCACATGCTCCACCTCGGAGGTGCCGATGCCGAAGGCGAGGGCACCGAAAGCGCCATGCGTGGCGGTATGGGAGTCGCCGCAGACGATTACCGTGCCGGGCAGTGTCAGGCCCAGCTCGGGGCCGATGATATGGACGATGCCCTGATAGAGGCTCTCCATATCGTAGATTTTGATGTTGTGCTGGCGGCAGTTGGCGGCCAGCGCCTCGACCTGCTGCCGTGCGATCTCCTCGGTGATGGTGCGGCTCGCGTCGGTCGGGACGTTGTGGTCCATGGTGGCGACGGTCAGCTCGGGGCGGCGCACGCGGCGTTGTGCCAGCGTCAGCCCCTCGAAGGCCTGCGGACTGGTAACTTCATGCACCAGGTGGCGGTCGATATAGAGCAGGCTCATGCCGTTGTCCAGCTCTTTGACCAGATGGCGATTCCAGATTTTTTCGTACAGCGTTTTGGCCATAAAACTCCCTGCGTGCCGGTGATGTAACAACAGAGCGTGCTCTGCATGGTCGTGATTGCTTAAAGTGGTAGTGTAGGGGGGATTGCGGCAAAAGTCACGTCTAAAACAGGGCTGAGGCGGGTGGGGGCTTTTAGGGACAGACCCTTCACGGGTTAGGGACAGACCCTTCACGGTAAAGGCGGGGTGGGCTGACGCGCTGGATTTTTAACCACGAATCTCCGAATGGGGGCTCGCGCTGGGAAAGGAACCGCGAAAGGCGCGAAAGGCGCGAAAG
>CAZRGQ010000101.1:0-6387 GCA_964599645.1 uncultured Lentisphaerales bacterium | reverse complement strand
CGCTTCAAATCCCGCCTCCATGCCGCCTAGCATCAACTATTATGAATCGCACCCCCGCAAATCTGGCTCCTATCAAGCATCTTGCAAAATCACACACGACTCTTTACACTGGGGCCGAACGAGAGGATTATGCTGCATGACACGCAAGAAGAGAGACCCCGAAGCTGAAAAAATTGAAGTGATACCGGAAGAGGCCACCCCTGTTGCGTCAGACAACCAGGAGTCGGCCCCCGGTCTGGTACTGGCCCGCGAACTCTACCCTGAAGAGCTGCCGGTGATCCCGATTGTATCCCGCCCGATGTTTCCGCGCCTTACCGCCCCGATTATGATCGACAACCCTGAGTTGATCACCCTCCTGGCGGAGCGCATCAAGCAGAAGGAGAAGTATGTCGCCGTGGTGTTGCGCAAAGATCCGCCGCTCGGCAGCGATCACTCTCCTCGCGCCACGCCTGACGAGATGCACCGCGTCGGCGTGGTGGCCGAAATTCTGCAGGCCAACCAACCCAACGAAAACCTGCTGCAGATGCTGCTGGCCACCCATGAGCGCCTCAAGATTACCGCCTTTACCGCCGAGGAGCCGGTGCTGCGGGCACACGTCAACTACCTCTTTGAGCCCGACATGACCGATAATGCCGAGCTCAAAGCCTACTCCATCTCGGTCGTCCAGGCTATCAAGAGTCTCGTCCAGCTCAACCCGCTCCACAAGGAGGAGTTGGCCCTCCTGATGCAGCATGGCAACCTCTCCGAGCCGGGACGGCTGGCCGATATCGCCGCCGCACTCACCACCGCGAAGGCTGAAGAGCAGCAGGAGATTCTCGAAACGCTCAATATCCGTGAACGGCTCGACAAGGTACTCGTGCTGCTCCAAAACGAGATCAACATCTCGCGCATCCAGGCCAAAATCGGCAGTCAGGTGGAGGAGAAGATCTCCAAGACGCAGCGCGACTTCTTCCTGCGCGAACAGTTGCGCGCCATCAAGCAGGAGCTGGGGATCGAGAAGGAGGGCAAAGCCTCGGAGGTCGACCGCCTGCTGGAGCGTGTCGCCAAGCTTAAACTCCCGGAGGAGGCGCAGGAGCGCTTTGATGAGGAGATCGAGAAACTCCGTCTGATCGAGCCGGTTTCACCCGAATTTACCGTCACCCGCAACTATCTCGACTGGCTGACCGCCCTGCCGTGGGGCCTTACTACCGAGGATCGCATGGACCTCAAGCGCGCGGCCCGCCTCCTCGACCGCGACCACTATGGCCTGCAGGACGTCAAGGAGCGCATCCTCGAATTCCTAGCCGTCGGTATCCTCAAGGGCGGCATCTCCGGCTCGATACTCTGTTTCGTCGGACCGCCCGGCGTCGGCAAGACCTCGCTGGGGCGCTCCATCGCCAATGCCGTCGGGCGCAAGTTCTACCGCTTCAGCGTCGGTGGCATGCGTGACGAGGCCGAGATCAAGGGCCATCGACGCACCTACATCGGCGCCATGCCCGGCAAATTAATCCAGGTGCTCAAACTCTGCCAGAGCAGCAACCCCGTCATCATGATCGATGAGATCGACAAGATCGGCATGAGCTATCAGGGCGACCCCGCTTCGGCGCTGCTCGAAGTGCTCGACCCGGAGCAGAATGTTGACTTCCTCGACCACTACCTCGACGTCCGCTTCGATCTGCGCAACGTCTTCTTTATCTGTACCGCCAATCAGCTCGACACCATCCCTCGTCCCCTGCTCGACCGTATGGAGGTGATCAACCTCGCTGGCTACATCATGCAGGAGAAACTCGAAATTGCGCGTCGCTACCTGCTGCCCAAAGCCCGTACCGAGAGCGGACTGCGCCGCGACCAGATCACCATCACCGCCCGGGCTCTGCGCCGGATCGTCGATGGCTGGGCCAGAGAGGCTGGCGTCCGGCGTCTGGAGCAGCAGATCCGCAAAGTAATGCGCAAGGCGGCCCGCACTGTCGTGGAGTCGTCACCGGAGAGGATCAAGGTCGACTCCGACGATGTCGAGACGATGCTGGGGCGGCCCATCTTCTTTGACGACCCCAACGTCACGCGCCCCGGTATCGGCGTCGCAACCGGTCTCGCCTGGACCAGCATGGGGGGCGATGTGCTCGTAGTCGAGGCGATTGCCCTCCCCGGCCCCAACGCCGCCTTCAAACATACCGGCCAACTCGGCGATGTCATGGTCGAGAGCTCTGAGATCGCCTACTCCTACGTACGCCAACTCCTCATGAGCAACGAGCAGGCCAACAAACTGATCGCCAGCCACCAGATTCATCTCCACGTGCCGGCCGGCGCCACCAAGAAAGATGGCCCCTCGGCCGGTATCACCATGGCCAGCGCTATCTACTCCCTTGCCACCGGCCAACGGATACGCCACCGTATCGCCATGACGGGCGAGCTTACCCTGACCGGTCGTGTCATGCCCGTAGGCGGCATCAAGGAGAAGACTATCGCCGCCCGGCGTAGCGGCATCAAAACATTGATCTTCCCCGCTGACAACCGCAAAGACTACGAGCTGCTGCCCGAACATGTCCGCAAAGGGCTGACGCCCCGCTTTGTCTCCGAATTCCCTGAAGTTCTCACCATCATCTTTTAACGACAACAATACAAAAGCATGCAACCAGCCCCCTCTATCTCTGCCGCTGCCGAGCTTGTCAAAACCGGCGGCATCATCGCCATTGTACGCGGTGACTTTGAACCCTCCCGCCTCCTGGAGATCGCCACAGCACTGCATAACTCAGGCATCAGCCTGCTGGAGGTGACCCTCAACAGTCGCAACGCCCTGGAGCTGATCGCCATGTTGCAGAGCTCCCTGGGTGCCAAGCTGCTGATCGGAGCCGGCACTGTACTCAGTGCCACTGCCGCCCGTGAAGCCATGGCTGCTGGAGCCGGCTTCCTCGTTTCGCCCGGACTCGATAGCGCAACCGTCAAGACCGCGCAAGCCGCCGATATCCTCCATCTGCCCGGCGTCTTCTCCCCCTCTGAAGTGCAACAGGCCCTCGCCCTCGGCTCTGCCATGCTCAAGCTCTTTCCGGCAGATAGTGCCGGTCCCGGCTACCTCAAGGCGCTGCGCGCCCCCTTCAACCGGGCCGACTTTGTCGCCACAGGCGGCATCTCAGCCGCAAATATCGCCGCCTGGCGTGCCGCCGGTGTTGTCGCCGTCGCCGCCGGTTCGACGCTGATCGATCCCCGCCTCACCACTGATGCAATCGCCGCTCGTGCCAGCGCCATGTGCGCTGCCTGGCAGCAGGGAGCAACGGCTTGAGCACCACAAAGCCGCGTTTTGACTTCACAACCGTCGGCGAAACCATGCTGCGCCTCAGTACGCCTCCCGGCATCCCGCTGGAGACCGGCCGTACTCTCGATCTCCACGCCGGCGGCGCCGAGAGCAACGTTGCCGCCACTCTGGCGCAACTCGGCCACCGCGCCGCCTGGTGCAGCCGCCTGCCGCAACTCCCCACCGGACGCTTCATTGCCAACGCCCTGCGCCAGCGGGGAGTCGACCTCTCACTCGTCACCTGGTGCCAGAGTGGACGTGTCGGCACCTACTATGTCGAGCTCAACCAGCCGCCCACTCCGGTGCAGGTCACCTACGACCGCGCCGACTCCTGCGCCGCCCGCCTCACTCCGGAAAACCTCCCGCTCGCGGAGCTGCTCAATACCCGCCTGCTGCATCTGACCGGCATCACTCCGGCCCTCTCGCCCACAGCTTGTGCCGCCACCCGGCGGCTGACCGATGCCGCTCGCCATAACGCCATCCCCTTCAGCTTCGATATCAACTACCGCCAGAAGCTCTGGCCACCCGACGCTGCCAAAGCGGCCCTCACCCAATTGGCGCATCAAGCCGAAATCCTCTTGGTGGCCGCCGCCGACGCCGCCACCCTCTTCGGCATCAGCGGTCCCCCCGAGAGAGTCGCTACCGACCTCGCCACGCTCTTTGAGCCACGCCATCTCGTCGTCACCCTCGGCGCGGCCGGTATCATCGCCTGCAGCGCCGGCAACCTCTTCACACAGCCGGCCCACGCGACTGCCATTATCGACCGTATCGGCGCCGGCGACGCCCTGGCAGCCGGCACGCTCCACGGCTGGCTGAACGGCGATTTCACCGCTGGCCTCCACTACGGCCAGATACTGGCGGCGCTGGCGCTCCGTACCCACGGTGATCTCGTTACCATCAACCCTGACGCCCTGACCGCACTCGCTACCAGCTCCTCGACCCGACCGCAGCGCTGACTCTCCATACCATGCCCCGGCTCTTCGATACCCACGCCCACTTTACCGGCTCCTCCGGAACCATCGCCGCCATACTCGACCGCGCTGCCGCCGCCCGCGTCACCCACATCATGGCTGTTGGCGGCAATGCCCAGCTCAACAGCGGCGCACTAGAGGCCCACGCCCTGCGCCCGCAGCAGGTGCGTCTGGCGCTCGGCTACGACCGTGAGGCAGCCCTTGACCCCGCCGCCTGCAGCCACGTCGATCAACTCTTTGCCTCCCCGCCGGCCACCCTCTCCGCCCTCGGTGAGATCGGGCTCGACTACCACTACCACTGCGACGACGCCATCCAGCGTGCCCAACGCCATCTGCTGGAGCACCAACTCGCCACCGCCGCCCGTCTGCAACTCCCTGTTATCATCCACACCCGCGCAGCCGATCACGACACCCTGGCGCTGCTGCGCAACGCCGCCGCCGACCCCTGGTTCCGGGGCGACCGCCCCGGCGTGATCCACTGCTACACCGGCGATCTCCACTTTGCTCACGCCTTGCTGGAACTCGGCTACTACCTCAGCTTCAGCGGCATCGTCACCTTCAATGCTGCCGACGCCCTGCGCCAGGTAGCCCGTGAAATCCCCCTGGAGCGGCTCTTGATCGAGACCGACTCCCCCTATCTCGCCCCGGTGCCTCTGCGCGGACATCCCAATGAACCGGCCTACGTCATCCATGTTGCCAACTGCCTCGCCAGGCAACGCAACCTCGACCCCGCTGCACTGATCCGCCGCACCACCGCCAACGCCCTCCACCTCTTCCGCTGAAACTATGTCCCTGACCTACCCCGCCCACCCCGCCCGCACCATCCTTGCACCCCTCTTGCTCGCTATGCCCCTGGTTGCCGCCCCACACTGGCTTGCGCTCCCCACCACGAACCACGCCATCTTTGATGAACGCCCCGACGACTTCTACATGTACGTCGACCGCTGCTTCGAAGGCCGCTCCAGCAAGCCGTGGCAGGCCGGCAGCTTCGGCTTTGTCCGCAACCCCTTGCGCCACCAGGGCAAAGTTGTCTATACCCGTTTTCATGAAGGCGTCGACATCAAGCCGCGCTATCGCGACCAGCGTGGTGAACCGCTCGACTTCGCCACCGCCGCCGCCGCCGGAAGTGTGGTACACGCCTCGACCATCGCCGGCAACTCCAACTACGGCAAATACGTCGTGATCGAACACCTGGTGGAGGGCTGCCGCTACTACACCCTCTACGCCCACCTCGCCACAGTCACCGTCAAGCGTGGCGCTGCCATCGAGCAGGGGGCACCGATCGGACGCATCGGCTACACCGGCGTCGGCCTCAACCGCGAACGCGCCCACCTCCACTACGAATTCTGCCTCCTCTACAACGCGGCCTTCAAGCAGTACTACCGCAAATATCATGGCCGTGAAGCCGACAACCACGGCATCTACAACGGCATGAACCTCTTCAGCCTCGATCCCGTGGCCCTCACCGCAGCACTGCACGACAACCCCGACACCACCGTCGTCGACTACATCGCCACCCTGCCGCCGCTCTTCAAACTCACCTTCAGCGCCGCCACCCTGCCTGACGTTGCCCAACGCTACCCCTGGCTCCTGACCGACCCTGCTGCCACTGCCACCGCCTGGAGCATCACCCTCTCAGACCAATTTGTACCGCTACAAGTCGCCCCCGCCCCCGACCACAACGGCCCGCCATGCGTCGAGTGGCTCGGCCCCGCCACACCACCACTCAAGTGGCAATCACGCAACTACGTCGCCGGCACCGCCGCCAGCCCCACCCTCACCACCAGCGGCCTGCGCCTGATTGATCTCTTTACGATCAGGTAGGCTGAAGAGAGAAGCTGTTTAGGAAAAGATTTTTTACCCGTCAGTAGAGGCTCTTGCAAAACCCCTCGGTCGCAGCGCCTAAGGGACTATCGGCCTGTACAGGCATCAACTCCGGCTTGCGACCGTGGCGTTTTGTAAATTGAAGCTCCTGGATGCCCACCGTGGGCACACCTGACGCCCCAACATTAGCCCTGCCGTCTCTTGCGCAGCAACACGCCACGCCCGAAACGAACAAGAAAAGTATCCCACATTTCAGAACGTTTGTCTCCCCCCCCCGAAAATAGTTGTAGATTATTGCAGTGCAATATGTTATAAGTATTTTGC
>CAZRGQ010000100.1:0-6406 GCA_964599645.1 uncultured Lentisphaerales bacterium | reverse complement strand
TTGAAAACCGGCGTGCCGCAAGGTACCGGGGGTTCGAATCCCTCCCCCTCCGCCAGCAGCAACAGGTGGTCTCTGTTTGGGTGGTTGCGCCAGCATAGCTCAGTTGGTAGAGCAGCTGATTTGTAATCAGCAGGTCGTCGGTTCGAATCCGTCTGCTGGCTCCAGTTTTATTATAGCTGTAGGGGGGCACTTACGCTCCTTAAACGATTTTCTTCGTGCTCGCCTCTGTTACCCCTGTCGCTGACCAATTGGCAACGTGCATCACGTTATTGACAGAGTGGCGACGTTAGACTACCTTGGTTGGCACTATGAGTAGTGACAGACTTTACAACGGCATTCTCTTGCCGGAGCAGTGGCCACCGCTGACCGAATCGCACCTCAACCGGCAACCGATGCGGGTGCCTTACCTCGAAGCCCCGCCGGACGTAATCGAGATCGACCTGGGACGGCAACTCTTTGTCGACGACTTTCTGATCGAAGAGACGATGATGCCGCAGCGTTACTACCATCCGGTGAAACATACGCTCAATCCGGTCTTCTTTCCCGAGACGCCGCTGGAGAGGCAGCCGCCTCTGGAGCGGGCCACGCCGGCGCGCACACCTCTACTGGGAGGAGCCCGATTTTGCCAGTGGCGGGCAGTGGACCTTCGGCAAGGTGCCCTTCTGGACGGGAGCCGACGCACTCGATGAGTGTGGTGAGGCACGGGTAGAGCTCTACAACCTCGATGTGGTCGCCTATGAGAGCCTCTTTGTCGGGCTCTTTGAGATGTTGAAGGGACCGCCCAACGAGTATGGCGAGGCGCGCAATGAGCCGAAGCTCACCGAACTGGTACTCGGTACCAGCCGTGACGGCTTTCACTGGCACCGCTGTCGGGGCGGCCGGTACGGTTGCACTTCAAGCTGGATCGTGGCGAATTCTACTCCTTCTGGGTCTCGTCGTCAGCCAACGGTGCCAGCGGTGGCCATTTGGCAGCCGGGTCGCCGGGGCGCAGTGGCTATCGGGATCTTTAAATTTAAATTTGACAATTTACAACCGGCAAGAGAAATGGTAGAGTAGCACCTATTTCAAGAGAGAGCTGTGATGCCACTATCGGGCATCCGGACAAGCGAAAGAGAGAGTTACAATGGCTGTTAAAGTTGGAATCAACGGTTTCGGGCGCATCGGGCGCATGGTTTTTCAGGCACTCTGCGATCAGGGTCTCCTCGGCACAGGCGAGGGGCAGTTGGATGTCGTGGCGGCGGTGGACGTCTCCACGAATGCCGACTATTTTGCCTATCAGATGAAGTACGACTCTGTGCATGGCAAGTTCAAGCACGCCGTCGAGACGCGCAAGAGCAGCGCGGAGCTTGATGATAACGATATCCTCGTCGTCAACGGTCATCCGGTCAAGTGCGTCATGGCCACCCGCAATCCCGCCGAGCTGCCCTGGAAGGAGCTGGGAGTTGAGTATGTGATCGAGGCAACCGGCCTCTTCACCGATAGCGAGAAGGCCAAGGGGCACCTTGAGGCTGGTGCCAAGAAGGTGATTCTTTCGGCCCCCGGCAAAGGCAACGTCAAGACGATCGTCATGGGCGTCAATGAGTGCGAGTATGATGCCGCCAAGCACGACATCGTCTCCAACGCCTCCTGCACCACCAACTGCCTGGCGCCGGTGGTACACGTCCTCCTCAAGGAGGGTATCGGCATTGAGACCGGTCTGATGACCACAATTCACAGCTATACCGCCACGCAGAAGACCGTCGACGGCCCTTCAAAGAAGGATTGGCGCGGTGGACGTGCCGCCGCGCTCAACATTATCCCTTCGACCACCGGTGCTGCCAAGGCCGTAGGCGAGGTGCTGCCGGCCACCAAGGGCAAGCTCACAGGCATGTCGTTCCGTATCCCGACGGCTGACGTTTCGGTCGTCGACCTCACCTTCCGTGCTGAGCGCGACACCTCGATCGAGGAGATCGACAGCCTGCTCAAGAAGGCCTCCAACAGCTACCTCAAGGGCATCCTCGGCGTCACCACTGAAGAGCTGGTCTCGACCGACTTCATCCACGACGAGCGCTCCTCGATCTACGATTCGCTGGCCTCGCTGCAGAATAACCTGAAGGGCGAAAAGCGCTTCTTCAAGGTGGTCTCCTGGTACGACAACGAGTGGGGTTACTCCAACCGCGTCGTCGATCTCATCCGCTACATGATTCAGGCTGGCAGCGGCACCTGCTGCTGCTGTTGCAGTTGAGCCTTTAGCGGCAGCCTTTAAGCAGCAGTGACGTCACGATAAAACCAGCGGCGGCGGTTAGCAGGGCGAGGAGAGCAAAGCCGAGGCGTGGCATCAAAACGGGTGAAAACCGTAACGTAAGCCGGCTGAGCAGCTTGGCGCGGGCGGTTGTCGCCGCCGCTCCCGGCTCCAGCTCCTCCCAACTCTCCTCAGGCGCCAGCTCCGGCAGCGGCTGCGCCAGCGCCTCCACCGGGACTGCAGCCGCAAGCGGCTCTGCGGGCGGAGGTGTTGCTGCGGCGGGCTCGCCCTGCTCCGTTGCCGGCGCGGGAGGCGCTTCAGCCTCCGGTGCCAGCGCAACCGCCGCTTCAGCCTCGATCTCGCCTGTGGCGCTCACCGGCTCGGCCACAGGCGCTGGAGGCGGCACAGGTGCTGGTGGCAGCTCTGCCTGCGGCTCATCATCGTCGACAATCAGGCGGGCGGCGGGACGGTGGCGCAACATCGAACTGCTGCCTGCGGCCAGGGCCTGGCCGGTAGGGAAGTCGCCGCGTCGCACCAGCGCCATATCCTGGAGCGCCACCGACCAGTTGCGGGGCCGGTCGGTCTGCTGCTTGGCCAGCAACTTCTCCAGCAGGGCACAGTAGTTCTCCGGCAGATCGGGGCAGCTCTCACGCGCGTCGGGAGCGATATCGCTGCACTGCTGTTGCATCACAGCATCTTCATCACCTGCGGGGAAGAGCTTGCGCCCTGTCACCATGTGGTAGAGGGTAGCACCGAGGGCGTACATGTCGGTACGACAGTCGAGTGGCGCTTCGCCGGTGACCTGTTCGGGGGACATATAGTCGGGGGTACCGGTAATCTCATCGCGCTCGGTGGCGTGTGTGTGGTGCAGGCCGCGCAGGCTGCGCGCAACGCCGAGGTCGGAGAGCTTGACGGTGCCGTCGGCGTCGATCAGGATATTGGCCGGTTTGATATCGCAGTGGATCAGGCCGACCTGGTGCCAGGCGTAGTCGAGCGCGACCGCCAGCGATTCGGCCATGGCCAGACACTCGAAGGGATCGAGCTGCCCCTTACGTTGCAGCCAGGCGCCGGCATCGTAGCCGCGGATCAGCTCCATCACATAGAAGTAGACACCGCTCTGATGGGCCACATCGAAGACGCGCACCAGATTGATATGTGACAGTTTGGCCGCCAGGCGCGCCTCGACGACAAAGTTTTTGACATCTTCGGGGTCTTGCGACAGGGCAGGGTCGAGCACCTTAATAGCGACATCGCGTTCCAGCGAAAGCTGGTGCGCCTCCCAGACGGTCGACATGCCACCGCGCCCCAGCAGGGAGCCCAGTTTGAAGCCAATCAATTCTGGAGGAGTGGTCTGACTGCTCATCGTGACTGAAAACCATCACCGCGACAGGTGCCGCAAAACATCTGTTGTGTCCCCTTGCACTGTGGGCAGGGCTCCGTGGGCGTTACTCCGCGGGCGGCTTGATTGCGACAGAGAGTGCAAGCGACGGTACCGTTGCCACCGCAAGCGCGACAAGGCTGTGCCAGGCCGCTCCCTTTGCAACGCCGGCAGGCAATGCCACCGGTGCCGCGGCAGGAAGTGCATCTGATGCGGGCGGTGCCATGGCAGTCGGGACACTTGACTTTGCGCTTCAGCGCGCTCTGTCCGGCCAGCACATTGCTCGGCGTCTCTTCGATCCAGCCCTGGCGGCAGAGCCGGTTGCGGCAGGGCAGGGTGCCGCTCCCCTGACAGGTGCGGCAACTCTCCAGTCCCAGTCCGACGCAGGCGCTGCATTCGGCGGCCAGAATCCGGCGCACAGCCGAAATCTGCGCGGGCGTAAACTCCTCCAGCCAGGCGGGTGGCACCCAGGCACGACCGGCTGTGACGCGGCCCAGAGCCTGCTGCTGCAATACCGCTTCACGGCGTCCCTGCAAAATCAGCAGGCGCGTCTGCTCGACAGTGCGTTGCTGACGCACACGGCCACTTCCCTGACAAGCAGGGCAGGTGGCACCGCTGGTGCGGGTAAGCTCCTGCTGGGTAGCGGCCGTACCGGCGAGTTGCTTCACGACAATCTGTTTGCGGCCTGTACCGGCACAAGCCGGACACTCCTGACTGCTGGCGGTCAACTGGGCACGGCAACGCTGCACCCCATCCAGCACCACGCGCATGGCATCGGGCGGCAGGGAGTCGGGCGGCGCCAGCGCCAGCAGGGCGCGGGCGTTTTCATAGCGTGCCAAGGCCACGGCGGGACGGCGCTCCTCCTCGGCGCGGGCTGCCGCCACATCCTCCCCGGCAGCGGCAAAGGCAGTCTGGCCCAAGGCCTCCTGCGGCGAGGCAGTCGCACCCGGCGGGGCGACGACCGGAGCGTCAGCCGGCCGGGCCGACAAAGCCGCCCCGCAATGCGCACAGTTTGCGGTACCGGCATCAGCCTCGCGCCCGCAACTGCCGCAAATCAGCAGTTGTGCCAAGGCATTCGAGAGCAGCAGCAAAAGGCTCAAAAGACCGACGATCAGAGGCCGCATCGTAATACCTGCAATTTGGGCGACACTCCTCCGGTGGAGGCCGCAAAGTAAAAGAGAGGCAGGGCGGTCAATCGGCAGCGGCCACAGCCGCTGCGGCCTTGACCTTGGCCGGGCGCTTGAGCGCTGTCCGGATGGCACCGGCATTCATCTTGGCGACTTCCCCTGCGGCAACGCCAAGCTCTACCAGGCGCTTGGCCTGAGTCGCTTCGCGGCGGCGGCGCTCGCCGTCGCTTTTGACCGGACGAGTTCGCGGTTTTTTGTTAAGTGTCCTTCCTGTGCCCATTGGCTCTCTCCAAAAGTTAAAAACGCAGACATTATAACCGTATAAATTACTTTTAACAAGAGTAATCGGCAGCCTTGTCGGCAGCCTGGAGGTGATGGGCGGCTTGCGACAGTACCTCACAGCCGCTGCGGGTCACCAGCACCACATCCTCGATCCTGATGCCGAGACGCCCCGGCAGGTAGATGCCGGGCTCGATTGTCATGACCATTCCCGGTTGTAACACCATCTTGTCGCCGGAGGTCAACGCCGGCTGCTCATGTACTTCAAGTCCCAGACCGTGCCCCAAACCATGACCGAAGGCTTTGCCGTAGCCGGCCCGGTCGAGAAAATCGCGGGCCGTGGTGTCGACCTCAGCCGTGGGGATGCCGGGCTTGATGGCGGCAATTGCCCGACGGTTGGCCTGCAGGACGAGGTCGTGGAGTTCACGGTAACGACGCCGTGCCTTGCGGGGGAGGAGGCAGCGGGTCAGGTCGGAGCAGTAGTGGTTGAGTTTCAGCCCGAAGTCGAGCAGCAACGGCTGGTCGGGACTCCAGGGTGTGGCATCCGGCTGGTGGTGGCACTCGGCGCCATTGGCACCGACGGCGGCGATCGTATCGAAGGCCTCGCCCTGCCCCAGCAGATCGGCCTGACAACGCACCAGGTTGCGAATCTCCCACTCGCTCATGCCGGGACGCAGGCCAGCCACCACCGCTGCCAGCAGGCGGTCGTTGGCGGCCACAGCCCGGCGCATGGCGCGCTGTTCGCGAGCCGACTTCACGGCCCGTTGCGCGGCCAGCAGCGCGGTCACATCCTCCCACTCGCTCACGGCAGGCAGCAACTGCCGGTAGTGTTGCAGGCTGGTCATGGAGAGCGCGCCCTCGTAGCCGGCACGTCGCCAACGGCGCAGGTGACGCGTCGGCGGTGTGGTGGCGGCAGGTCGCTGTTGGCGGCGGCAGGGGATGAAGGGGGCGGTGGCGCGGGCGGCCACGAGGTAGCGGAAGTCGACCGTCAGGAGCGGTCCCTCCCGCACATCGACCCAGAGCGTGCCGGCGCTGCTCCAGAGGCCGGTGTAGTAGAAGCGCGCCACAGGGCTGGTGATGATGGCGCCGTCCAGACCGCTGCGCTTCAAGTTGCGCAGCAACTGTTTGAGGCGCATCTCATGTTCCACCGGCGGCAATCCCCGCGGCGGTCCGACCGCCGGGCTGAGGTGGTCGTCTCTGGCACTCTTTTGCATGGTGATTAAGATACCCCTGTTGGATACAGCTTGCAAGCGCTTTCACTTTATAGGCGTTGACAGCGGGTGGTGGATTGGCTATACTGGCGGCCAAATTTGCGGGGGATTAGCTCAGTTGGTTAGAGCACTTGCTTGACATGCAAGGGGTCACAAGTTCGAGTCTTGTATCTCCCACCATCTTCCGGAA
>CAZRGQ010000099.1:0-6590 GCA_964599645.1 uncultured Lentisphaerales bacterium | reverse complement strand
TCGAAGCGCTCCCAGATGTCGTCGCGGTTGACATCGCCGGAGATGACGGTGCGGCATGCCTCTATGTCACGACTCGCCATCGTCTCCGCACCGGAGAGGCCGGGAAAGCCGCCGTAGAGCGCCACGCCGTTGGAGAGCACCAGCGAGTTGGCGGGGTAGTAGATCCCCTGCGCCAGCCAGATTTCACCACCTCCGGCCACGTAGGCGGCGTCAATCGCCTGCTGTATATCGGTAATGGCATTCTCCCAGGAGTCACCCGACTCATCCCCTCCCGCCGCCGGTGCCACATAGATGCGGGCGGCCTGCAGTTGCAACACCAAAGCAGCAGCAGTTAACGTAGCAGCAATAACTCTCTTCATGGCCATTCTCCCTTGTTTTTACTCTTTTCAGCACCTGACAGCAGAGCCAGGCAGAAACCCTGAAACGCTTCAGACAGCGCCATCAAACTATAGTCGCTTGCAGATGTCAAGCACAAAATTAAGACTATCCCGCTCTATACGACGCCAACAGAGCGTAGCGCAGTTAGTCGACACACCACCCCTGCCCCCTCGCCTTGTTTAAGACAGCCGTTTACTCCTATTGCCAAGTTACCTCTTTCGCTAACCGCTTACGTTTTGGGTTGCACCACCTCACATTACATCCTATACTTTCACGTTTCGACAGGGGAGCAGCCTCCCACCAGACAAGCTGCTGAGATTCCACTCCGGAAAACCCTATGAACCTGAAGCGGTTAATACCGCCGTAGGAAGTCGGATCGTCCGTCATAGTGATGGCAACAACTGTTACCCCACTCCACGGGGCCTCCGGCTCCTGCAAAAGAGAGAAGCAGTGATGACGGAATCCAACAAAAACCTCGCAGCCAACCCGGCAGTGCCCCCCTTTGCGGCCCGTTGCCTTGCAACGGCAGCCGATGCCTGGCACGCCTCCTTGCAGCACCCCTTTGTCAGGGGCATCATCAATGGCGACCTGCCGCAGGAGAAGTTCCGTTTCTACCAGATGCAGGATGCCCGCTACCTTGAAGCCTACGCCGCCGCCTCGGCACTGGTCGCTGCCCGCTGTTCCAACCCGGACGATATGCTCTGGTTTATCGATTCGGCCCGTATCGCCCTGGTCACCGAACGCAGTCTGCACACCAACTACGGCTTGAAGCTCGGTTACGATGCCGCAGCAATCGCCGCAGTGACGCTGACCCCCAATAACCACGCCTATCAGGACCACATGATCGCGGTTGCGCAGCGCGGCTCGATGGTCGAAGCCGTGGCGGCCCTGACCCCCTGCCCCTGGCTCTATATCGCCATTGGCAAGGCGCTGCTGGAGGAGCTGGGCACCGTCTCTGCGGCACATCCTTACGCCGAGTGGCTCAGCATGTACAGCGACCCACAATTCGATAGCTACCTTGCGGAACTGCTCGCCAAGTTGCAGCGCTATAGCGATGAGGCAGACGAATCGGCACGACAGCGCGCACTTAAGGCCTTCCACACCGGCATCCGTTATGAGTGGATGTTCTGGGAGCAGGCGTGGCAACTGCAGACCTGGCCGATCTAGGGAGCAAGCAGATGAAGTTTGACGCTGCGCTGATCTGGCACGACCTGGAGCAGATCCGGGCCACGGCCCCCCTGATTCACAACATCACCAACTACGTGGTCATGAACTCCACCGCCAACGCCCTGCTGGCGCTCGGTGCCTCGCCGGTAATGGCCCATGCCAGCGCTGAGGTTGAGGAGATGGCACAACTCGCGGCGGCCCTGCTGCTCAATATCGGCACGCTGAGTCCTGCATGGATCGAGGCGATGCACAAAGCGGCGGCCGTCGCCCGGGCGCGTGCCATTCCCATTGTCCTGGACCCCGTCGGTGCCGGTGCCACCACCATGCGCACCGACACTGCCCAACAGTTGATACAGCAACATCCCCCGACCGTGATCCGCGGCAATGCCTCCGAGATTATGGCGCTGCAACAGGCCGGTGTCGGCGCCAAGGGGGTCGATAGCCAGCACGACTCGCAGGCGGCGCTCACCGCCGCGCGCCAACTTGCGGCACAACACAACTGCGTCGTCAGCGTCAGCGGCGCCACCGACTATACCGTCACGGCCACCGCCACTATCGCCACCTATAACGGCGCCGCCATGATGCCGCGGGTCACCGGCTTCGGCTGCACAGCCAGCGCCCTTGTGGCCGCCTTCAGTGCCGTCAACCCCGATCCCCTCTATGCCACCGCAGCGGCTATGGCGCTGATGGGAATTTGCGGCGAGCTGGCGGCTGCCGACTCGAAAGGGCCGGGGCAACTGCAACTCAACTTTATCGACACTCTCTATAATATCAGTCTAAGTGAGATTGCTACCCATCTCAGGGCGGAGGAGTTATGAAACCCCGTCTGGACCTCTCACTCTATCTCGTGACCGACTCGACGCTCACGCTGGGACGCCCCCTCGACTCCGTCGTGCAATCTGCGCTGGCCGGTGGTGTTACGACGCTGCAGGTCCGGGAGAAGAGTCTGGCTACCGGACCCTTTGTCGACCTGGTGCGACGCCTCAAAAAAATCACCGCCCCGGCCGGTGTGCCACTGATCGTCAACGACCGTGTTGACGTTGCTCTGGCGGCCGGTGCCGACGGCGTACACGTCGGCCAAAGCGACATGTCAGTTGACGATGCCCGCCGCCTCCTCGGACCCGCTGCCATTATCGGACTCTCCGTCGAGACGCCGGACGACGTCGTTGCCGCCGCCCTCCTGCCCGTCGACTACCTTGGCGTCAGTCCGATCTTCGATACTCCCACCAAACGCGACACCGCCTCCGCCTGGGGGGTGGCAGGACTCGCCGCTATCCGCCCCCTTACCCGCCTCCCGCTCGTCGCCATCGGCGGTATCAAGAGCGACAATGCCGCCGAAATTTTGGCCGCCGGCGCCGATGGTCTCGCCATCGTCTCTGCCATCTGTGCCGACCCCGACCCCCGCGCGGCAGCCGCCTGCTTTAAAACGATCATCAGAAAACAACTGCCATCAGGCAGCCACCAGAGGAGTACACCATGAAACAGTATCGCAGACTCTTGACTATCGCCGGCTCAGACAGCGGCGGCGGAGCCGGTATCCAGGCCGACCTGAAGACATTTGCCGCGCTTGAGTGCTACGGCATGAGCGTCATTGCCGCCCTCACAGCGCAGAACACACGCGGTGTCACCGCCATCTACGACCTGCCCCCCGCCTTTGTCGCCCAACAACTGGAGGCCGTCTTGAGCGATATCGGCGTCGATGCTGTCAAAGTCGGCATGTTGCAGTCGGCTGAAATTGTGCAGACGGTCGCTGCACATCTGCGCCAGGCCCAACCGGCCCATATCGTGGTCGATCCGGTCATGGTGGCCAAGAGCGGCCACAGACTGTTGCAGGATAGCGCCATTGAGGCGCTGATGGCCGAACTGCTCCCCCTGGCAACGCTGATTACCCCCAACATCCCCGAAGCGGAGGTCCTGACCCGCAGCAGAATCGTGGATCGCGCGGCGATGAGCACTGCTGCCTCCCAACTCCTGACCAGCGGTGCCAAAGCTGTTCTGGTAAAGGGCGGCCATCTGACAGACGACAGCTCCGACGACTGCCTGGCGACCCGTAACGACGACGGCACCACCAATATCACCTGGTTCAAACACGCCCGCATCACCACCCCCAATACACATGGGACCGGCTGCACCCTCTCCTCGGCGATTGCCGCCTGGCTGGCACGCGGCAAAGAGCCGACGGCCGCCGTCGCCGCAGCCATAGAGTATCTTACACACGCTATCGAGGCAGGTGCCGCCTACCAGATCGGCAATGGCCACGGCCCGGTACACCACTTCGCCAACCTCTGGCCGTGAAAGTTCAGCAGTAAAGGTCACAATTTACCACTACCCACCCGCCCCTACCGCCGGGTTGAGGTAGATCGGCAGCGGCTCGCGGCGGGCTTGTGCCGGAGCGCTCAAAAAGAGACGCCCCAGCGCCACGGCGTCGGGATGCACCGCCTGCGCCGCAACCACGCCGCTCAGGCGTCCGGCATCGGGTGAGAGCACCAGTGCCGGCAGTTCGAGCTGCGCTGCCACTTGACTGCGTGGCACCAGCAGAAAGTCGCTGTTGTCATGACGTGGTGGCTGCCCGCTCGCCGCCAGCAAGAGTTCTCCCGAAGCGCCACGCCGGTAGGTGGCGCACCAGAGACGTTGCCGCCGGGCATCACCCACAACCGCCACACTCTCTGGCACCTCACAGTCGCACGGCCGCGTCGTCGCTGCCTCTGTTGCGCCTGCTGCGGTCTCCTGCCCCGGCGACGGCCAGACAGCATAGGCGAGCGCCGCCGCCGTAGCGACGCCGTAGAGCGGCAATTTATACGGCAGCGCCACTCCCTGCAAGAGGGCGATCGCTGCCCGGATGCCTGAGAAGGAGCCGGGCCCCAACCCCACCACAAGCTGCCCCAAGGCGGCAGGCTCCAGCCCTGCGGCGTCGATGGCGGTGCGCAACTCGTCGGCCCAACCGGGCGCCCGATAGCCGCCCTCTTCACTGAAGGCGGCCGTCGCTCGCAGCTCGCTGTCGGCGAAGAGCGCCCAGGAGCCGGGCGCGGCCGCCCGCTCCAGTGCCAGTGTCCAATGCATCGCTCTTAGATCACGTTGCAGGCACCACCGGCACAGGCGACTGTCTCGCTCACGGTGGTGTTATCCTGCAGCTCCTGCATCTGGGTGTAGTCTACCGGGGCATAGGTGCGGGTCAGGTCTTCCCACAGCTTGCAGTTGTGTACCCGCTTGAGGCAGCGGGTCATCTTGAGCACATCGCCGCCAAAGTAGTTTTTGGCAAACTTGTGGGCCCGGCGCACCCAGTCGCGTTTGGCGGCGCGCAACGCCTCCATCGCCTCGAAGACGCGCTTGGGATAGCGGTTTGGCAGCGGCGACTCGAGGTCTTCACCACGCCCCAGGACGCAGTCGCAAGCCGCCCAGAGGTTGTCGTCGAAGGCGACCATGCCGTCGACGATCAGGCCCGACGACATCAAGGCACCGGCGCCGTAGGCTGCGACGATCTTGTCGGCGGTCAACACCTCGGTGAAGGGTGCCTGCGGGTAGTCGAGATCGCCGCCATCCGGCAGCAGCGAGATGCCGGCAAAGACGCTGCGGTTGTCGTAGATGTAGTCGGCCACCGACTGCCACTCGCTATCCTTGACCGAGATCGTATTGGAGACGTTGTGGCTCAGCCACGGTGCGGCACAGCGGTCGAGCCGCCGTCCCGCATCGATCCAGTTCTCCTTGGTGAGTTTGACGACCTCCAGCAGGTCGATGGCCGAGACCTGCTGCTTGGTGCGCGCTTCGGGGTTGGCCTCGATACAGAAGGTCAGCACCACGTCGGTGCCGTTGGGGTTCCAGACCGAATGCTCGACGGCGAGCGGGTTCTGCGCCTTGAAGAAGTCGACCAGCAACTCATCCTCATTGGCCTGCGCCCGCCGAAAGTAGCGTCGCGAGTGGTGCGGGTGGATGCCCGAGCTGGTGCCGAGAATGCAACTGGTGGTACCGGCCGGTTTGACGCAGGTGGTACGTGCTGCCGGGTTGATGCCGATGCGTGCCGCTACCTGCTCGTTAATCTCCAAAATCAGGTGGGCCATTTTACGCTGCAACTCAGGGTTGAAGGAGACTTCAGGGCGCTCCATCATGCCGGTCATCGAAATCCCGAGCAACGCCTCACGCTTGGCAATGGCAGTGCTGGTCTCGCCCAGGTATTCAAAATCGGTGTAGTCGGCCTGCAGGGTGCCGAGGATGGCGGCAGCGGTGCAGGCTTCGGCAAAGGAGGCCTCGTCGGTAACGCGCCCCATGTTGATCTCGCAGAGGTTGCAGAAGGCAAAACCGCTACGGCCATCGATCTGCGGCAGCAGACCGATCTCACCACAGGGGTTGAAGGTCGCTTCAAGGTCGTCGCTCCAGATGAAGCCGGGCTCGCCGAACTCGCGCACCGACTTCATCAACTGCATGAACTGCTCACGCGGTGTCGCATCCCGCAGCAGGATCGCCGAGTTGTTGGAGCGGGCGCGCTGCGGATTCTCCTTGAACCAGTTGCCGGTCTTGGCCTCGGCCATCTCGTTATCATCGGGCGAGAAGATACAGATGGTGGCGCTGCGCCGCACACCGCCCGAGAGGACAGCGTCAGAGGCGTGCATCAGGATATCGTAGGTATCGACCGAGCGCAGGCGGCTCTGGCCAGCATCGACGCAACGGTTGAGCAGCTTGCGGATGATCTCGATACTGCGGGCCAGAGGCTCGGGTCCCGGTGCGCGCCCCATGCCGGAGGAGATCGGACGGCCCTTGGGGCGCACTTCGGAGTAGTCGAACTCCACCACCTTGCCGGCATACTCAGGGTGCGGCTGGTCGGCGACAAAATAGCTGGAGAGCAGCACACCGAGAGAGTCGGCCCAGCCCTCGATCGTATCGGGCACGACGAAAGTAGCATGCTCGCCTGTCGGGCGTGTAATACCGGGCAGCTTGGCCACATGGTGGCGCTGCACAGAGAAGCCGACCCCACAGCCGCAGAGCAGCAGCCAGAGCGCCTCCTGGAAGAAGCGCGGCCGGTCACAATAGGAGGTGGTGCAGTTGTAGATGCG
>CAZRGQ010000098.1:0-6630 GCA_964599645.1 uncultured Lentisphaerales bacterium | reverse complement strand
TCTCCGCAGCCGTCCGCGGCGGTCTCGGAGAGACACGCCCTACCTTGTGGTCCGCAGCGGTCTCGGAGAGACACGCCCTACCTTGTGGCGACAGACCTGTCGCCACCTTCATTCCATCAATCATTGAGTGCCATCGCCCAATGGAGGGCGAAGCCCCTGCTGAGCCGCCGGCGCAAGCGTTTGTGCATGAAAAGAGGCAGAGATGAGTGACAACTCCCGCAAAATTGGGTCTATACTTCTCTTATTGACAGCCACAGCGGGGTGGGGTGCCACTTTGCCCCCGCCGGAGTTCGGTCCGCGCCCAAGAGTTGAATATCTACGTCAAGAGTTGGCTGCCTGGCCGGCCGAGAGGCGCGACAAGGCAATTGCACAGGCCGACGCTATCCTGGAGGCCGGGCTTACCATCTCCGATCAGGAGGGGCAGTGGATCTTCTACTATGCCTGTCCGGCTGACAACGCCGACTTGAAGCCGGAGGCGCCCGGACGGCATGTATGCACCAAATGTGGCAAGGTTTACAGAGACAAACGGACCGAGGCCGCCTACCAGACCAGGTTGCACTACAAGCTCGACGCCGACGTAGAACAGCTTTCGCTGGCGTGGTCGCTGACAGGTGAGGAGAAGTATGCTGTGCCGGTACGGCAGGCTCTGTTGAAGCTGGCGCGACTCTATCCCACCTGGACACGCCATGACCGCTGGGGACGGCGTGGCATCCTCGCCGTTGTCGGCGGGCGTCGCTACTGCCAGCACCTCGACGAAGCGATCTCGGTGATCGCCCTGGCACGCTCCTACGACCGGGTGGCCGAGGCCCCCTGCTTTGATGATGAGACGCGCCGCACGATTGAAGAGGAGCTGTTGCGCCGTATCTGTACCGAGATCCAGAGCAAGGCATGGATGATGGAGCCTGAAAACAACCACCAGACGTGGTTTAACGCCGCCTATGCCACAGTCGGGGTGGCTATCGCCGACGAGGGGCTGCTGCGGGATGCGGTCGAAGGCCCCAAGAGCGGCCTGCTGTGGCAACTGGAGCAGTCGGTTACCAGCGACGGTATCTGGTACGAAGGGACGATGGCCTACCACTTCTATGCCGTGGCGGCGCTGATCGACACCCTCAAGGCGGTTGAGCGGGTGGGGTGGACCTTTCGCGACAACGAGCGCCTCAAGAGCCTCTGGATGGGACCAATGGAGATGGCCTATCCCAACGGCCACTTTCCGGTGATCAACGACTCCGATCCCTTTACCCTGCATGGTCGCCAGCCGATGTATCAGTTTGCCGCCGACTACTTCGGCGATCCCGCCTTCAACAGCTATAACAAACCGCAGGAGCTGCCGAGCAGAGCCTTGAAGGGGGCGGGACTGGTGGCGTTGCGTCGTGGCAAGGGCGAGGCCGCCAAATGCCTCTTCCTCGACTACGGCATTCACGGCGGCCATCATGGCCATCCCGACAAACTCAACATCACGCTCTACGCCCTGGGACGTGAAATCGTGCTCGATCCGGGACGCCTCACCTACTCGGTGCCGGAGCATCTCTCTTGGGCGCATACGACGGTGGCACACAACACGGTGGTGATCAATCAGAGTGACCAGAAGCCCGACGAGGGGCGACTGCTCTGGTTTGCAGAGACTCCCGCCTATGCCGCCGCCATCGCCGAGAGCAGCGGTGCCTACCGTGGTTATCGTATGCGACGCGCTCTGGTAATGACCGATCAGTGGCTCTTCGATCTCTTCACCGTTGTCGGTGAGAAGCGCGCCACGATCGATCTCCTGCTGCATGCGCGCCACAAGCTGCTGGAGGATGGCAAGAGCGACAAATCGTTGGGCTCCAAAAACGGCTATCAACATCTGACCGAAGTTGTGGCGCATGCGGCCGGCACAACCAGCTTCACCTTTGAACAGGCGGACAAACGACAGTTGAAAGTTCATATCTGGCCTGAGACTCCCGTCTGGAGCGGCGTTGGTATCGGATATGGCCTCAACGACAAGGTGCCCTTCACCCTGCGGCGTCAACAGGGCAAAGAGGCCGCCTTTGTGACACTTTATGACCTTGACGAGTCGGGCGTAACACTGGGTGAGGTTAGCTCCGATGGCGACAAGTGGCGGGTAAAGATCGTAACGGAGGGTGTGTCGCAGGAGTTGCAACTTGACATGGCCGACGAGAGCAGTCAACGCCTGTTGCTGCGGAGCCTGCCATGAGAGCCGCGCTCAAACTCGTTCTCTGTCTACTGCTTATGTTGTCCGGCAGGGCAGCGATTGCGGCCGAAACAGTGCTCTTTGTCACGATTCCGCCGCAACGCTGGCTGGTGCAGGAGTTGGCCGGCGAGTTGGTGCAAGTCGAGGTGATGGTGGAGCCGGGGCAGAACCCGCACACCTTTGAACCAAGCGGGCGCCAGATTGCAGCGCTGGCACGTGCGCGCGGCTGGCTTACTATCGGCATGCCCTTTGAACAGACACTTCTGACCAAGGCAAAACGTTCGCTGCCACAGCTTCGCGACTATCCGATCTACCACTCGATTGAGCGTCTGACCAGCGGGGCGACACCCCACAAACATGCCCCCGGTGAGGTCTGTCATGATGATGGCAGTGATCCGCATCTCTGGCTGTCGGTCAGCGGGATGAGTCAGCTTGCCACTAACGCCTGTCTGGCCCTGCAGGAGCTGTTGCCGCAGCAACAGGGTGAACTGGCCGACTCCCTGCAGCGTCTGACCGGCAAGCTGCAGCGCCTGCAGGAGGAGTTGGCAGCCGTGCTGGCACCCTGCGCCGGTCGCTCCTTCTGGGTCTATCACCCCTCGTGGGGCTACTTTGCCCGCAGCTTTGGTCTGCAGCAGGTGGCGATAGAGGAGGCGGGCCGTGAGCCGACGCCACGGCAACTGGCACAACTGGTAGCCCGGGCCAAACGCGAAGGTATTTCAGTTCTCTATGGCGACCCGCAGCTCGACCCGCGGCCGCTCAGGATCGTGGCAGCCCAGCTTGGAGCACAAGTGGAGCTGCTCGACCCGCTCGCCGAAGCGTGGGAGCATAACATGCGGCACGTGGCGCATCTGCTGGCCGCAGGTATGGAGCGGACGCAAGTGGTCGGAGAGAGCAGCAGCGACGAGTGAACAGAAACGAGCAAGAGAGAATCAGCCGGGATGCCGGCACGGCGACAGGTGTGGCAAGAGCGACGGCAGAGCGTCTCTTGGAGTCTGTGGCTGAGGTGCGCGAAGTGGTGGATAGCCTGCGCCGTGAGGGCTGGCTGGCGCTTGATACCGAGTTTGTCTGGACGCGCACCTATCGTCCGGCGCTGGGCGTCGTACAGTTGGGGGCGCACGACGGACGTGCCTGGGTGGTTGATGGCAAAGTTGCCGGAGCTACACTCGGGCCAATTCTGGCCGATCGCGGGGTGGTCAAGGTACTGCACGATGCACGACAGGACCTGGCACTGTTGGTGGAGGCCACCAAAGCCTTGCCACACAACATCTTCGATACTCGGTTGGCGGCCGGCTTCATCGGCCTCTCGCCGGTAATCTCCCTGAAGCAGTTGCTGCAGGAGCTGCTGGGAGTGGTGTTGCCCAAGACCGAGACACGTACCGACTGGTGCCGCCGGCCACTCAGCGTCGCCCAGCTTGACTACGCCTTGAGTGATGTGCGCCACTTGGGAGCGCTGTATGATGCCCTCCACCAGAAGTTGCTTGAGCATGGCAGCAGTGACTGGCTGAGCGAAGAGCTTGAACTCTACGAAGAGGCCTCACTCTACGCAGCGCCGCAACCGCAGGATGCCTGGCAACGACTCAAACTCTCTGCCCGTCTGGGAGAGGTCGAGTGGGCGCTGGCGGTTGCGTTGGCAACGGCCCGTGAGGAGCTGGCCCAAGAGTGGAATATGCCGCGCCTCTGGATCGCTGATGACGCTACGCTCGTGGCCCTGGCAACCTCGCCACCACGCTCTGAAACAGATATCCGGCTCCACTACCGCTTGCGTCCGGCCGAGCGCGACCAGGCCCGACGCTACCTTATGGCCAGGGTGGAGAGTTTTGCGGCCGCCGGCGGTTTCGAAGGCCGGGTAGCGGCACCACAGCGCAACCGGAGACACCAGATAGCACGTGAAGAGGTCGATGCGGCCTTGACATTTTTACGGCACTCCGCCGGGTCGCTCCGGATTGCAGCCGAGCTCTATGGCAGCCGGACCCAGGTAGCAGAGTTTATTGCCAACCCGGCGGAGGCCACAGCGCCGTTGGCGCGTGGCTGGCGCTTTGAGACGGCCGGACGCGCCCTGCTGGCAAGACTGGGCCATTTGCCGCTATAACTGCATGGTGGCGTAGAAGGCCAGCAGACTGACCGCATTGACGACCAGATGCATCACGACCGGCGTCAGTAGATGGCCGGTTGTGAGGTAACCGCAGCCGCAACCGATGCCGATGGCCAGCAGCGGCAGGAGCGCGGCCTCATGGTTGTGCAGCAGGGCAAAGAGGAGTGCGCTCAAGAGAGTGGCGCGTAGCGGGCACTCTCCCTCTCGTGCCAATGCAGGCAGCAGCAGCAGCCGGAAGAGCGCCTCCTCAATCAGTGGCGCTGCGATGAGAGCGGCGGCAATCAACAGCAACTTGCCCAAGAGTGAAAAATCGGTGTGCCGCAGCCAGAGAAAGGCCTCCTGCAACTGCGGCTCCAGACCGGCGAATTTCAAGAGAGCGTGGTTGATCCATCCCAGCAGCCAGACCGGCGGCAGCAACATCACTCCCCCTTGCAGACCGCTGACAACAGCAGCTTGCCATGAAGTTTCGGGGTTGCAGGAGAGATAGCGGGAGAGCGGTTCACCGGCGAGCAGCAGTGTGCTCCCGATGACCAGCAGCGCCACGCCGTGTTGCAGAAAAAATGAGAAGAGGAGTGTTGGCACCTGCGGCAGCTCAGCCGGATTGGCTGCCGGAGGTGAGAGCCGTTGGATGATGAGCAGCAGACTCCAGGCCAGCAGCAGTGTCAGCAGCGGCCGGCTATCGAGGCGGCCGGCAGGAGCTTCAGCCAGAAGTGCGCTGCGGGTAGAGATCCATTGGCGCCATTGTGACTGCAGTGTGGCCATGCGGCGTATCAGCAGGTAGAGGCCATAGAGGCCGCCGCCGATAATAGCTACCTCTGCCAGAAGAGCCGATAGCAGCAGTGGCGTGATTGTAATAGTTTCGTTCACCGATCCAGATGTGCAAACAGGAATACCGCCATAGTATCATGCAGCAGAGCATGGCAACAATCCCTAACACTTAACCTGCGGTTACTCCCACATGCCCTTCTTGGCCGCCCCTCTATCTAGTTTTTATTACCGTGCGGTAATTATTGAAGCTTTAAGACCGTTCTTTTAGAATATTATACCGAACGGTACTAATCGCTTGCTTTTGCATCGAATCTTTATTAATCTTACCGTTCTGTAATAAATGGCGATACTACCATGATTGAAACGACACAACAATTTGGTGCGGCTCTACGCGTACGCCGCAAATCGTTAGGGCTCACACAGCGCGATCTGGCACTTGTCTGTGGTACCGGAAGTCGCTTCATCGGTGAGTTGGAACGGGGCAAAGAGACCTGCCAGATCGGCAAAGCACTGACCGTTATGCAGGCTCTCGGCCTGCACCTCACACTTGACAACCGTAGCAAGCAACTGACAACAGCGAGTGCCAGATGAAGCAACTTGATGTTTTTTTATACGACAGTTTGGTTGGTACGTTAGCGATGGATCGTAGCGGTATGCTCTCGTTTGCCTATGCAGATGAGTGGCTGGCTGCCGGAGGTGCCCTGCCGTTATCACGCTCACTACCCTTGCGACCTGACCCCTTTACCGGCAAGGAGGCACGCTTCTTCTTTGCCGGCATTTTGCCGGATGAAGGCATCCGACAGCAGATAGCAGCTATTATCGGCATCAGTGAGCGGAACGACTTTGCTCTGCTGGAACATCTTGGTGGTGAATGCGCCGGTGCAGTATCGCTATTGCCGGTTGGAACGAGACCACCATCAAGCCCCTCAGAGCTTCGTTTTCTCAGCGACGAGCAGCTTTATCAAATCGCGGTTTCGCTGCCGTCGCGTCCGCTATTGGCAGGTGAAATCGGCCTGCGTCTCTCTTTGGCCGGTTCGCAAACCAAACTGCCCGTCATAATCGATAACAAGAAGATTGCTCTGCCGCTCGGTAACACTCCCAGCACCCATATCATCAAACCCGAACCACAACGTTTTCCGGGGCTGGTTGCCAACGAATACTTCACTATGCGCCTGGGTGCAGCTATTGGCTTGCCGGTGCCCTCCGTGGCATGGCGTCTGCTTGAAGATTTACCCTGTTTGATAGTTGAGCGCTACGACCGTGACCATGATCCGGCTGACCAGCGGGTGATACGCATACATCAGGAGGATTTTTGCCAAGCGCTGGGCTATCCACCGGAGCGTAAATATCAGGAGGAGGGGGGTCCTCTATTACGCGAATGCTTTCAACTGCTGCGCGACTGGTCAACTCTTCCGGCACTTGATTTGCTGACTCTGCTAGACGGCGTAATCTTTAATATGTTGATCGGTAATGCCGACGCACACGGCTGCGGAGAGCCGTCCTACCTGTGCAAAAGGAGGCGCATCTAAGGTAGGGCGTGTCTCTCCGAGACCGCCGCGGACGGCTGCGGAGAGCCGTCCCT
>CAZRGQ010000097.1:0-6634 GCA_964599645.1 uncultured Lentisphaerales bacterium | reverse complement strand
CCCTTGGAGGGCGTCGCGCCGTCGACGCCGCAGTCGGGGCGGGCAGAGAAGTTAGAAGGAATATGTCGCGTACCTCCACTCATTGTCCCGATCATTGTCCGGCACTGACGAAGAGCGAGACAAAGAGTTGGACTAAGTGCGCATAGTCGGCCGTTTACCCGCCTCCATAGACTTCGATTCGCTAATTTTCGCACCTACTTTGCCGATGCCCCTGTCACTGACCGATTACACCGGGGCTGTTGGCTGACGCGGGACACTTACTCGCACCCTTACTCGCCACCCTTACTCGTCACTCTTACTCGATAGCACCCTTACTCGTCACACTTACTCGATAGCACTCTTACTCGCCTCGCCCTGTTTAAGGCAGCCGTTTAAGAGTAAAGTTTAAGGAGGCCGTTTAAGGTTACCGTGTAAGGCGAAAGCGAGCACTTAAACCCGCACTTAAACTCCATCTTAAACGGCACACTTAAACAGTTCCGCTTAAACGCCCGCGTACACTTCGTTGTGCGCATCCACTTGACATACGCGCACAATAGGAGTATACGCTCTCTGCAAATGCCGCTCCAGTGCCTTGGCAGGCATCGGCTGACGGCAATCAAAGCCAGACCTAAGGAGCCCGCTGTGAATATAGCGGCTACACTCTCTCCACAGGCAGAGGTGGCTCCATCCACGCAGGATGACGAGCCTCCGCTACCAGCCTCCCCAGCTTGTATCGTGTCGCATACCATGCCGGAAACGGCGCTGCTGCAGCACAATATCCCCTACCACTGCAAGCGGGTACTGCGACATAGCAGGATGAGCCCCCAATCGCGCCTCTTCCGGACGCGTTTTTTTCCGCAGACAAGCGATGCCGAATGGAGCGATTGGCAGTGGCAATTGCGCCACCGTATCCGCACACTGGAGAGTCTGCGGCGCATGATAACCCTCTCCAGCGCCGAAGAGATGGCGCTTGGCATGGCCGATGGCATGTTGCCCTTTGCCGTAACACCGCACTACATGGCTCTCGTTGCGCCGCACGATCCCGAGCAGGCGATCAGACGCGCAGTGATTCCAACCGTCTACGAACAGCGGCGCTCTCCCGGTGAGGCTGACGACCCGCTGTGCGAAGAGCGTCAGAGCCCGGTGCCCGGCCTTGTGCATCGCTATCCCGACC
Organism: uncultured Lentisphaerales bacterium; assembly: GCA_964599645.1. GTDB lineage: Bacteria > Verrucomicrobiota > Kiritimatiellia > RFP12 > JAAYLN01 > JAAYLN01. The sequence goes on along the minus strand of CAZRGQ010000097.1, from coordinate 5,481 downwards.
GGGTGCTACTGCTGGCAACCGACTACTGCTCCACCTATTGCCGCTACTGTACCCGTTCACGGGTCGTGGGGCAGGGGGAGTTGGCGCCCGATACGCAACGTCTCCGTCGCTGCTTTGACTACATCAGGAGCCGGCCGGAGATACGTGATGTTCTGGTTTCAGGTGGCGACCCGCTCACCTTGAGTGACGACCGTCTGGAGTCGATCCTCTCAAACCTGCGCGCCATACCGCATGTCGAGATTATCAGGTTGGGAACCAAGGTGCCGGCCGTCTTGCCGCAGCGGATTACGCCGCAACTCACCCGCATGTTGCGCAAATACCACCCGCTCTGGATGAGCCTCCACTTCATGCACCCCGACGAGTGCGGCCTCGAAACGGCGGCTGCCTGTGGCCGGCTGGCCGATGCCGGCATCCCGCTCGGCTCGCAGACGGTTCTGCTCAAGGGGATTAACGACGCTCCCGTTACCCTCAAGGAGTTGATGCAGCGCCTGATGCGACTGCGGGTGCGTCCCTACTACCTCTACCAGTGCGACCCGATCAGCGGCTCGGAACACTTCCGCACCGCTGTCGCCAAGGGGGTGGAGCTGATCAGCAGCCTGCGCGGCCATACTAGCGGTTACGCTGTGCCGCACTATGTGATCGATGCCCCCGGCGGTGGTGGCAAGATCGCGGTAACCCCGGGCTCTCTGGCCGGTCGGGATACGAGCGGCAAGCTACACCTGACCAACTTCGAGGGTGGCACCTTCGTCTATCCCGACTACGTTACCGTCTAGGGGGCGCTTATGGCACTGCAGATTGGCCTGACTTACGACCTCCGCAGCGACTATCTGGCGCTAGGTTACTCCCCCGAAGAGACGGCTGAGTTCGACAAAGAGGAGACGATCATCTCTATCGAGAGAGCCTTGGCAGCTCTCGGCTACACTACCAGCCGTATCGGCCACGCCAGGGAGTTGATCAGACGCCTTGAGGCCGGAGAGCGGTGGGATATCGTCTTCAACATCTGTGAGGGGCTGCATGGTATCGGGCGCGAAGCCCAGGTGCCGGCCATCCTCGACCTCTATCAGGTGCCCTACGTCTTCTCCGACCCCCTGGTGCTGGCTTTGACACTGCACAAGGGGGTCGCCAAACGGGTAGTACGCGATGCCGGCTTGCCGACCAGTGATTTTATCGTCTACCACGAGCCGCATGACCTCGACAAACTCGATTTTGAGGCCCCCTACTTTGTTAAGCCGGTGGCGGAGGGGACCGGCAAGGGCTGTTCGGCCAAATCGATTGTGAGGCAGCGCAGCGCGCTGGGCGGGGTTTGCCAGGGGCTGATGGAGCAGTTCCGGCAACCGGTGCTCGTCGAGTCGTATCTCAGCGGACGTGAATTTACGGTAGGCATTACTGGCAGCGGACGTCAGGCCGCACTCCTCGGCTCAATGGAGATCGTGCTGAATGCGCAGGCGACAGACGGCGGCTACTCTTACGAAAACAAGGCCAACTATGAGGAGCGCGTCGTCTACCGGCAATGTGATTGCAGTAGCGATGTTGTCGCCGCTGCGGCCGAAGAGTTGGCGCTGGCGGCCTGGCGCGTCCTCGGCTGTCGCGATGGCGGCAGAGTCGATATCCGCTGCAATGGCGCAGGGGAGCCGCAGTTCCTTGAAGTCAATCCGCTGGCCGGACTTAATGAGATCGACTCCGACCTGCCCATCCTGGCACGTATGGCCGGTGTCTCCTACCAGCAGTTGATTGAACTGATCATGGTTTCAGCAATCAAGCGCTTGCAAGGGTGACAACGCCGCCTTGAAAATCTTGCTCATCCATCAAGAGGTGCCAGCAGAGGCGCCCCCCGACGAAGCTGATGTATTGGTACAGGCGGCGGCCGTCACAGCAACGCTTGAGGCATCCGGCCATCAGGTCTTCCGTCTGACGGCCAACCTCGATTTGGCCACGCTGCAACGCAAGATTGCACTGCTGGCACCCGACTGCATCTTCAACCTGGTAGAGTCGTTGGATGGAGCGGCCAGTCTGCTCCATCTGGCGCCGGCTCTATGGCAGCGGCAAGGCATCTCCTATACCGGCTGTTCCGTTGCGGCGCTACTGCTCACCACCGACAAGTTGCTCACCAAAGAGCGCCTCGCTGCCGCCGGCCTGCCCACCCCCCCTTGGGTGGTCAGAGAGACTGCTGCCGCCCCTGAGGGCCAGGCAGCAGTCATAGTACAGTCGCATGGGAGAGACAACACTGCCAGCAGCGGGCGCAGCCACAGCCAGGCGGCAAGCTGGATTGTTAAGTCGATTACAGAACACGCCTCAAGCGGCATCAACGATACGAGTATCTGGCACGACCTGCGGCCATCTGCCGTCATGGCACGCCTGCCACAGGGGAGCTTTGCCGAAGAGTTTATTGCGGGACGCGAGTTCAACGTCACGCTGCTTGGCGACCGCACCGCACCCCGTATCCTGCCACCGGCCGAGATTCTCTTTCTCGATTTCCCACCCGACAAGCCACAGATAGTCGGCTATGCCGCCAAGTGGCTGGAGCACTCCTTTGAGGCGACGCATACTGTGCGGCGCTTTATAACGGATGGTGCCGATGCCCCGCTGCTGGCCGAATTGCAGCGCCTCGCGCTGGCATGTTGGCAACTCTTCGGGCTCTCCGGGGTGGCCAGAGTCGATTTCAGGGTGACGCCCGATGGTGCCCCTTTCATTCTCGAAGTCAATGCCAACCCCTGCCTGGCGCCGGATGGCGGTTTCGCGGCGGCTGTCACCGCAGCCGGGCTCAGCTATCAGGAGGCGATTGAGATCATCGTTGCGGCTGCCATGCAAGAGAGTGAGGGCCTCACACCGGGAGCCTCACAACCGGCGGCCAAACCTGAGAGAGAGCCGCTAAAACTCAGATGGCGTTACGAAGTGAGTGAGGCCGATAGCACGACTCTTGCGGCTGGGGCCAGAGAGACCGGCTTCTTCAATGAGGGCGAGGTTGCCATCGTTGCCGAGCTGGTGAGAGAACGTCTGACGCGAGGCCACGACTCCGGCTATCAGTTTGTAGTGGCCGAGTGTGACGGTGCCGTGGTGGGCTATACTATCTTCGGCGCGATACCGTGCACTTGCAGCAGCTTTGACCTCTACTGGCTGGTAGTGCGACCCCCATATCAGGGGCAGGGGATCGGACGCGAACTCCTGGCAGAGACAGAACGTACGATTATGTCACAGGGAGGCACTCGCCTCTACGCCGAGACCTCGGGGCGCGCGCAATATGCCCCGACGCGTGCCTTCTACGAGCGTATGGGCTTCAACCTGGGTGAACTGCTGGAAGATTTTTACGCCCCCGGCGATGCGCGCGCCACCTACGTCAAGGCGCTATCAGCTTATACTTGGTAAGCCGTAGCGCGCGACAACGACACCATCTGGTGGCAGGTGAAGCGGGGGACGGTAAAGCTGACCCGGTCGCCATCTTGGGTAAATGGTAGCGCTTCACCCTGTGGCTCAAGCGTCACACGCTCAATCGTGCCATTGACCTGTAGCCGCACTTCGGTGTCCAGCAGGGGCAGCAACTCCTCGATAATCTCAATCGCTGCCAGGCGACCTGTGTGGCGCACCTCTGCTGCCCGCAAGGGGGCGCCGCGTACCAGCTCCAGGTGGGTCTGGGCTCCAGCACCTCATGGTCGCCCTTGGTGATATGGCCGTTGTTGTGGAAGAGTGGCATGTCGGCCCGGCCGCCTGTTGCTGCGGCCTTGGTGCGGGCGAGGTAGTTGAGGAGCGTCTGGCGTGCCTGGGGGGCCCGGTCTGCGGGATCAGACGGATCGAGGCCTTTGGCGAGCATCGCCTCAAAACAGCGTGGGCAGCAGCAGGGGCCTTGGGTGGCGGCATCGAGAAAGATACCGTCACAGCCGGGGAAGTCGCGCACCACCTCTTCGATCAAGCGGCAGAGATAGTCGAGATAGGGGGTGTTGTAGCAGAGTTTTTTAAATCCGGCCTGCAGGGGGTTGACGCTCCAGCCGGCATAGCCACCTGCGGCTGTAACCTCACGCCAACCGGGCTCCGCAGCAGCGATGCGGTCATTGACACCGGCGCTGAGATAGATCGGCGCATTGATGTCGATCTCCTTGGTGGCCTCAAACTGGGCACGCAACAGGTCGAAGTCGAGCTGCGGGTGACGGCAGCCAACTTCGGTATTGTTGTAGTTCCAGCCATGATGGCAGACGGCAAAGAGGGTAATCGAGTCGACATGACCGTTACGCAACTCTGCTTGCCACTGCGCTTTGTCAAAGGCCGCACCAATCGCAGCGATCTGCGGTGCGGTATGAAAATCGAGATGGACCTGGCGGAAACGTAAAGGCTTCATGTAATTAAACTCCTGATAATGGCCGTTAAAGAGCATACTACTCCAAATCGCAGACGATTTCACCAAAAGAGTCGGCCGCATGTACACGCCCGCCGCCCCAGGTTGAGTGTTCGGCCTGACGTGCGTCATCGAAACTGGCGCGATAGAGGAGCAGCCGCAATTTATTGCTTTTCAAAATCTCGAAGTTAATCGACTCAAAGGGGATTTTTGCCACGGCACGCCAGCCATCCTCTTCGACCCTGGTAACCAGACTCCAAGTGGCATCCCAGGTGGCATCGGTATGCCTGGCGTCATAACGGTTGCCATGCACATCAAAGGCGAGGTGGTAGTAGCCATCTGTGGCGTGGCATGGAAGCAACCTTATCGACCAAGGGTCAAGTGACAATACCCAAGAGTATTAGAGAAGAACTGGGGCTGCAGAGCGGCACACGGGTCTCTTTTCTGGTTGTTGGCAACCGAGCCGAAATTACACCCATTGCTACTCCTGTGGCAGCCTTGAAGACGATTCTACCTAAAGCCAAAAAGAGGTTATCGTTAAGCGAAATTGAGGTTGGCATTGCAACGGGGGCTATCAGTGAGAGGCCTTGATACAAACCTCCTTGTTCGCTACTTTAAAAAGTTCAGCTCTCTTTGCCGCCATACCATGACTGCCCCGAGGTTGCAATTGAGGTTGCCAGTTCCAAAATTGCGAGAGATTTGAGCAAGGAGGGCGGAAATGGTATTGATCCCGATGATATCGTCACGGCAGACAAAGGCCGTCGGGCGTTTGGCAAGCGGCATCCGCATTGATTTTTTGACGGCAGCAGCAACCTCGGTACTCTTGCCCGTGGTCGCCAGCGGTTGTGTGGCAATTTCAAGGAAGGTAAACTGCGCTCCGTACAACTCCAAGGCCAACGAAAACAGAGCTTACCACCACACTGCGCCCAAAATTTTTGTCTGGGTTTGATCTTTTTGCGCTTTGCCGAGATGCGCTTTGCGGCGTGACGGCGTTATTCACGTTGTTCGCGGGTACGCTCGGGGTGGAGAGGCCTTCGACGTCCTGCTTAACGCCGTCGAGGGCGCGGTTGACTTCGGCGGCACCCTGGGCTTGGAGGCGGATTTGGGTGCGATTCAATTTAGTTGATTAGTTTGCGGCATCAGGTGTGGGAGGAATG
>CAZRGQ010000096.1:0-6724 GCA_964599645.1 uncultured Lentisphaerales bacterium | reverse complement strand
GCCACCGCCATATTGCTGCAACCACGGAGTGGTAGCAGCGAGTGGTTAAAACGTGCTGCGGCGGCCCTGCAACAGCCACTGCTCACCGCTCACACTGGAGCTTCTGCACAACCGCGGCGACGCGGAAACATCGCCCTTGTGCTGCGGCGGCGACGGCGCACCGCCCTTGCAGCTTCGCACCCCGCAGTTGCATCCTCCCGGCGCTGGGCGGCAGGCCCTTGCCGCCACAGCCGGGTAGGACGCGCTCGCCGTAGCGCGCCGCAGTCGTTTAAGCGTAAGCGATTAAGGGTGGCGTTTAAGAGTGGTGCACCACGACTCTTACACGGCTGCCTTAAACGTTCCGGGGAGTAGGAGTGGGGCGCAAGAGTCCCGGCGCGCAGCGCCCCTACCATATTCGTGTCAATTGGTGGTTCTCCCCGCGCTACCACTAACCGATTACCCGGGTGCACCCACTATTGTGGATCGCACCCCGATTACCTCCACATCGACTTTGTTTCTTGAGCCTCTTGTCGCTCTTCTGGTAAAATACACGCTAGAACTTTTGTAAACAGCAAAACGGACCTAATTGATGCCCTCTACCCCCAGACTTACTTTTGAAAAACTGGCCGCCAAAGCGGCCAGCGCCAGCCTCGTCGACTCCGAACTCTACATTAAACACGATGTCAAACGCGGCCTGCGCGATATCAACGGCAAGGGAGTGCTGGCCGGACTCACCCAGATAGGTGATGTCTGCGCCAACACCATGGCACCCGATGGCACCATGACCGGCCCCGGCAACCTAATCTACCGTGGCATCGATATCGCTGAGCTCACCAATGGCTTCCTCTCTGCCGGACGCAACGGTTTCGAGGAGACGGCCTACCTGCTGCTCTTCGGTGAGTTGCCCGATAGCGCTACACTCACGGCCTTCGAGGAGCTGCTCTTTGACAAACGCTCGCTCCCGGCCGAGTTTGTCCACGACTCGATCCTCAAGCTCCCCAGCCGCGACATCATGAACGCCATGTCGCAATCGGTGCTGGCGCTCTATACCCTCGACGACAACGCTGAGTCGACCGACCTGCCCAATGTGGTGCGCCAGTCACTCAGCCTGATCGCGCTCTTTCCGCTGCTGGCCGCCTACGGCTACCGGGCCCACGCTTACCGCTTTCTGGAGAAGAGCCTGATTCTCCACGCCCCCTCCCCTACTCTCTCCACGGCTGCCAACTTCCTTCAGATGCTGCGTAAGGACAAGAGCTATACCCCCCTCGAAGAGCGCCTGCTCGACCTCGCCCTCGTCCTGCATGCCGAACATGGCGGCGGCAACAACTCCTCTTTCACCACCCATGTCGTCACCTCCAGCGGTACCGACACCTACGCCGCCATCACCGCTGCCCTCTGCTCACTCAAGGGCCCGCGCCACGGCGGTGCCAATATCCGTGTAGTGCAGATGTTTAACGAGATCAAGCAGGAAGTTAAAAACTGGAGCGACGATCGCCAGATCGAGGAGATGCTCACCAGAATCATCCGCAAGGAGGCCTTCGACCGCACCGGCCTCGTCTACGGCATGGGTCATGCCGTCTACTCTGTCTCCGACCCCCGCACCCTCATTCTGCGCGAGCAGGTGGCCGAACTGGCGCGTGAGAAGGGCCTTGAGGAGGAGTATGATCTCTACCGCCGCGTCGAAAAACTGGCCCCGGAGGTGATCGGACACCATCGTAAAATCTATAAAGGGGTCAGCGCCAACGTCGATTTCTATTCCGGCCTCCTCTATCAGATGCTCAATATCCCCCAGGTGCTCTTCACCGCCATCTTTGCCATCTCCCGCATTGTCGGCTGGAGCGCCCACCGTATCGAGGAGCTGGCCAACAACGGCAAGATCATCCGCCCCGCCTACCGTAGTGTCGCCCAACGCCGCAACTACCTTCCCATCGAAAAACGTTAAAATGAGACGCCCCCAGCCCCCCAGTGATGCCGCCCAGCGCGCCCGGTTGCAAGAGGAGTTGCGCCGCGATCGCGCTGATCGCCGCAGTAGCTATCGCGAGCGGGCGCTCAAACTCTACCCCCACATCTGTGCCAGTTGCGGACGCTCCTTCGAGGGAGCACGCCTTAAAGAGCTCACTGTCCACCATCGCGACCATAACCACGACAACAACCCGCCCGACGGCAGCAACTGGGAACTGCTCTGCATCTACTGTCACGACCACGAGCATGAGAAGAACCTCCTCGCCGGGCACTTTGAAGGCGCCGTCGCCCAGCGCGACAACCTTGCCCCCTCCATCTTCTCCCAGTTCGATGCACTCGACTCTCTGTTGGCCGGAGCGGACAGCTCCGACGACGCTACCGGGCGCTCTGCCGACGAAAAACCCGATTCCACAAAATAAAATCAGGGAGAGTCATGAAGCCGCAACAGTCAAATTCACTCTGCCGCATCTCCCTCCTCTTGGGAGGAGTTCTTCTCTGGGCTCTGCTCACCTGGCCGCTACTGCCCAACATGGGGCGTGCCATTCCGATGCACGATCGCATCACCTCGCCGGCGCAGAGCCTCATCGAGCTGGAGCCCGGCGACCACCTGCAACTCTACTACCACTTCTGGCTGGCCCGCGACATGCTCGCCGGCCACACGCCCGCCTTTAACAACATCTACGAGTTCAACCTGGGAGAGGCTGCCGCGGCACCCCGTTTTGACCCCTACTATGCCCCTTTTTCACTCGTTTTTGCCGCCCTCTCGCCCTGGCTCGGTGATGCTGCCGGTTGGAATCTGGCCGGACTTGCCTCGGTACTGCTCGGCCTCTGGGGCACCTTTCTCCTGGTGCGGCGCTACGCCACCAACCACTGGCTGGCCGCCGCTATCGCCCTGCTCGCAACCGCCTTCCCCTATCGCTGGATCACCCTCGCCTGCGGCAGCCCCACCGGCTATGGCATCGGACTCGTCCCCTGGCTCTTCGCCGGACTCGACATGGCAATCCGCGACCGCCGCCCCCTCGGCGGCCTGGCCGCCGGTCTGGCGCTCCTGGGCTGCTATGGCTCCGACCTCCACTGTTTCTACTTCTCTGCCCTCGCCACCCCACTCTGGTCAGCCGTGGTCTGGTCTACCTCGGCCCGACCGTTCGACCTCTCCCGGCAACGCCTCTGGCGCACATTTCTGGCTCTCCTCCCCACACTGCTCCTCGCCATACTGGCACTGGGACTCAGCCAACTCGCCAGCCGCCAGCTCGACAGCTCAACCATGTCGGCCGGACGCACTCTCGACGAAATAGAACTCTACTCGCCGATCAGAAGCGGGCTTCTCCGCTGGCAACACCTCGGGGCCTCCAACCATATCTACATTGGACGCGGGCTCCTCCTGCTGCTCCTGCTGGGGTTCGCACTGCAACTCCTGCCACAACGCTGGCGAAGTCCGAACAGGGCTCCTGCCGCAGAACCGGAGGTCCGACGCGGCCTGCTGCTCTGGCTCGTCGTTCTCGGCATCAGCGCCGTTGTCCTGGTCGCCTTCGGCACCTATGGCCCGCTACATGCCCTGCCACTCCGTGCCGCCCGCCGCCTCCTGCCACGCTTCACCATGATCCGGCAGACGACCAAGCTCTTTCTCCTCATGCCGACTCTTATCGCCATCCTTTTGGCGCTCCTCTACGCCATCCCGCTGCAGTGGCAATGCCGCAAACGACGTCTACTCCTGATCGCCTTCACCACACTCGGACTGCTCACCATAGCCGAATACTCCTGCTGGCTCAAGGTCGGCCTCTGCCTCCTGCCGCCCAACCTCCCCGCGTACAGTGCAGCGGCCGACCATGCCCGCAGCCACAACATCGACGAGCCGCGCGCCGTTGCCATTCCCCTCTGGCCCGGCGACTCCCACTACTCCTCCCTCTATGAATATGGTATCACCCGCTCACGTCTGCGCCTGCTCAACGGCTACGCCCCGGCTGTCCCCACCAACTACATCGAAACGGTCTCTGACAGACTCTACAGCCTCAATCAAGGCGTAGTCACGCCTGCTCAGCTAGACCTCCTGCGTTCGATGTCGGTCCACTACCTCCTCTTCCACGAACAACCCTATCCCGAAAAAGTCTCCCCCTTCCCGGCAGCCATTGCCCTGCGCCAACTCTACCAACACCCCTGGCTGGAACCGCTTGCCGCTACCGATGCCATCCATGCCTTCGCCCTGCGTCAGACACCACGCCCGGCCGCTGCCATCACCTCTCTCTGGGGGCCGCCCCACTACTTCCCCGCCTTCCACTGGTGGCTGCGCAGTTCGATCGCGCCACCGCGCGACTATAAAATCATGTTGCGTAAAGCCACCCCCTTCATGCCGGCACAACGCTTTCTGTTGCGCCTCGAAGGCCACGGCACACTCCTCTCTTGGGAGAGCGGCACTACCCTTGCGGCCACCACCAACTCCACCTGGGTCACCGCCCCCATGTCGCCCCCCTATGGCGACCACTGGCACGTCACGGCGGGCGCCCCCCTGCTGCAAGACGCCCTCATCATTGCCGGCGACGATCCCATGCCCGACAGCGACAACTGCTACCACTGGCTGCCTGCCGATGGCTTCCATGCCGGCGCTACCGATATCGCCAGCGGCAGCGTGCTCCTCGAACCCCACCGCACTCCCCCCGGCCGCGCCTTGCGCCTCCCCAACCGTCCTCTCCCGCCCGGCCGCTATCGCGCCACCCTCACAACCGAGGCGCTCGCGAGTGAAACTCTCCGTGATGGCGACTGGCTGGCTGCCACCAGCGGGGCCAACGGTCTGATCCTAGCCATCACTCCCGTCACCCCCGGCACTCCCGCCACCTGCGAGTTTGCCTACGACGGCCTGCTCCCCCTCAACCTCGAATACCACTACCATCGCAAAACCTCGCTCAAGCTGCTGGCGGTTGAGTTACAACTTGTCACTCCACCACAAAGCGTAACCGTAAAGCAGCAGGAGGAGATTTAACAGTGAGTTATGTAGATCAAATGCCCTCCACTCTGCTACCCGCCGGCGGCGGTGAACGCTTGCACAACAATATCGAGCTGCCTGCCTGCTGGCCGCCAGCGGCGGCTAATGCCGACGACTGGTCGCCACAGCCGGTGCCCTATCTGGCTGCGCCACCGTCGCTAATCACCATCGATGTCGGGCGTCAGCTCTTTGTCGACGACTTCCTGATCGAAGAGACTACCCTGCAGCGGGTTTTCGGCATGCCGCAGAAGCACGCCGCCAATCCCGTGCTTGTACCGACGACGCCTCTGGAGATCAACGCCAAAGGCAACTCGGCCACCGTCCCCAAGGGTGGTGGGCTCTGGTGGGACCCATACGAGAGGCTCTTCAAGCTCTGGTATGAGGCGGGCTGGCTCAATACGATCTGCTACGCTACCAGCCGTGATGGCATAGCGTGGGAGCGTCCCCTGCTCGATGTCGTCCCCGGCACCAACCAGGTCTTGCCGCCCGGCATCGAACCCGACTCCTGGAGCGTAGTTCCCGACTGGGAGACGAGCAACCCCCTGGAACGCTACAAGATGTTTCTGCGTGAACCGGGCGGCTGGATGGAGGGGTGGTGCTTCACTTCGGCCGACGGCATTCACTGGGATAAGCGTACCAAGACAGGTCAGGTAGGCGACCGCACAACCCTCTTCTACAACCCCTTCCGCCGCAAGTGGGTCTACAGCCTGCGCACCAGATGGCGCGGCCGGGCGCGCAGCTATTGGGAGCATGACGACTTCCTGGCGGGTGCGCTCTGGGAGGGAGACAAGTTGCCACACTGGCTGGCAGTTGATGAGTGCGACATGCGCCAACCGCAAGGCAGACGCACCCCGCAACTCTACAACTTCGATGCCGTCGCCTACGAGAGCCTCATGCTGGGCGCCTTTGAAATCCACCACGGACCTGAGAATCCCGAATGCGAAGCGGCGGGGCTGCCCAAGATTACCGAGCTCAACTTCGCCTATAGCCGCGACGGCTACCACTGGTCGCGCCCCGACCGGCGGCCGCAGATCCGGGCCGAGGGATGGGACAACGACAAGTGGGATCGAGGCTATGTGCAGTCGCTCTCGAACCTCTGCGTTATCAACCACGATCAGCTCTGGTTCTACTACTCCGCCTTCCGCGGCGATCCCGCGCGTAACGATGGCGGCCTCTATTGCAACGGCATGTACCACCACGGCGCCATGGGGGTCGCTACATTGCGGCGCGACGGTTTCGCTGCCATGGTCGCCACCGGCACACCGGGGCAGCTCACCACTCGCCCACTCCTCTGCAGCGGCTCCCACCTCTTCGTCAACCTCGATGCCCCCGCCGGTGAGCTGCGTGTCGAGTTGCTCGACGCCGCAAGCAACACCCCGCTGCCAGGCTTTACGGCAGACGACTGCCTGCCGCTGCGTGGCGATGCCACGGCGGCCCCGGTTGTCTGGCGTCACCACCCCTCACTCGCCCCCTGGCGTGGTCGTCCCCTGCGTCTCCGTTTTACCCTCACCAACGGTGCGCTCTACGCCTTCTGGATCAGCCGCGCCGCCAATGGCCGCAGCGACGGCTACCTCGCCGGCGGCGGCCCCGGCTACAGCGGCCCAACCGATACCGTCGGCCACACCTCTTTTTTCGATCGATGCGAGTTGACCGGTTCTCCATTCCGATCAACAAATGTAGAACGTTGAATATTGGCTGTTGAAAATTGGCTATCGAATATTGTCCACTAAGAAATCGCTCCCCACGCCATTGCTGCGGCCAACAACATAAAGAGAATCCCCAACATGATTTTGGCGGGTACCACAT
>CAZRGQ010000095.1:3097-6892 GCA_964599645.1 uncultured Lentisphaerales bacterium | reverse complement strand
GATGAAGTTCGGGATGGCGATCGCGGCCAGCAAGCCGATGATCAGCACCACGATCATGATCTCAACTAGTGTGAAGCCTTGCTTTTTCATGCTTGTTCCTTGTGTGTCCCTGCCATGTTGTGAAACGCCACTCGGGAAACTTTCGCAACCGGGCCTGAACGGTGTGGGTGGGAGTCGCACCAGTCGCCACTCGGAAAGAGATGCTCGTCCCGTTACACTCTTAATAAGCAGATGGTGTGCCAACGGGGACAAACGGGGCTTTAATGGGGCTGTTTGCAGGGTAAAGGGCTGAAAATCACGATAAAAGCAGCCATTTTTGGCAGTTTCGACAAAGTGCGCCGGTACATTTCGCAAAGTTAACAATCAGGGCAGGAGGAGGTGGTCCGGGACTGCGCCCACATTGGGGCAGGTGGGCGTCCAGTCGCTGCTCTCGAAGACGGTGTCGAGCGGGTAGTCGGGCACCCGGTTGTAGGGGCACTTGGGGGCGGCTTTAAGGAAGTTGGCGGGGCCGTAGAGGTCGTCGGCCGTCGGGGCATTGATGCCGGCCAGCTTGGCCTGTTCGACGGCGTAGATGAGCTGGCGCATGCTGTCGATACAGGTGGTGCGCTGGGTGGTCGTGCGGGTCTTCATGAAGTTGGGAATGGCCAGAGCAGCCAGCAGACCGATGATCATGGTGACGATCATGATCTCGACCAGTGTAAAGCCGCGTTGCGTTAACCTCCTTGCCGGCATGGCAGACCTCAGTTGCACTCCTCTTCGCAGGGGGCGGCAGCGCAGTCGAGGAGGCGTTTGCACTTCTCTTTGACGACCAGCACCAGACAGGGAGCCTTGCGCAGGACGCGTTCGGCGACGCTGCCGAGCAGGAGGTGGCTCAGGCCGCTGCGCCCGCGGGAGCCGATCACGATCATGTCGATCTCATGCGCGCTGGCGTAGCGTGAAATCTCGATGAAGGGGACGCCGCTCAAGACGACGGTATCGATTTCAAGCGGCTCCTGCTGCAGCTCACGGGCGGTGCTCTCGATCCGGGTACGACAGGCGCTGGTGATCTCCTGGATATCGGCCTGTGGCACGTTGAGCAGGCCGGCTTCACCGGGCACGGCGGCGATCGGTGGCGCCACCACGTGGATCAGTGTGAGCGAGGCGTTGTTCTGGCGTGCAAAGGCGACGGCGTAGTGCAGGGCCAGGTCGGAGGTGGCTGAAAAATCGACCGGACAGAGAATCTTTTTGAGTGTGACATTCATGGTCGCTCCCCTTCTCAAGTTGTGACAGATAATCAACGTTATGGCGAGTATAGCGCAGAAAAGAGGTTGAGGCAATCGATTTCCGCAATCAGAGTTGAGAAGCTGCCGGCTGCCGGCTGGCCTTTGCCGTCATGGTCTTGTGGGAGTAAACAGAGAACATGCTGATAGCGCAGCAATTTTTGCCTGCTGGCACGGGCACGCTTGTGTGGCAACAAAGAGCCTCTCCCTAACAGATACCAAGGCGTCGGGAAGAGAGTGAGGAGCCAAGAGCGACACAAGGAGAAATTCAGGTAGCCTGTGAGACGCCTGCGAGCGCCCGCCCTACAAAACTCTGACGTCGACGCGGCAGGTACCGACGGAGCTGCCGGCCTCGAAGAGCGTCTCACTGCGGCGCTGCAGCGTCTGTCCCACCTTTTTGCGGATGACCCGCTTAATCGCCTCGGGTGCCAGCAGTGGCACCGACCAGCGTACACTCTGGCCGGTGACGGGCAACTGCACCGTATCGAGATCGATCACTCCCGAAGCTACGATTTTCGGTGCCTTCTCCTTGAGGATCGTCTTTACCAGATAGTTGAAGGGGAGCGCGGCCAACGACTCCAGCAGCGGTGGAGTCAACTTGTCGGCTGCTGCCGTTACCTTGACAAACTGACTCGCCATATTGCGCAGAAACTCGTCGGTCTGCGCATCGGTCAGCTTTTCGGTGACGGTGACTTCAAAGCCGAAGCTGCCCTGCAACGTCTCTTTAAAGAGAATTGTCTCGCTCCAGGGGCGTGCGCCGCTCTGCCACGCCCCCTGCTCCAGTTTCAAGGTTGTCGCAAAGGTCTTGCGGGCCGTGCCGATACGCGGCCAGATGAGGGTAGTACCGAGCAGATGCTGCCCTTTGGCGGCATCTGCCAGCTTTTCGTGCAGGGTGACAGCAACGAGTGTAGCTTCCACTTCACACTTTTTGACGGCCATAGTTGCCCTCTTCTTCCTTGTGGCACGACGCTTGTCAGGCCTCAGCCTCCTGCCCCATGGCGGCTACCAGCGCCTCACCAAAGGCGCTGCAGGAGATCTCCTCGGCACCCTCCATCAGTCGTGCAAAGTCGTAGGTCACGCGCCGCCTCTCAATGGCGCGATCCATCGCCCCGATAATCAGGTCGGCCGCCTCGTGCCAGCCCATATAGCGCAACATCATCTCGCCCGAGAGAATCAGTGAGCCGGGGTTGACCTTGTCTTGGTTGGCATATTTGGGGGCTGTGCCGTGGGTCGCCTCGAAGATCGCCACTCCGGTGGTATAGTTGATGTTGCCGCCGGGGGCAATGCCGATACCACCGACACAGGCGGCCAGGGCGTCGGAGATGTAGTCGCCATTGAGGTTGGGGGTCACGATCACGTCGTACTCGGCCGGACGCGTCAGCAACTGCTGTAGAAAGGCGTCGGCGATACAATCCTTGATCACGATCTCGGCACCGTTATTGGGATTTGTCAGGCGGCACCAGGGGCCTTGGTCGATCAGGGTGGCGCCAAACTCTTCACGCGCCACCTCGTAGCCCCAGTCGCGGAAGGCGCCCTCGGTAAACTTCATGATGTTGCCCTTGTGTACCAGGGTCACCGAGCGGCGCTCGTTATCGATCGCATACTGGATGGCAGAGCGCATCAGGCGTTTGGTGCCCTCGCTCGACATCGGCTTGATGCCGATAGCGGAAGTCTCCGGGAAACGTATTTTGCTCATCGCCATCTCGCGCTGCAGGAAGTCGAGCACTCGAGTTACCTCAGGTGTGCCGGCAGCCCATTCGACACCGGCATAGATATCCTCGGTGTTTTCACGGAAGACGACCATATCGGTCAACTCCGGACGCTTGACCGGCGAAGGCACCCCCTTGAACCAGCGTACCGGACGCAGGCAGACGTAGAGATCGAGTTTCTGCCGCAGTGCCACGTTGAGCGAACGGATGCCGCCACCGATGGGGGTGGTTAGCGGTCCCTTGATCGCAACCAACTGCTTCTCGATGGCCGTCAACGTCTCCTGCGGCAGCCAGGTGTCGGGACCATAGACTGCATTGGCCTTCTCACCGGCATAGACCTCCATCCAGGCGATTTTGCGGGTGTTGCCGTAGGCTTTGGCCACGGCGGCGTTCCAGACGTTCATCGCGGCGCGGGTAATATCAGGTCCGATACCATCGCCTTCGATAAAGGGGACGATGGGGCAATCAGGGACGATCAGGCGCCCATCCTTGAGGCGGATATCGGCTCCCATGGTGGGGCGGCTAACTTTTTCGTAAATCACGGTCTTTCTCCTGTAAAACCAGCACCATAGCAAAAAGGAGAGGTAAGTTAAAGCCTCGGTTGCGCCAGTGCGTAAGTGGCTGATGCGCTGCTGAGAACCACTAATCGACACCAATTGACACGAATAGCTGTGAATGGTGCCCCGCCAGGGTGCGTCGCCACACTGTAAATCGTAAGCTGTGAGCCGTGAATGGTGACCCGTCAGAGTGCGTTGCACAGCAGTACGGGCTGCCCCATGACGATTAGGGACAGACCCTTTATCGCTATTAGGGACAGACCCTTTATC
>CAZRGQ010000095.1:0-2997 GCA_964599645.1 uncultured Lentisphaerales bacterium | reverse complement strand
ATTAGGGACAGACCCTTTATCGCTATTAGGGACAGACCCTTTATCTGACCCTTTATCTGCTATTAGGGACAGACCCTTTATTCATCATTCCACCACCTCACGTTCTCTGTCCCCAAGCTGTTTTCATCCATTAAGGTGGGACATAAATGAGCGAATCAGAGAGGGAGAACGGAGATGTGGGACATTGTGTCACGATACAGCAGGGAGCGGATTGTAGCGATATATTGTTGTATTAGAGGATATTAAAACAACAAGAGGGGTTTTAGGCCGGGGCTGGCACGGGCACTGCTTATAGAATGCTCACTTGAGCAAGCTGCGACGCTAAGCAGCCTATTTTTTTACAACCGTCTGTCGGTTTGCCTTGCAAGAGGGGACCGCAAGGGAGTCTGAAGCATGTCGAAAGTAATTGGTATCGATCTGGGCACGACCAACTCGTGCATGGCCGTGATGGAGGGTGGACAACCCACCGTCATTCCGAATGCCGAGGGGACGCGCACCACCCCTTCAATCGTGGCCTTCACCAAGAGCGGTGAGCGGCTGGTGGGACAGGCGGCCAAACGGCAGGCGGTCACCAACCCCAAGAACACCGTCTACTCAATCAAACGTTTCATGGGACGCAAGTACGACGAGATCGCCTCGGAGATCGATCTGGTGCCTTACGAGGTGGTGCGGGCGGCCAATGGCGATGCCCACGTCAAGGCGGGCGACAAGGTCTACTCTCCGCCAGAGATTTCGGCAATGGTGCTGCAGAAGCTGAAGGCCGACGCCGAGGCCTATCTGGGAGAGCCGGTGACACAGGCGGTGATCACCGTACCGGCCTACTTTAACGACAGTCAGCGGCAGGCCACCAAGGATGCCGGCCAGATCGCCGGACTCGAGGTGTTGCGTATCATCAATGAGCCGACGGCCGCCTCGCTGGCCTACGGTCTCGACAAGAAGAAGGATGAGAAGATCGCCGTCTACGACTTTGGTGGCGGCACCTTCGATATCTCGATTCTCGATATCGGCGATGGCGTCTTTGAAGTGAAGGCGACCAACGGCGATACACACCTAGGCGGTGACGACCTCGACCTGGCGATCATGCGCTGGATGATCGACGACTTCAAGCGTGAGCAGGGGATCGATCTTTCCAAAGATGAGATGGCGTTGCAGCGTCTGCGCGAAGCCGCCGAAAAGGCGAAATGCGAACTTTCAACGGCACAGAGCACCGAGATCAACCTCCCCTTTGTGACGGCCGATGCCTCCGGGCCCAAACATATGGCCGTCTCACTCTCACGTGCCAAGCTGGAGCAGTTGTCCGAGAGCCTGATCGAGCGTACTGTGACGCCATGCCGCAACTGCCTGCGTGATGCCGAGCTCAACAAGGTTGACGAGGTGGTGCTGGTGGGTGGTCAGACCCGTATGCCGCGGCTGCAGCAGCAGGCGCAGGAGCTCTTCGGTCAGGAGCCGCACAAGGGGGTTAATCCCGACGAAGTCGTGGCGATTGGCGCCTCGATCCAGGGCGGCATCATGAAGGGCGAGGTCAAGGATGTTTTGCTGCTCGACGTGACACCGCTGACCCTCGGCATCGAGACGATGGGCGGTATCGCAACCCCGTTGATCGAACGCAACACGACGATCCCCGCCAAGAAGAGCGAAATTTTCAGCACCGCAGCCGACAACCAGCCGGGCGTCGAGATTGTGGTGTTGCAGGGCGAGCGCAAGATGTCGGCCGACAACAAGAAGATCGGCAACTTCAAGCTCGATGGCATTCCGCCCGCACCGCGCGGTGTACCGCAGATCGAGGTGACCTTCGATATCGATGCCAACGGCATTCTCAACGTCAGCGCCAAAGACCTCGGCACCGGCAAAGAGCAGAAGATCACGATTACCGCTTCGAGCGGTCTCTCCAAGGATGAGATCGAGAAGATGCGCCACGATGCCGAGCTCCATGCCGAAGAGGATACCAAGCGGCGCGAGGCGGTCGAGACGCGCAACCAGGCCGACAGCCTCGTCTACCAGACGGAGAAGCTCCTGAAGGAGAATGGCGACAAGGTGGCCGCCGAGAAGAAGGCGCCGGTGGAAGCGGCGCTGGCCGCCGCCAAGAAGGCGCTGGAAGGCGACAACAGCGACGAGATCAAGCGGACTCAGGAGGCGCTGATGCAGGCGATGCAGAGTGTCGCCGAGGAGCTCTACGCCAAACCTGAAGAGGGTGCGGCAGCAGGTGCCGAGGCGACCGCCGCCAACGCTGAAAGCGAGCCTCAGGGCAGCCAGGAGCAGGGCGATGTGATCGACGCCGACTTTACGATGGACGACGATCAGAAGTAAGCAGTTTCACTTTGCCTCTCTGCTGCGGCAGAGAGGCCACAAACTGTCGGAACGGATGTGCCGTTCTGCACTGTTAACCACAAACCACACAACCTACGGAGACTAGAGAGATGGCCAAGATTAGACCTTTGGGCGACCGCGTTCTGATTGAGCCGGTTGAAGCCAAAGAACAGAACAAGGGTGGGATCATCATTCCCGACACCGCCAAAGAGAAGCCCATGGAGGGCCTCGTAATTGCCATCGGCAAGAAGACCGACAAAGATGGCAAAGAGATCGCCTTCGACGTGAAGGTGGGTGATCGCGTACTGCTGCCGAAGTATGGCGGCACCGAGATCAAGTTTAACGACAAGGACTACCAGTTGGTGCGCGAAGACGACCTGCTGGGCGTAATTGGCTGATTTAACCAGAGAGCAAGAGGAAAGAGACAATGGCTGCAAAACAACTGAAGTATGATAGCGATGCGCGTCAGGCCGTGCTGGCCGGTGTGCAGAAGCTGAGCCGCGCCGTCGTGACCACCATGGGTCCGGCCGGGCGCAATGTGATTCTCGATAAGAAGTTCGGCTCACCGACGATCACCAAGGATGGCGTGACCGTGGCCAAGGAGATCGAGCTGGATGATCCCTTTGAGAATATGGGCGCCCAGATGGTGCGCGAAGTCGCCAGCAAGACGAGCGACGTGGCCGGCGACGG
>CAZRGQ010000094.1:0-7171 GCA_964599645.1 uncultured Lentisphaerales bacterium | reverse complement strand
CTCGTTTGCCTTGGCGCCCAATGGCGGAGAGGGGCGCATGGGGCAGAGACGGTCGGTCAACTCGCCGACATGCGACAACACATAGTCCGGCCCGTAGCCGTAGTGCTTAATGTCGTCAAGGCTGGTGACTCCTGAAAGCACCAGGACCGTTTTGATCCCGGCCTCAATACCGGAGACGATATCGGTGTCCATGCGGTCGCCAATGATCAGTGCCAATTCACGCTGGCAGTTGAGAATCCGCAAGGCTGAGCGCATAATCAAGGGGTTGGGCTTGCCGACAAAATAGGCCTTAACCCCGGTAGCCAGCTCAATCGGGGCGACCAGGGCACCACATGCCGGCACGATGCCCAACTCAACCGGACCGGTCAAATCGGGGTTGGTGCCGATCAGTTTCGCTCCGTTGCGCACCAGCATAACCGCCTTTTTGATTGCTTCGTAGTTATATGAGGGGGTCTCGCCGATGACCACGTAGTCGGGGTTAACGTCGTTGGTGGAGAACCCGGCCCCATAAATAGCGTTGATCAAGCCGGGCTGACCGATCACATAGGCGCTGCCGCCGGGGCGCTGTGAGCTTAAAAAGGCAGCGGTAGCCATGGCGCTGGTATAGAAGTGAGACTCGTCAACGGTAATCCCCATCCGTTGCAGCTTCTCCCGCAACTCACGCGGTGAGCGCTCGCTGCTATTGGTTAGAAAGAGAAAGGGTATATTGGTCTGTTGCAACCACTCTGCAAAGGCTGCAGCACCGGGGAGCAAAGCGTTACCGTGATAGATAACGCCGTCCATATCACAAATAATCCCTTTTACATTAATTTGCTTCATGACTCGCCTTCCTTGGGGCGGCCGGTGGTGAGGGTGTAGACCAGGGGAAGGACAGTCAGGGTGAGGATACCGGCGACGATAATGCCGCCGACGGAGGCGATGCCGATGCCGGCGCGGTTTTCGGAGCCGATACCGGTGCCGAGAGCGATGGGCAACATGCCGAGGCCGGAGGCGAGCACCACCATCAGAACAGGGCGGAACTGATCGGCCATGGCGGCCAGCATGGCGTCGCGGCGACACATGCCGGCGGCGAGATTCTGGGCCGTCTTGTCGACAATCAGAATGGCGGCGTTCACCACTACGCCGATCAGCATCAGGGTACCGAGCAGCACGAGGATGTTAATGGCCGATTTGGTGAGCACCAGCGACCAGATGACGCCGATCAGCCCCATCGGCAACGTCAGCAGGACGAGGGCGGGACGGCTCCACGATTCAAGGATGGCGGCGAGGGTCAGGAGCGTCAGGAAGGCGGCCAGCAGGAGCGCCTCGCCGAAGTCGGCCAGCGCTTCGCCCATCATCTCGCTCATGCCGGAGGTGTCGAGGGTGTAGCCGGGGGGGATCAGATTCTGCTCTTTAATCACTGTTTCAATCTGACTATTGACGCCGCTCATGGTGGCGCCGGGGACGATGTCGCCCAGGATTTTGACGGTGCGCTCTTTGTCGACGCGGAAGATCTGAACCGTGGCGCCATCGTCGACCACATCGGCGACGGTCTCGAGCGGGATGGGGCGGCCATCAGCAGCGGGCAGCAGGTATTGGCCGATCTGCTCTTTGCCGGGCTCTTCGCGCAGCTTGACGCGGATATCGTAGGTGCGGTCGCCGCGTTTGTAGTTGGCGGCCTTGATGCCGTCGATGTTGGCGCGGACGATTGTGCCGAGGCGACTGACGGGGAAGCCGAGGTCGGCGAGGATGGTGCGCTTGGGAACCACGCGCACCTCCGGTTTGCGGTCGCGTACCGTCGTATCAAGTTGTTCAACCTCGGGCAGTGTCACGATCGTGCCGTGAATCGCCTTGGCGGCAGTTTCCAGGACCTCCAGATCGGGGCCGTTGAGGTTGTATTCGATCTGGAACGATTGGCCGCCCAGCTTGCCGGGTACCGAGGCGGAGATGATGCAGTCGGTTTCGCTGCTGAGCATGTTACGGATTTCGGTGAGCCGGTCGTTGACCTTCCAGTCGCGCTCCAGCTTTGATTTGAAGAAGAGTTCGAGCTGGCCGAGGTAGACGCCTTCGTTGGCCTGGCCGCCGAAGGCCTCGGCCTTGCCGGCGGTGGTGAGGATGTGGTCGAGGTCGGAGAGGTCGAGCAGACGCCCCTGGATACCCTCCAGACGCGAGACGGTACGGTCGAGGTCGTAGTAGGGGGGGAAGTCGACGCGGATAAAGACGCGGCCGCGGTCGTCGTTCTCAAAGAAACTGAAGCCGAGGCGGCTGCCGCCGGAGCGGATAGTGAAGATAAAGAGGAGGATGAAGCCGATGACGATCGGGATATTGAGATATTTATGCCAGGCGATACGGCGGATGCCGTCGGTATAGCGTTCGGCAAACGTCTGGAAGCTCTGCTGCCAGCGCAGTCCGAAGCGTGAGAAGGCGTTGTCGCGGCGCTGGCTGGCCGGCTGCAGCATGAGGGCGCAGAGCATCGGCGTGAGGGTGAAGCTGGTAAAGATGGAGACGGCGTTGACGATCAGGGTGGTGATGGCGAAGGCGCTGAGCATCTTGCCGACGAGGCTGCTCATCATCGCCAGAGGGAACATCACGACGACGTTGGTGCCGGCCGAGGCGAGCACGGCGACGGTGACTTCGTTGGCACCGAGACGGGCGGCCTCCCAATGGTCGTCGAGCTCTTCAAATTTTGAGACGACATTTTCGAGGACGACGATCGAGTTGGAGACGAGCACGCCGGTGGAGAGTCCGATGGCGAGGAGGCTGACGGTATTGAGCGTCTGTCCGGCGAGCTCCATGCAGAAGAGGCTGATAATCACCGTGACCGGCATGGTGATGGCGACGATGATGGTGGTGCGGATATTGACGAGGAAGACAAAGAGGATGATGGCGCAGAGGATAATCGCCTCGCCGACGGAGGAGACGGCTGCGTTGATCGAGGCGACGATACTCTCCGATTCGTCGGAGACCCAGGTGAGTTCCATGCCGCCGGGCAGAGACTGCTTGATCTGTTCGAAGCGCTTGCGGGTCTCTTTGACGACAGAGACGGTGTTGCCTTCGGCCTTTTTGACCACCTTGAGCACGACTCCCTGACGGCCATCGAGGATGGCGCGCTGGCGCACCTCTTCGGTGGCGAGGCGCACGCTGCCGAGGTCGGCCAGGCGCAGGCGGGCGCCGTTGCGGCTGGCGACCTCCAGTTCGGCGATGGCGGGCACAGTCTCATACTCGGCGTCGAAACGGATCGTGATTTCGGTGCCGTTCTGGCGCAGGCGTCCGCCGGGCAACGAGAGGATCGAGCTCTGCAGGGCAGCGACGACATCGTAGCTGGTGAGACCGGCAGCGGCGAGGGCATCGCGTTCGAGTTCGACCCAGACTTCGCGTTCGTTGCCGCCGATCACCTGGACGGTGGCGACGCCGGGCACGGTGGCAAAGCGGTCGGAGATCTCATTGTCGGCGTAGTCGTAGAGTTCGTCGAGCGGTGCCGCGCCGGAGAGGAAGATGTTGGCGATCGGGCGGGCGTTGATATTGACCTTCTGGATGATGGGGCGATCGGCATCTTCGGGCAGCTCATCAAGCACGGCATCGACGCGCTCGCGCACCTCCTGGGCGGCGACGTCGACGTTGACGTCGATATTGAATTCAAGGGCGACCTGATTGACGTTTTCCAGGCTGGAGGCTTCGATATGTTTGAGGCCGTCGATACCGGAGACGGCGTCTTCGATCCGTTTGCTGATATCCTTCTCGATATCCTCAGGCGAAGCGCCGATCCAGGTGGTAATGACGGTGACATAGGGGATGTCGACTCGCGGCATATCCTCGATCGAGAGCTTGCGGAAGGAGTTGAGGCCGAGCACGATCAGGCCGATGAGCAGGCAGCTCATGGCAATCGGGCGTCTGGTGGAGGCATTGGATAGAAACATGGCGCTCTAGTTAAGTAATAAGTAAAAAGTGAGAGGTAACAGGTGAGAAGTGAGAGGTCTACTTCAGTACTGTCACAGCGGAGAGATCGCCGAGGAAGGTCTGGCCTTCAACGACGACCTGGTCGCCGCTTTGGAGCCCGCTGAGGATTTCGGTGCAGGTATCGTTCTGCAGGCCGGTTGTGACCGGCGTCAGATGAGCTTTGCCATCGCGGATGACGAAGAGTGCGTCGCCCCCGTTGCGTTGCAGGATCGCCTCGGTGGGGGTGCCGACGCCTTCTCGTGTCTCAAAGATCAGGGTGAGGGCAACCATCGAGCCGGGAACCGCCTGGCCGGCGGGGAAGTCGCGCAGATAGCCTTTGATTTCGAAGGTGCGCAGGCTGGGGTTGATGACGGGGCTGCGGTAGGCGACTTCGCAAACCAGTGAGGAGCCATCGGCCAGTTGCAGGCGGAAGCTGCTCGTACCGGGGACGACATCGTGGTAGTAGCGGGCCGGGATGAAGGCGGCGGCCTCGATCAGCGTGGGGTCGACAATCGTGACGACGGCGGTGCCGGCCGACATGAACTCGCCCGGCTCGGCCCGGCGCTGGCTGACGATACCGCTGAGGGGGGCGACCACGAGGGAGTCGGAGAGATTCTTCCGGGCGATGGCGAGTGAGGCCTCGGCCTGTTCATGCTGGCGTGTGGCCAGGGTGATCTGGGCGGCGGCCACAGCCAGGCCGGCCTTGGCCTGCTCCAGCGCGGTGGCCATCGTTTCGTACTCATTGGCAGTGACCTTCTGCTCTTTGTAGAGGCGCTGGTAGCGGTCGTGGTCGCGCTCGACCTTGTCGGCTTCGGCCTTGATCTTGGTGGCGTTGGCTTCGGCCACCAGGAGCGAGGCGGCGGCAACATTCAGCTCCTGCGAGGCGATCGTCACGGCGTTGGAGAGCGCCACGGGATCGATCTGGAAGAGACGGGTTTCGCCGGCGACGACGGTATCGCCCTCTTCGACCCACAAGGCGTCGAGGTTGCCGCCGACACGGGCGGAGACACTGGCAAAGCGCTTGGCTTCGAGGGTGCCCTGCACCGTCAGGCGGCGTTCAAAGAGGCGGTTGGTGGCGCTATGGGTGCGGACCGTCAGCAGGGCAGCCGGGGCGTCTGCGGTGTCGGCCGTAGTGGCCTGTCGGCCGCAGCCGGCCAGCAGCAGCAGCGCAGGGAGGAGGAGCAGCAGGTGGCGGGAGGAGGTCATAGTCTTCATCTTTTACTCGGGGTTGACAAATTTGGTGGTGACAAGCGGGGCGTCATCCTCTGTCGGCGCCAGAGAGATACCCATGGCGAGATCGAGGGCGGAGAGTGCGATTTCGCGCTGGTAGCGGCTCTTGACGAGCGCCATCTGGGCGAGGTCCATGGCCGCGCGCGCATCGAGGGCCTCGCTGACAGGCAGCAGGCCTTCGCGGCTGCGGGCGTCGTAGTCGGCATACTTGGCGGCGGCCACCTGATAGGTCTGGCGGCTGATGTCGTGCAGTTCGGTGGCATCGGCGACGGCGGTGGTGGCGGCGATCACCTGGGCCATGATGTTGAGGAAGAGCTTTTCGCGCTCCAGTTCGCTCTGTTGCAGCTCCACTTTGGCGGCCTTGTAGCGGGCGCTGTTGGCAAAGCCGCTGAAGAGCTGCCAGGTGCCGCCGAAGCTCATAAGCCAGTTGGAGGCGTGCAGGGCGAGATCGTTGGCGGTCCAGGAGGTGGCGGCACCGAGGTTGATAACGGGGAGGAAGGCGGTGAAGGCGCGGCGCACGTCGTGCTCCTTGATCACGACCTGGCGATCGGCAATGGACAACATCGGGTGTCCGGAGAGCGCCAGCAGGACCAGCTCGTCCAGCTCCTTCAGGGCGGGGGTTTCGACATCGTCGGGCGCTACCAGGGTCAACTCCTGCGCGCTGCCGCTGCTGCTCAGGGGTGAGAGCCCGAGGGTCAGCAGGAGGTCGTTGCGGGCGGTGGTGAGCTGGCGCAGGGCGCTGTTCAGCTCGCTCTGGCGTGTGGCGGCCAGCAGGTTGGCCTGTTCGCCCTCCCAGGCGGTGAGGAAGCCCTCTGCGGCCAGTCCGGTCAGGCGGGCGGCATTTTCACGGGCGGCCTCGTATTGGCTGGTGAGGGCGGCCACTGTCTCCTGCAGCACCAGAATCTGGTAGAAGCTCTGAGTGGTTTCGAGGACGATCTGCTGGCGCGTATAGTTGGCCGTCAGGGTGGCGGCCGCGTGGCCGTGGCGCGTGGCGGCATAGAGGAACCAGGCGGAGGGCATGAAGATCGGCACGCCAGCCTGAAGCGTCGCATCGCCGTAGCGTCGTTCATGTGCCTGCGAGGGGGCCTTGTGGTTGGCCTGATAACTGGCCGAGAGCCCCAGATTGGGGAGGAAGGCGGTGAAGGCGACGTTGCGGGCGATCTGCTGGAGCGCCACATTGATATCGGCCAGACGCGCCGTGTAGTTGTTGGTCATGGCGATGGCGAGGCAGGCGTCGAGCGTCAGCGGCTGCGCCAGCAGCTCGTCGGCGGCCGTTGCCAGGCGGTTTGTGAAGTCACGCTGCTGTTCACTGCGCACGGCGGCAGCATCGAAAGCGGCGCAGCCACCACCGACAAGCAGGGCCAGCAGCAGCGAGGCGGTTGCAAATTTGGACAGAGGGGTCATCTTACTCCTTGATCTCCTGGTTCAACTGTTCCATGGCATCAGCCAGCCGCATAACGGTGCGGCGGAAGGGTGCGATTTCGTTGGGGGTAAAGACAATTCTGGCAGCGGCGGACTCGTAGGCGAACATGTCGTTGATAATGGCGGTGGCCTTTTCCCGGCCGGCGGGGGTGAGCACAATCAGCTTGCGGCGGCGATCAACGGGATGGGGGTGGCGTTCGGCCAGCTCCTCCTGTTCGAGGGTATCGAGAATAACGGTCATTGTCTGGCGCGGCACGAAGAGCTGTTCGGCCAGTACGGCCGGCTCGGCCTCCTCCTGTCCCGCATAGATGCTGAGCAAGGCTACCGCCACCGGCGGTGGCAGGCCGTGACGCCCCAGGCGGTCACCCATGCAGCGATTGAGGCGACGCCATACTGGCAGCAGCGAGATCTTCACCCTGTGGGCGAAGGCCTCGTCGCAAGTCTCTGATTTTTCTCTGTTGTGGACCATTGTTCTGAGAGTGGTTCGGTGATACGAGACGGGATAGTACAATAATGGACTACTTATAGCAAGCGCTAATTTTAATGTTTTAGAGGCTCTTGCAAAACCCCTCGGTCGCAGCGCCTAAGGGACTATCGGCCTGTA
>CAZRGQ010000093.1:0-7238 GCA_964599645.1 uncultured Lentisphaerales bacterium | reverse complement strand
TACAGGCCGATAGTCCCTTAGGCGCTGCGACCGAGGGGTTTTGCAAGAGCCTCTCCATGATATCCCCCAACTTCGGGGCCGTTAAAAAACCATCCGCCACCTGTATGCTCGTCACAGAATACGCCACATTTGGGTACACTGCTTGAAATTGACTGCAAAGTATAGCGTTATACTATACTTTTGTCTACTGTTTTGTTTTTTTTCTCACCAACCGGCTTGGCTGGCTCTCTCCCGCAGCAACTCAACTGCCGCACCGGTAGGAGTGAAACGCAGGAGAGCCGCCGGCACACTCTCGACAATCCCCTCCAGGGTCTTGAGAAAGGGATCGAGCACCGTGGGTGCCTGCCACGGGACCATCGAGACCGGGATCAGACGCCTGATCGCCTCAGCCGCTGTGAGCGGGATGATCTCGTTGCGCTCGCCATGCTCCAGAAAGTAGAGCGCACGCAGCGGCGCCGACTCATTACGGGCAAATCCGGCCGAGCTAGGCCAGGGGGTACCGTAGATGCGGTGGGTATGATCCCCGGCCTGACAGCGGCGGATCACGCTGCGCTCGTCGGTCAGCACGGTAGCGCCGCCATCGTGCAGCAAGCGTGAAATGGTGCTCTTCCCCACCCCTGAAACCCCGGTGCAGATGATGCCGTGACCATCGAGATCGATTGCAGCGCCATGCAGCATCACACCACCGGCCAGCCGCAGCCGCATCCCCAAAAGCAGATAGCCGAGCCCCACCGAGAGCGAGCGACCAAAGGTGCCGTAAATCTTCTCGAATTCAACCGGATGCCACGCCAACTCAATGGCAGCAAAATCAGACGCCCCCTCCATGCGCCAGACCACGCCGCCCTCTCCGTCGAGTCTGGCAACCTGCAGCCGCCCCCCGGCCTCCTCAAAAAACCAGCGCACATCGGCCACTGAACGCTCGCTCAACAGAGCGGCACTGCTACCCGGTCCGACGATCGTAGCATTCAAATCAAAGGGCAGTTCAGCGTCGGCAAACTGCCCGAAAGTTGCCGAAATCAGACTGTTGGCAACCTCTTGATCCAGACTGAAATTCAGCCGTGTAGCAGCAATTGTAATAACAGGATCATGCCAACGATAGGCCTTGATATGGCACATCGAGTTAGCCGACTGGTGGACTTTGAGTGCCTGTCGGTTCAAACGAACCGTCAGCCATGCTCTCGGCAGTGGCCAGCGGCTGCTTGGCGGGTGTTCTGACACTGACGTAGCTGCCAGCCGCATCGAGCGGCTCGCGTGTCACGCTCGGCGCTTCGTAGGTGCCCCCCTGCGGGGTCGTCTCAATAATGTCATCCATCGTTCTACTCCATTTTCGTCCATCGACTTGGCCATCCCGGAGCCGCTTGCCGCTACCGGCAGCCAGACCACGTCACTATGCCGTACCCTCCGGCATAACTGCCACCAGCCCCAGCGCGACCATCTCGGCCAGAAAGTGGTCGACATCACGTTGCGCCGACTCCAATGTCAAGCCAGTATACTCTTTTTGCAGTTTTGTTGCAAGCGTTGTGGCGCTCGCCTCACACTCAAGCTGCTGCCAGAGCCGGGCGCCCGTCCGGTTGAGGGTATAAACCGCCTGCTCAGCGGTTGTGAGCGGCACCAGCAGGTGGGCCCCGGCCACCCGGCGCAGTGCCACCTGCTCTCTACGTCGATACAACATCATACTCCCTATTCAACTGCGATGACGGTACCCCGTTGCGTATCGCTGATCAACAGCGCCGGATCGCCGATCAGCCCCAGACCAAAGAGGTAGTTGGCGGCGATCTTCTGCCCCTGCTCGCGTGACGCCTGCAGAATCACATCCCCCAGCCGCTGTCGGTTACCACGTTGCAGGGTCGCGAAGAGCGAGACGCCATACTCCTCGGCCTCGCTCCCGGAGATATAGCCGGTAGAACCCAGACCCGCCACAAAGCCACTGGACTTTTTAAACACTCCATAGGGTATCAACAGTTGCGTCGCGGTCAACGAGTGCCAGCGGTTGATCCGGCATCCCAGGATCACAGCGATTGTCGGCTTCTGCCATGAGGTTGGTACTATCTGCGTATGAGACAGCAGTTTGTTGCCACTATCACCTAATGACTGCTCACCACTATGCCCGATAAAGTAGAACATCCCCGCCCCCCGTTGCAAAGCCGGCAAGAGCGATGCAGTACGTACCAGCGGCGCATGCCCCTTGTAGTTCACATAGTGCTTGGTATAGGGTACACCATTGCCCTGCAATAACGGTAACAGCCTGTCGGTAGCGGCATGAAAGGCGTAATATTGCCCCCCGGTATTATCCCAATCGGGTGCCAGTGCCACCGGCCCGCGCCAAAGGCGGCGCTTTTCATAGTCGATCGTTTTACTAACTGACGTGGACAGATCGGTCATGCTATTCGAGGGGAGCCGCCCCACGACAACATCTAGCAGCCGGTCTTGATTGTAGTCCCCCAACGCCATATCATTGTTGGCCACCATGCCCTGGCCGCCGTAGTAGGCGTGCGGCACGGCAACTGTCGGGATGAGGCACGACTTGTAGTCGTTAACCGAGAGGCGCTGATGCTTGTAGTCGAGCGGCCCGTCACCGGCCAGCAGCAGATACTTGAGCCCATTGGGGTGGAGCGCACCACAGAAGTCGCGGATGGCAAAGGGCGTCGCCAGACCGTGGCTGAAACTGTTATAGATATCCTCGATATCGACGATAACCGAACGCAGCCCCTGGGAGTTGCGGTAGTCGGCCAGTGGCTGCATCGCGGCACGGAAGTCGTCACGCCACGCCTCCGGCGGAATCACGATGACATGGGTGGCGGCCTGCTCCGGGCTGCTCCAGTCGATATCACGCACCCCGCGTAGTGACGGTGCCAGGGTGCCGCGTGAGCGGCTGCTGAGCTGAAAGGTGTTGCCGCTGCCGCCGGCGTTGAAGGCCGCCTGCCAGCGGCCGTCGAGGGCGCTGTAACTGGTCGTCACCGACGTAGTTAGCAGCGGTGTGCGGCTGCTGGTAATATCAAGCGCCACGACATCGTTGGTAGTGAAGTTTTCGACGATGACGCTGCCGCCAGAGCGTTGTAAGGCATCATTTTCAGCCTTGGAGAGGCGACGATACTCAACCTCAAAGGCTCCAAGGGCAAAACGGCTGTAATCTATATAAGATCCGATCGGTGTGACATTTTTAACCACGATGTCGAGCCGCCCGCCCGCTGCTACATTTTGCGAAGTGAAGGGGAAGGTAGGCGCCACCGCCCGTTCGCCATACCAGGTGTTGGTACCGAGCACCGCCCCGCCCAGCGAGATTTCGGCCACATGGAGCGGATTGCCGGGGTCGTGAAAGGAGTGGAGGTACACCGTAAGGGCACCAACCCAGAGCCCGCCGGCACAGTTAGGTAACGCCAGGCTCTCACTGATGATCCCCTGCTCCGGATCGACATTCCACGGATCGATGGCGCTAAATTCTGGCCCACTAAAGGAGACGTAGGGGATATCAGTAAGCGTACTATATATAAGGCGAATCAAGTTATTGGTTCCCTGAAACTTGACTCTGTCGACAAACCATGGGTCGGGGTAGAAGGCAGGAGTCGTGGAGCTCTGGCTGCTCATTGCCACCCCTGCCTTGCGCTCGACCCAGTAGACATTTTCCGGGGCGTAGAAGGAGCTGGAGGGTTCGCCGTAGAAGAGCAAGCCGTCGCCATCGGCCAGCCAGGCGACCGCCTGACCCTCATTGGAGAGGTGGAGATTGGTCTTGGTGATCGAGAGCTGCATCGCCTCGACGCTCCAACCGCTGGCAGCGGCCAACTCGGCAGCCGTGACGCGGTAGATGCCTGGCTCGCGCAGACTCAGGCGCACCCGGTCGGCAGGTGCCTCAGCCTGCCAGGTGCGGACACGCGGCCCGTTGCCGATCCAGGCTTGCGGCCGTTCAGCCGCCGGCAGATTGGTCAGCGACACACCAAGGGAGCCAAGCAGCAAAAGGCCTGCCAGTCTTTTTATAAAACTCTCTCTGTTACACAAACTCATAGTTGCCTTTTGCAAGCCTGCAGCCTCAGTTACAAGAGGTCTCAGCAAAAAAACAGGTATAGTAGTATATATTTATTGCTTTGTCTTGTCCACTGCAAAATGCAGGCCCGGGGTAATCGGGGATGCGATCCACAATAGTGGATGCGCACCCAGAATCCAGAAGCCAGAATCCACTTTTAACTTTTAAGTGGCGCAGCGGCGCTTGAAAAGTACGGCATGGCCGGAGTACCGGCTTCAGCCGGAAGCCAAAAAGGGCCTTCAGGCCCGACTGAACACGACTGTAATCGGAGCTGAAGCTCCTGGTTTGCTGCCGCCTGAAGGCGGTACTCCGACTGCGGCGGTTTGCGGCAAAACCGCCCTGCCAGACTGCGGCGGCGACGGCGCGCCGCCCTCCACCCGGCGCACGCGCCGGGGAGTGCGACTGCGGGGTGCGGAGCACGCTGGAGGGCGTCGCGCTGTCGACGCCGCAGCGCGTCAGCCATTGGTAAACGTTAAAGGTTGAACCGTGCGCAGGAGTATAAAGTTGGGCGTTAAGCGTAACGCTGAAGGCTTAACATGCCATTTCATGCCCCAAATTTTTGTCTTCGTCATGTGAGTACAAGGAAAAGTCCATCGCGCCACAATCTTTGTCTTTCTCCTCGTCCCGATCATTGTCCTGTAGCGACAAAGAGCGTGACAAAATCGCCATTGCCAAACAGACCGCCTCCTTGCTACAGTTCGAGGCGAGCCGCAAGGATTTCCCTTGTGAAGTTAGGTATACGAGATGAACACTGCAAACACAACGACGACGGAGTCACCATCCGACATGGTGTGACTTGCTGGCACCCCCGCAGAGATCGGCAGCATGTGGGGCTGTATCAACCGCGAGGCCATCCACTCAGATATGGAGGCGTTCTTCCTGAAGCCCGCCCGTGAAGCAGGGCTGTCGCCGCAGATGTTGATCGAGGGGGCCAAGCGCTACGTGGAGATTGTCGCGCAGATGGCCGGACACTGGCTTGACGAAGCGGCCGCCATTGCCGAAGCGGCGGGGGTGGATGAACGCCTCTATCTGGCCTTCGGCGGCGGTGTCTACCGCAACCTGTTTCTCCATCCGGAATGTACCTCCTATGCTGTGCAGAGCGTCTCAACTTTAGATCATGCGATCTATTTCCACAAGAATCGAGATAACGTCGATAAAGCCCAATGCGCCTTTGTCATGGAAAGCCGTGTCCCGGGCGTCAACCGCTTCATGGCCAATAGCGATGCCAGCGTCGCCGCTTGCATGATGATGGTAAACGAGAAGGGGCTGGCCGGCTCTGCCGACTACCCGGGCGGGTTGGTTCCCGCCGCGGCGCCGCCGCGCTATCGCGGCATGATGAACGCACAGTTGCTGCGCCACATTGCCGAGCGCGCAGACGATTGTGCCTCCGCCCTGGAGATTATTCAGGACGTCGTGAGTCACGGCTACTATGCCGGCGGGGATGTGAATGCAACCCACTGGCTGTTTGTGGATCGGAGAGGAACCATACTCGAGGTCAGCAATAACGCCGAACAAGTCCTCTACCGACACCCCACGGAGAAGGTCTATTTCAGCCGTTTGACGGATAGTTCTGCCGCTCAGGAACTGATTAAGGCGCAGGAACCGATCAATTTCGCCAAATTTCACAGGGTCTCCCGTGATCCATCCATCTGCCTTGACACCTCCATATCGGGGATGACGGTGGAGATCGACAGAGATCATCCGGAGAGTCTCACCTCTGCCTGGTTCGCACTACCCGCAGGTTCCATCGCCTTTCCGCTGTTCATGGGACAGAGAGCAACCCCACGCTGCTTACTCGATGGTTCGGCCTACCGCCTCGGGAAAGGGAGCGGAGATCGGCGCCCGTTATGGGAAGCCGTTGAGGGCGGCCTCCATGCCAGCCAGATGCATCTCAAACGCTCTCTGCTGCTGGCAGCTCAGGCAGATGCACCCGATATCAATACCCATGCACTGGACCAGTGGTCGCAATCCCAATCCGCGATGCTGCTGGGGATTTTGGAGGCGACCGGATCAAATGGCGATCATTGAGAACGGGGTTTAAGGCATTGGAGAAGCTTACGTACACATTGAGATCAGAGAGATTAATCTCCGTAGTTATAAATAATATAACTACTGCTATATTGATGTTCTCAATAGTTGTGGTAGCTTTTATTGGTTGCCATAACGCGCCAACTTATACCGACTTCGAACCGCAGAAAATCGTGGATGCATTCGTTGACTTGCAGCCCCATGCTGACCTTGAGCAAGAGCTAGACCTCATGCGCGGCGAGTCTGTTAGAAATAAGTTTGATGTGAACAAGTACTTCACTGTGCTAAGCAAGCTTCGGCCTGATTCAGGCCATGTTCTCGATTGGGTTTACTTTAACCGCCGCATTGGAGGGCTGCCGGTTTTATATGCCAGGGAAATCAATGCATGTCCATTCATGAGCTTCGACAAATATGCGTTTCTCTCTACCAACAGCTTACCGATAGAGGTTTCATCCACATCCCAAATTTGGGAGCACATCCGATTCGGATATATCGAGAAACTACGGGTTGAAGATTCTCCCAATGGGTATTTTCAGCTTATAATACTTCGGCTTCTCGGTGACCGCTTCCACTTGTTTTGGCACGAGTATTACAACGAGACATTTCTTGTTTGCTCCAGATCAGCGTGGGAATCGCTTCTCCAGAAGGAAAAGAAACGAGGGAATCCCTACAAGCCACCGCCACTCGATTTCATAACCGCTGCGCACAAGCTGGATTTCATGCCAAAAGTCCACATGAAGAGTGAGCAGGTCGAAGTAAACGTTATAACTTACCAACCATTCGCGGGAATCAACCAGCACTCTTTTACGATCTCCAGACAGTACCCTCATAGAATTGTGGGCCATACGGCAAGCAACCTTTTGCAACACACACAGGAGTTTAGTTTTTGATAAATAGAGCGCATCCAACAAGCGGCGGTACAGAACGCGCTGACGCGCGTTCGTGCGCCTTGACGTTGGAAGCAGCATGAGATGAAAAGTCGGACCAGTCGGACAGGTCAGACCAGTCAGACCTGGAGCGCGACAAAGGGCGTGACGAAGGGTGTATCGCCGATGTTTCCCTGCTTCCCTGCTCCATAGTCTTTTACTCTCTCATTGCAGTCAGTCCCCTGGCTGCAATAATCTTATTTTTCATATAAAAAAAAAGGCCATTATCAGGAACGTTACCCTGCTAATGGCCTTTTTAAAATTTA
>CAZRGQ010000092.1:0-7301 GCA_964599645.1 uncultured Lentisphaerales bacterium | reverse complement strand
ACGCTCTAACAAGCGTGGCCCCATTGAAGCATGGTGTCGGTAATTGCGCTGATCGGTGCAACGACCGTTTCCACGCTCTAACAAGCGTGGCCCCATTGAAGCGATACTGTACCAGATGTAGCGCGGAGCTTGCCGGTAGTTTCCACGCTCTAACAAGCGTGGCCCCATTGAAGCGCCTGTTGCCCCCTCGTGCCGATGTGCAGCCGCTCTGTTTCCACGCTCTAACAAGCGTGGCCCCATTGAAGCATCGTGCGGCGCTGGCCACGAGTCAGGCGGATTGGGGGGGTTCCACGCTCTAACAAGCGTGGCCCCATTGAAGCTGCAAGGAGCAGTTAGAGACCAACGACCGCCTACATGTTTCCACGCTCTAACAAGCGTGGCCCCATTGAAGCACCAGTATGGTGAGGCGGCTATAGTGGCTGTCTTGGAGTTTCCACGCTCTAACAAGCGTGGCCCCATTGAAGCCATTGCCTGCGGCGGGAGCAAGCAGACGGCTGCTGTTCCCGCCGGAAGGGTGCATTAGGGGAGCTGCGGGGTGGAATAGTTATGGAGAGAGGCTTCGCTGCATCTTCATTCTCTCTTCTGCCACAAATTTACGGCCGAAAGAATGCCATAGGACGTTGGCGGAACGCAGTGGAGTAAGTCCGCCTACAGAAACCTCCGTGCAAAGAGAGGGTGGGGAGAATGCGAAATGAGCGGGGCTGGAAAAGCCGCTGAAAAAGCCGAATCGCATTTGCATGAGTTCAGCTTGCCAAAGAACGGCCGTTTTGCTATATTGCGCCCCATATCACTTTAGTGCGCCCATCGTCTATCGGCTAGGACACAAGGTTTTCATCCTTGTAAGCGGGGTTCGATTCCCCGTGGGCGCGCCATTTTTCACTGTTGCCGCCTTGTAGAGCACCCTCCGATGTCGTTCGATCTGCGCCAGGCGCTCAGTCATGAGGCCGGCCCCCTGCTACAATTTATCAAGTATGCCATTGTCGGCGGCCTTGCGACTCTCTGCCATATCGTCGCCTTCTATCTCAGTGCATTGCTGCTCTTTCCCTGTCTGACGCCCGATGACTACCTGGTGCGGCTGCTGAAGGTGCGCGTAGCACCGATGGCTGATGGCCTCAGGGCGCGACGCGCCTTTATCTGCAATGCCATCTCTTTCACCTTCTCCAATCTCTTCTGCTATCTGCTCAATCGCCTCTTTGTCTTCAAGCCGGGCCGGCACCACTGGGCTCTTGAACTGCTGCTCTTCTTTAGCGTCTCAGCCGTCAGCATGCTGCTCGGCTCGGCCTTCCAAACTTGGCTAATCGTGCGCCGCCGCTGGCAGACGACGATCGCCTTCAGTACCAACCTCGTCGTGGCGCTGCTGATCAACTATGCCATGCGACGCTTCGTGATCTTCAATGGATAGAAACTCTTTTGTCAGAGTGGGGGCGCTGCTGCTCCTGCTGGCGCTCTGTCAGGGGTGCGGCACCTTGTGGCGCATCCCGGGAGAGGCCGGGGTAAACTTCATCTCGCGCCCACCGGGCGCCACTGTCAAGATTGTCGATCTCGAAACAGGCAAGCTCCATGCAGAGGCCACTACGCCGGCCACGGTCGCATTCACCTCATCACCCTGGCGCAAACGGCGGCCCCATCGCTACCATTGCCGCTTTGAAATGGCAGGCCGGGTGCCGGTGGAGCTGCCGTTGGAGTGTGAGATCACCAACGGTATGCACTTCCTCTGGACCATCTTCTATCCGGTGGGGCTCGTCAGTGCCCCAATCGACTCCCTCTGCGGCTCCGGTTCGTGTCGCTTTCCGGCCGAGGTGAAGGTGCGCCTCCACTCTGAGCGCTAACCCCGGGTGAAGGGTTGCCGTGCAGCCGGACTTTAAGCATGAAGAGCGTGAGGTCAGTTTATCTGTCGTCGGTGGAGTAGGGGAGGTTAGGTGATGTCATTTAAAGAGTCGATCCACATTGTGCTGGTAGAGCCGCTCTACAGCGGTAACATCGGCTCGGTATGCCGTGCCATGGCCAATATGGGGCTCTCGAAGCTGACGCTGGTAGCGCCGCGTATCGTCGATGGCTGGCAGGAGGGCGAGAAGTTTGCCGTCCATGCCGGCGACCTGCTGCGGCAGCGGCGTGAGGTGGCCACACTCTCCGAGGCAGTGGCCGACTGCACTGCCGTAGTCGGTACCACGGCTCGTGGCGGCCTCTATCGCCAACATGTGCGTACCGCCCGCGAGTGGGCGCCCGAGCTGGTCAGGATTGCCGGCCACGCTCCGGTAGCGCTCCTCTTCGGACGTGAAGACAACGGACTCGATAACGATGAGATCGCCCGCTGCACCCATCTGATCCGTATTCCGACGGCCAACGACTACGTCTCACTCAACCTGGCACAGGCGGTGATGATCTGCTGTTATGAGCTCTTTCAGGCTGGTGGCGAGTTTGAGGCGCCTTGCGAGAAGTCGCCGCCGGTGACGGCAGAGCAGCGCGAGCGGCTGCAGCAGCTCTGGCGTGAGGCGATGTTGCGGGTCGGCTTTATGGAGGAGCAGAAGGCCGACCACATGATGCAGGGGTTTCAGCGCATCTTCTCGCGCGGGGTCCAGAGCGGTGACGATGCCGACATCATGATGGGGGTGGCGCGCCAGACGCTCTGGGCGGCCGGCAGGGAGCGACCCACCCCTTGAGCAGCGCTGCTACTCCCGGATGGCGGCCACTACCGCATCACCCATGGCACGGGTACCGACCGGGGTGACGCCGGCGGTAGCAATATCAGCGGTACGCAGGCCACGATCAAGAGTCCGGCTTACAGCCGCTTCCACCAGGTCAGCTTCGGCTGTCAGTCCAAAGCTGTAGCGCAGCATCATCGCCACCGAGAGGATCGTCGCCAGCGGATTGGCGATATCCTTGCCGGCGATGTCGGGCGCCGAGCCGTGTACCGGCTCGTAGAGTCCATAGTTGTCGCTGCGCAGGCTGGCCGAGGGCAACATGCCGATTGAGCCGGTGATCATGGCGGCCTCGTCACTGAGGATATCGCCAAACATATTCTCGGTCACGATGACGTCAAACTGATGCGGATTGCGCACTAGCTGCATGGCGGCGTTATCGACGTACATGTGGCTCAGCTCAACCTCAGGGTAGTCGGCTGCCAGGCGGTTGACGGTTTCGCGCCAGAGGCGGCTCGTCTCGAGGATGTTGTGCTTGTCGACGCTGCAGAGACGCTTGGTGCGCTTGAGCGCCACCTCAAAGCCCATGCGGACAATGCGTTCGATCTCCGGCACGCTGTAGCTCATCGTATCGAAAGCAGCGTCACCGGCGGCGTTGCGCCCCCGCCGGCCGAAGTAGATGCCGCCGGTCAGCTCACGGATGACCATGATATCGAGCCCATCACCGATGATGTCGGGCCGCAGCGTGCAGGCGTCGCGCAGTTGGGGCAGGAGGACGGCCGGACGGAGATTGCAGAAGAGCTCAAGCCCGCCCCGCAGGCCGAGGAGGCCGGCTTCAGGACGTTTGTCGCCACCGAGGTGATCCCACTTGGGACCGCCGACGGCACCGAGCAGCACGGCGTCGGAGCCGCGGCAGATGGCGAGCGTCTCAGAGGGCAGGGGATCGTCACAGGTATCGATGGCGATGCCGCCGGCCAGCCCTTCGCGATAGCTGAACTCGTGTCCGAACTTGTCGGCGACCGCATCGAGCACCTTGACTGCTTCGCGTGTAATATCGGGTCCGATACCGTCGCCGGAGATGATGGCAATCTGCTTCTTCATGGCTAAACCTGTTCTCTCTCTCTCTCTGCTGTTAAATGGATTACTTCGTCTTGGCGGCGGCTTTGCCCTTGCCGTTGCCGCTAGCCGCCTGGTGGGCATCGAGCATGCGGTTGACGGCCGAGAGACAGGAGAGGATACTCGCCTCGATCACGTCGGTGCTGACACCGCGTCCGCGGTAGGCACCGTTGGCATCACTTATCCGCACCAACACCTCACCGAGGGCGTCGCGCCGTTCGGTGACCGCCTGCAGACGGTAGTCTTCGAGCACAAAGGGGTGGCGGATAATCTTTTCGATGGCGCGGAAGGCGGCATTGACGGGGCCGGAGCCGGTAGCGACCTCCTCTACCTTGCGCCGTCCCTTACGCAACGTAACGCAGGCGGTGCTCGTCATGCGATTGCCGCTGTTGACGACAAAGTTGTCCAATACCCAACCGCGCTTGGGATCGGAGACGGCAACCGAAGCGCTCTCGATCAGGGCGATGATATCGCGATCTTCAACCGTCTTTTTGCGGTCGGCCAGCAGTTTGAAGGCATCGAAGAGCTGCTGCAGTTGCTCGTCATCGAGTTTGTAACCGAGCTCCTCGATATGGTTTTGAAAGGCGTGTTTGCCGGAGTGTTTGCCAAGCACCAGCGAGGTCTTTATCACGCCGACCGACTCAGGCGTCATGATCTCGTAGGTCTGGGCATGAGCCAACATGCCGTGCTGGTGAATGCCCGACTCATGGGCAAAGGCGTTACGGCCGACGATCGGTTTGTTGGGTGCGATCCTGACACCGGTAATTGAAGAGAGGAGGCGCGCCGTGCGGAAAATCTCCTCGGTAACGATGTTGTAATCATAACCGAAGTAGTCGGCCCGCGTCCGCAGCGCCATGACGATCTCTTCGAGTGAGGCGTTGCCGGCGCGCTCGCCGATACCGTTGATGGTACACTCCACCTGGCGTGCGCCGGCACGAATACCGGCCAACGAGTTGGCGACAGCGAGACCGAGGTCGTTATGGCAGTGGACCGCGAGGGTAGCCTCTCCGATGTTGGGTACGCGGTCGTGAACCGTCTTGACCATCCGATAGAACTCGTCAGGGACTGCATAGCCGACGGTATCGGGCAGGTTGATGATGGTAGCCCCCGCCTTGACGGCCGTCTCGACCACCTGGCAGAGGTAGTCGTAGTCGGAGCGGAAGGCATCCTCGGCGCTGAACTCCACTTCGGCACACTGTTTGCGGGCGTAGGCGACCATCTTTTTAGTCTGGTCGAGCACCTGCTTGCGCGTCATCTTGAGCTTGTACTTGAGGTGGAGATCGCTGGTGGCGATAAAGAGGTGGATGCGGGGGTGGGCGGCTTCA
Source organism: uncultured Lentisphaerales bacterium (assembly GCA_964599645.1). Taxonomy (GTDB): domain Bacteria; phylum Verrucomicrobiota; class Kiritimatiellia; order RFP12; family JAAYLN01; genus JAAYLN01. The sequence goes on along the minus strand of CAZRGQ010000092.1, from coordinate 2,221 downwards.
CGCAGCGCGGCTGCCGAGGCATCGATATCCTTCTCCAAGGCACGGGAAAGGCTGGCCACGGTACTCTTTTTGACTGCCTTGGCCACGGCGGCAACAGCCTTGGAGTCGCCGGGCGAGGCGATGGCAAAACCGGCTTCGATCACGTCAACGCCGAGAGTTTCGAGCTGCAGCGCCAGACGCACCTTCTCTTCGAGGTTCATGCTGTAGCCGGGGGCCTGCTCACCATCGCGCAACGTGGTGTCGAAAAACTTGATCTTGTTTTCGTCCTTCATACTCTGCTCTCCAAACGCGACCAATTAAGAGAGCCCCGCAAAACTCTCATTTTACGGGGCTGCAAAAAAGTGGTGGCAAGGACCGGGGTCGAACCGGTGACACGCGAATTTTCAGTCCGCTGCTCTACCAACTGAGCTACCTCGCCAGCGATATCTCCGCAGACAAACTTCTGTCCGCGTAAAGTGTTGCCATTTTTACATTATCGACGGATAAATGTCAACAGAGAAATTTACATGGTTTCGACCCGGAAACCGGGGACAGAGAATGCAACCGATGTAGCTGGAAACCGTGTAGCTGGAAACCGGGGACAGGCCGCAAACTGGGAACCGCAAACCGGGGACAGAGAAAATATATTTTCCAAAGCGAGTGGAAAAAGTGGAACTGCTACTCTTCTATAGGGTGGGTAGGGCGAGTTGCCCAGCCACCACCTCAAACGAAGGGAGATCAGCCATGCGCCATCCACGTCTAAAGCCAGATTGCCGCGATACGTGGCACCACTGTTACAACCGGGCTGTCGGTTTTCGGAGCGACCGCCCCTTTGACACCGCCGACAAGGAGCAGTTTGTCCGCATCTTACACCGGGTCGCCAAGTTCTATACGGTTCACATTGTTGGGTATCAATTTATGGGGAACCATATCCACCTTATAATGTTGGCACCGGTAGCGCAGCCAGATGAGATCGAAACGATCCGGCGCTTTGAGGAGTTTCACGACGGCAAACGCACCTTAAAGCCCGGCAGTGCCGCCTGTCGTGCCTGGCAGGAGCGGCTGCGTGATATCAGTTGGTGCATGCGCCACCTGCAACACCTCTGCACCGCCTGGTACAACCGCACCCGTAGCGAGAGACGGCGTGGTCCCCTCTGGGCCGGTCGCTTCAAGAACACCGTGCTTGAGGAAGGCGAAGCCCTCTGGAACTGCTGGAGTTATATCGAAGCCAATGCAATGCGCGCCGGGATCGTGACTGATCCGGCCGACTATCGCTTCTGCTCCTACGGCGTCTGGATGCAGAGCGGGCATCACCCCTTTGCCGAGGCTTTGGTGGCCCATCTGATCCCCGCCTTGCCCGCCAGACTGCGTAATTTGACACCGCAAGAGGTAGGCGAGGAGCTCAAAAGACGCTTCCGCGAGGAGTCGCAAGAGGCTGCCCCTGTAGCAGAGCAGGCTGATGTGGCGGCCAAGGCCGACACCAAAACAGCAGTATCTGGTACAGTTGGTGCCAACGACACACTCTTCACCACCTCCTTCCGGCGGCGTGTGCGCTACTGGAACGATGGTTTGATAATCGGTAGTGAACTCTTTGTGCGCAACATGATGGCGCGCTACCGTCCTGCCTTGGATGCTAAAAAACATCGGCTAACACAAGCGCTACTGGACGAAACTGACCAGTTGGCGGACGTCTATTGCTGGCAAAAGCTACGACAGATGCTCAATTAGCAGCCAGCTACCACGTAAATAGCAACACATACCCCCAAAACAACCGCTGTTTTCACCAGCGGACAGGTAAGCTGTGCCCCAAAACGGCCGTCAAGTGCCTTTAGCACCGTTAAGTAGCGCCTTTGCCCCTCTCGATTCCTTTCATCCTCGCTTCAGAGCCATTTTGGCCTAAGGAATCGCCCCGATTTCCATATTCTGGCGCACTCAGCCGCAGCCGACAGCAGTAAACTCCGCTGGGGACAGAGAACAAACTCCGCTGGGGACAGCGAATAGGACGGTGAAACTCGCTGGGGACAGAGAAAGAAGGGAGTTTCTCTGTCCCCATCTATGCTCCGTTTGTTGTTCTCTGTCCCCACCTACGGTTTGTTGTTCTCTGTCCCCACCTACGGTCGCCAGTTGGCCGCGCGGTAGCACGTCCCCTTGAACCGCGAGCGTTCCACGAAGGTCTCCAGCGCATGCACCGGATGCCCATACTTGGCTTGCCAGTCGGCGCGGATGCGTCGGGCGATCAGGC
>CAZRGQ010000091.1:0-7369 GCA_964599645.1 uncultured Lentisphaerales bacterium | reverse complement strand
GATCACGATCGAGATTCAACAAGGCCGCCTTGACAAAGTGCGACACAAGGCCGGGGTTGGCCCCGTGATCGACTACCGCCGTGGGTCCCTTTCCGCCCAGTTCAGCCGCCAGCTCCAACATCTTGCTGCGAATCACAAAGTTGGTCCGGTGCCGCATACCGAGCATCGGGTTATCGAAGACGCCCGGCCACGGCTCGATTGAGGTATCGACGTAGAGCGCCCCCCGCTCATGCGCAAAGCGGATCAGATCGAGACTGCCGATATCGATCGAGAGGTTGAGGAGCAGGTCGCCGGCTTGCAGATACTTTTTGAGCGTCGCACGATAGTTGCCGGGGGTGAGGTTGCAGTGGACAAACGCAGCACCGCAACTCGTGGCCACACGCCGCCCGGCCTCATTGGCGGCCAGCACTACCATCTTGCGGTAGACATCCTCGATATGGTTGCCGAGCAGCGGCAGGATAGCCTGCCCGATACCGCCGCAGCCGATCATCACTATGCGTCCGGAAAAGGTGATCGTGGACGCTGGCGACCTGTTTATGTTTGTAGTCGTCATCACACAACTGACTATAGGCAATTGCGCCAAAAGATGCAAACATGCCACAAAGCCACAAACATCCGGAGGGATGCATTATCTTCGTCCCGCTCCTTGTCTTAACGGCGAGGCGAGTAAGGGTAAGGGTAAGCGAGTAAGAGTGGCGAGTAAGGGGGCGATTAAGGGTAGGGTGCCACCGATCTCTGTCCCCATCTCTGTCCCCATCTCTGGTCCCCATCTCTGCCGCCGCAGCTCACAGCTTACAATTCACCACCACTCCCCCCCCTCTTGGCCCCCTTTTAGCTTTAGCACTTTTCATACCATTCCACGATACTCGCTTGCCTGCCCCACTCTTTTACGCTACACTGACTCGCATATCGCCACACCGACCCCGCCCTGCGGCGGTCACTACGGCCTTTTGCACTGTCATGCCTTTTCAATCACTAAGCTTGGTACAACAGCAGCGCCAGATGATGATTCTGGCACCGCAATTGAGACAATCTCTCGATATGCTCCAATTGCCGCTGCTTGAATTGCGTGCCTTGATCCAGAAGGAGATGGAGCAGAATCCCACCATTGAGGAGGTCGTGACACCACAGGAGGTTTCGCTGGAGAAGCTGGCCCACGAGGCCGCCACTCTTCCCACCTCACCGGAAGTCCATGCGTCTCCCGAAGACACCCCGCCAGAGGTGCGTGAAGCCTTGAACGACGACGCACCACTCGACTTCGACGATACCGCCATCGATACCCTCAAAGCCCTCGACAACGAGTGGCGTGAATACTACTTCGATGAGCAGCAGAATCAGCCCTATACAGCGCAGGATGAGGAGCGGCGACGCTATATGTTCGACTCGCTTCGCCAACCGGTCTCACTCCAGAACCACCTCCTGTCACAGCTTGGCCTCACCTCGCTCTCAATCGAGGATAAACGCCTTGGCGAGCTGATTATCGGCAGTATCAACGATCACGGCTATCTGGCAGCCAGCCTGCCGGAACTCGCCTATCAGACCTCGTCCTCGGTGGCACGTCTCGAAGAGGTGCTTCAGGTGATACAGGAGATGGACCCGCCCGGTGTCGCCGCCCGTGATCTGCGCGAGTGCCTGCTGCTGCAGTTGACCCAGGCTGCAGAGCCGCAGACCGAGCTGGCCAAAGCGATCGTCGATCGCTATCTGGAAGAACTGGCCGCCCGCAAATATAGCCTGATTGCACAAGCCCTTGAGGTCGATGACACCGCTGTATCGCAAGCCGCAGCGCTGATCCGCACCCTCAACCCGCAGCCGGGACGCCTCTTTGAAGCCGACGATACTACCTACGTCACACCTGAAATCTTTGTTGAGCGCAACGCCAAAGGCGAATGGGTGGTAGTGCTAGACGACAACCAGTTGCCGCATATCCGTATCAGCAACCACTACCGCAAACTGCTCGAAGATCCCAACACCACCAACGAGGTGAAGTCCTACGTCCGTGAACGCATCCGCTCCGGTGCCTTCCTCGTCAAGAGCATCCACCAGCGCCAGCGCACGATTCAGATGATCACCAGCGAAATTGTGGCGGCTCAGCAGGAGTTTCTGGAGCAGGGCGTCTCGGCCCTACGTCCCATGACGATGGCCGAGGTCGCCGAAAAGGTGGGAGTTCACGAGACCACCGTCAGCCGCACCGTCGCCAATAAATATATGCAGACGCCTGTTGGGCTCTTTGAGTTGAAGTACTTCTTCACCCCCGGCCTCAAGACCAGCGACGGCTCGACCATCTCCAACAAGAGCGTGCAGGATATCATTGAGACGATGATCCGGGAGGAGTCGCCTGCGGCGCCTCTCTCCGACCAGACGATTCAGGAGCGCCTCAAAGAGGAGGGCATCAAGATTGCCCGGCGTACCGTTGCCAAGTATCGTACGATCCTCAAGATACCGCCATCACACCAGAGAAGGCACGGCTAACTGTGGCACGTGGTTATGGTATGGGCCGTATGATGCGCGGCGACGACGACGCAACAGCACGCAAGATCAAGATCAGCGATCGTCGCATGTTGCGCTGGTTCTATCAGACGCTTGGCACCTACTGGTTTCGCGTTACGCTGGGGGTGCTGGCGATGCTGGGCGCCACCGCTGCCGGTCTGGCGATACCGCTCGTGCTGCGTGATATCTTCGACCGGGTGATCGCAGCGCGCGACCTCACCCACCTGCCTGCTCTTACCCTCCGCTTCTTCGCCCTCACAATCGCCTCGCTGCTCCTGGGTGCCTTCCGTACCACCATCATGCACCTGCTGGGGCAACGCTTCGTCTACAACGCCCGCATGGCCTGCTATCGCCACCTGATGAAGCTGGGACTCGACTTCTTTGTTGAGCAGCGCTCCGGCGATCTCATGTCGCGCATCAGCAACGACGTCGGCGCTGTCGAAGACCTCGTGGTCCACGCCTCCGACGATATCATCAGCAACGTCATGCACGTAGTGGGCTCTGCCATCATCCTCTTCCGGCTCGATGTCAAGATGGCCCTCATCGCCCTGGCCCCCCTGCCCCTCTTCGTCGCCATGCTCTGGGCCTTTACCCGCTTTATCCGTCCCGTCTTCAGCCGTATCCGCAAAGAGCTGGGCGAGATCAACGCCCGCCTTCAGGAGCGCCTGAGCGGTATTCAGGTGATCAAGGCCTTTGCCCGTGAAGAGGCCGAGACCAACGCCATTGACGAGAGCTCGCTCGCCTACTACAAGGCAAGTTGCAAGAGCATCTGGATGTGGAGCACCTTCTTTCCCGCCCTCTCGCTCGTCACCACCAGCGGACTTGTCCTCCTGATCTGGTATGGTGCCAAACGCGCTGCCACGGGAGTCGAAGTCACTGCCATGTCGACCGGCACTGTCGTCGCTTTCCTGCGCTACATGCAGGAGTTTTATCGCCCCGTCGGCGCACTGGCACGGGTGCAGAACGTCATCAACCGCTCGCTGGCCGCCATGGCCCGCATCTTCGAACTGCTCGATACCGAGCCAACCGTGAACGACGCCCCGACAGCCATCGAGATGCCGCCTCTCAGGGGTGCCGTGGAGTTCCACGATGTCAGCTTCAGTTATGGCAGCAACGAGCCGGTCTTGCAGCACATCAACCTCGCTGCCAGGCCGGGTGAAGTCGTCGCGCTGGTGGGCCACAGCGGTGCCGGCAAAACCACTCTGGTAAACCTCATCACCCGCTTCTACGATCCCGGCACAGGCCGCGTAACGGTAGATGGTCACGACCTGCGCCAGGTAAGCCAGGCCTCGTTGCGCCGTCAGATCGGCATGGTCTTGCAGGAGACCTTCCTCTTCAATGCCACCGTGCGTGAAAACATCCTCTATGCCCGCCCCGAGGCGACTGCGGCAGAGCTGGAGGCCGCCGCCAGGGGGGCACACGCGCACGACTTTATCAGCCGCCTGCCCGACGGCTACGACACCCTGATCGGCGAGCGTGGCGTCAAGCTCTCCGGCGGCGAGCGCCAGCGCATCGCTATCGCCCGCGCCTTCCTTGCCAACCCCCGCATCCTGATCCTCGATGAGGCCACCTCGATGGTCGATACCGCCGCCGAGCAGGTGATCCAGGCGGCCCTCAACGAGCTGATGCGGGGACGCACCACCTTTATCATCGCCCACCGCCTCTCAACCGTGCGCGAGGCCGACCAGATTCTGGTAATTGAAGGGGGAGAGATCGTCGAGCGTGGCACCCACGAACAACTGATGGCGGCCAACGGCCCCTACCACACCATGGTCGGTCGCCAGATCGAGCGCGCCGTCGCCACCGCCACCCTCAATAGTTGAACCGCTGCCTTGCGCCGCCCGGCAACTAGAGGAGAGCTGACACCTGCGGCAACACCTCCGCAGCCGCCGCGCCAAAGCGCTCTATCTCTGCCACCCCATGTGCGGCTGAGATGAAGCCGGCCTCAAACTGAGCCGGTGGCAGGTAGATGCCCCGTGCCAACATCCCGTTGCAGAAGGCGGCATAAGCCGCCACGTTGCACTGCTGCACCTCTCGCAGGTTGGTCGGCTCACCGGCCCGGAAGAATGGGGTGAACATGCTGCCGGCCCGCGCACAATGGAGGGCGACACCGGCCGCACCGGCGGCAGCCTCAAGGTCAGACTGCAAACGCGCCCCCAACTCCTCCAGCCTGCCGTAGGGCGGCTCCTTCTCGATCAACTCAAGCGTCGCTACTCCCGCTGCCACCGCCACCGGATTGCCGCTCAGTGTCCCTGCCTGATAGACTCTGCCCAGCGGCGCCAGATGTTCCATAATTTCACGCCGTCCACCGACAGCCGCCAACGGCATACCGCCGCCGACGATCTTGCCCAGCGTCGTCAAATCGGGTCTGATACCGCACAGTTCGCCGAAAGTGGTCGGCCCCAGACGAAATCCGCTGATCACCTCATCAAAGATCAGGAGCGCCCCGCAGCGCTCAGTGGCACGGCGCAGGCGCGCCAGAAACTCCGCTTGCGGCTGCACTACCCCCATGTTGCCGGCCAGCGGCTCCACCACCACAGCGGCCACTTCGCCACCCTCGTCTGCCAACAGCTCCTCCACCCCGTCAGCATCGTTATAGGGCACCACATGCGTCAGCGCCGCCACCTCGGTCGCCACCCCGGCCGAGGAGGCGATCCCGCCCGTCAGGAGGCCGCTGCCGGCGCTCACCAGCAGGCTGTCGGAGTGCCCATGATAGCAGCCTTCAAACTTCACCACTCTGGAGCGCCCTGTATAGCCCCGCGCCAGACGCAGCGCCGTCATCACCGCCTCGGTGCCCGACGAGACGAGGCGTACCTGCTCCAGCGACGGCACCAGCGCCACCAGCCGTTCAGCAAACTCCACCTCACGCACTGTATTGGCCCCGAAGGTCAAGCCCCCGGCCGCCGCCCGTTGCACCGCTGTCACGACCGCCGGATGGGCATGCCCGAAGAGCAGCGGCCCCCAAGAACCACAAAAATCGATCCACTCCTCACCGGCGGCCCCGTAGAGCCGTGCCCCGGCCCCCCGCACGACATAACGCGGCACACCTCCGACAGCTCCGAAGGCCCGTACCGGACTGTTTACGCCGCCGGGAATCACCTGCTTCGCCCGCTCAAACCAGTCGTGATGCACCACTACTGCAACTCCCCGAAAATCTCCGCATAGCGGTTGGCCCAGTAGGAGATGATGAAGTCGGCGCCGGCCCGCATCATGGCGGCACACGACTCTGCTACCAGCAACGGTAACTCGCCCCAGCCCCGTTCAGCCGCGGCTATCATCATGGCATACTCGCCGCTGACGTTGTAGACAGCCAACGGCAGATCGGTCCGTGCCCGCACCTTGGCCACCACATCGAGATAGAAGAGCGCCGGCTTCACCATTACGATATCGGCCCCTTCGGCCACGTCAAAATCGGTCTCACGCAATGCCAGGGCGAGATTGCGCCCCGACGTCTGATAGCCCTGCCGTCCGCCTCCTTGCGGTGTCGAACCACCCGCTTCGCGGAAGGGGCCGTAGCACCCCGATGCAAACTTGGTAGAGTAGGCCATGATACCGGTAGCGCTGAAGCCGGCCGTATCTAGCGCCTCCCTGATCGTAGCCACCTGCCCATCCATCATGGCGCTCGGCGCTACAAAGTCGACTCCGGCAGCGGCATGCGACTGCGCCACGCGCCCCAGCATCAGGTTGGTGGCGTCGTTATCCACCTCTCCGTTGCGGTCGAGCACCCCGCAGTGGCCATGCGTCGTATAGGCGCAGAGGCAGACGTCGCTCATCACCAGCAGCGCCGGCCACTCGCGCCGAATCAGGCGCACCGCCTGCGCCACCACCCCGCACTCGGCGGCCGCCACCCGCCCGGCGCCATCCTTCTCCGCCTCCTCCGGTATACCGAAGAGCAGCACCCCCCCTACCCCGGCCGCCACCAGCGGCTCCAGTTCAGGCACCACCATATCGGGGCTGAGCCTGAACTGCCCCGGTAGCGAGGCCAACGGTTCGCGCACGCCGCTGCCAGCACGTACAAAGAGCGGCCAGACAAACTTCTCCGCGCCCGGCAGCGGTTGGTCCAGCAGACGCCGCAGGGCAGGCGTGCCCCGCAGGCGTCGCAACCTCACAGCAGGAAAAAGGTGCTGCATCAGACTCTCTTGGCGCTCAGTAGCAACAGCAGCGCTACTTCTTGGCAGCTACGCCCTTGACCTGTTCGATAAACCAGGCCGGGGTGGCCTCACGGGCTGCGCCCAGTTGGCCGAGTCTGCTCTTGCCGTCCGATCCCAGCACCACGTAGGTGGGATAGCCGCGCACGCCGAACTCCTTCTGCAGTGCGCTGTTACGCCCCACATAGTTCATCGGCACCAGCGCCTTGTCCCGCGGGAAGTCGATCCAGACCAGCACCAGACTCTCGGCAGCATACTGCTGCCACTCCGCCTTGGAGAAGACTTCACGATCCATCAGCTTGCACCAGCCGCACCAGTCGCTGCCGGTAAAGTTGATCAGGATCGGCACCTCCTTCTCCGCCGCCAGAGTTTTGGCCGCATCAAAATCCATCGTCCACTTGCCCAGCTCAGCTCCACTCGTCGCGACGGCCCCTTCAGCCCCCTTTGCCGCTGCCGGCTTTGCAGCGGTTGCCTCAGCCGGCTGCTCGCTGCTCGAACATGACACTGCCAAAAGGAGTGTTGCCACAACCGCACCGGTTGCGCTGCGCTTCATCAGACTCTTCATACTTATCTCCACTTCTCTAGTCGCATCACGACACCATGCCGCGATGCAGTGACAGAGTATATGACGTCCGGCGGGGAAAGTCTATTCAAATGGTGGAGTTGTCTCGTAAGGGTTAGATTCAACTTGGTTGAATCTCACCGTATTCAGAATCCAGAAGTCAGAATCCAGA
>CAZRGQ010000090.1:0-8242 GCA_964599645.1 uncultured Lentisphaerales bacterium | reverse complement strand
GGTAATCGGGGGTGACAGAGTAGGACAAAGATCGGGACAAGGATGAAGAGGACAAAGATCAAGACAAAGATCGGGACGAAGATCAGAGAAACCGACGCTACACCTTCTCTGTCCGATTACTGGGGGCATGGACGTTGCTCTTGCCAGCCACCGCAAAATAGGCTAAAGTCGCTCGTCTACCGCTAAGCGGTCTACTGCAGAGGCATAATTTAATGAACGACACTACCGACAATCAGAACCGGCCTGAGGTTGCAAAACAGGCCGTCACCGGAGCGCCCCCCAGGTTGCCCCGGCCTGTAATCAACGAAGACCATTGCAAGGGCTGCGGGCTCTGTATCGCCGCCTGTCCCAAACATGTGTTGCAGTTCAAAACCACCTTGAATCGCCACAGCATACGCCCCGCCATCTACGTGGGTGAAGGCTGCATCGGCTGCAACTTCTGTTTCTACTCGTGCCCCGAGCCCTTTACCATCGAGGTACATAAACCCGACCGCCCATAACGCAACAGAGAGTGTGCAAGGATCTCCATCATGACAAAATTCATCAAAGGCAACGAAGCTGTCGTTATCGGCGCACTCTACGCCGGCTGTGAGGCCTTCTACGGCTACCCGATCACACCGGCCAGCGAAATCTCCCATGCTGCCGCCGAATATTTTCCCGCCGTGGGACGCCAATTTCTCCAGGCCGAGTGCGAAACCTCCTCTATCAATATGATCTATGGCGCCGCCTCGGCGGGACATCTCTCGATGACAGCCACCTCGGGTCCCGGCATGAGCCTGATGCAGGAGGGGATATCCTACATGGCCGGTGCCGAGCTTCCCGGTGTCATCGTCAATATCCAACGCGCCGGCCCCGGTCTCGGCAACGTCTATCCCGAGCAGGGCGACTACAACCAGGCCGTCAAAGGCGGCGGACATGGCAACTACAGCAGCATCGTGCTGGCTCCCGGCAATGTGCAGGAGATGTGCGATCTTACCGCCCTGGCTTTCGAGCTGAGTCTGCGTTACCGCAATCCCGCCATACTCCTCTCTGATGCCGTCCTCGGTCAGATGATGGAGACGATGCGCCTGCCGGAGAGCGAGGTTCGACGACCCGATACTGAAGCCTGGTCCGTTCAGGGGAGTGCTGCCACCCGCAAAAACCTGATCACTTCGATCTTTCTCGATGCTCCTACCCAGGAACGGCACAATCAGCACCTGCAGCAGAAGTATGCATCCATGCAGAGCGAAGCCCGCTGGGAGAACTACCGCACCGATGATGCCACCATCATCATCACCGGCTACGGCATCTCCAGCCGCATCGCCCGCTCGGCCGTCGATACGCTGCGTCAACAGGGAGTCAAGGCGGGGCTCTTCCGCCCCATCACCCTCTTCCCCTTTCCGGCAGCGGCGCTGGCCGGGACGGTCGCCGACCGCCAACTGGTGGTGGTCGAGCTGAGCCGCGGCCAGTATCGCGACGACGTCGCCCTCCAACTGGGGCGCCCGGCCAGCTCCATGAAACTCATCAACCGCCTGGGCGGCATGTTGCTCTCTGTCGATGAGGTCGTCGCCGGCGTCCTCGCACTCTCCTGCTAACCACTCTTTTGGATTTTAAATAATGAATATCACCAAAGCAGTCGGTTTCTACGACACCTTTGAACGCAGTGGCAGTCCCACTCGCGACACCCACTACTGCCCCGGCTGCAGCCACGGCATCCTCCACAAGTTGATCTGCGAAGCCCTCGTCGAGATGGAGCTGCAGGATCGCACCGTGATAGTCAACCCGATCGGCTGCTCCGTCTTCGGTTACTACTACTGGGATGTGGGCAATGTAGGCGCTGCCCACGGACGTGCCCAGTCGGTCGCCACGGCGATGTCGCGTCTGCTGCCGGAGAGTGTTGTGATCTGCTATCAGGGCGACGGCGATCTCGCCGCCATCGGTTTCAACAGCACCTTCCAGGCCGCCAGCCGCGGTGAGCGGTTCGCTACCTTCTTCGTCAACAACTCCACCTACGGCATGACCGGTGGCCAACTGGCGCCCACCACCCTCATCGGGCAGAAGTCGACTACCACGCCTGAGGGACGTTCAGCCGAGGAGCAGGGCTACCCTCTCCACATCTGCGAAGCGCTCAACCAGCTCAAGGCCCCCGTCTACATCGCCCGCTGCTCGCTCGGTAATCCGCAACGTATCATGCAGGCCCGCAAAGCAGTGCGCAAAGCGCTTGAGATTCAACGTGACGGCAAAGGCTACGCCTTCGTCGAGCTCCTCGCCTCCTGTCCCACCAACCTCAAGACCGACCCCGTCAGCAGCGCCAAGTTTGTCTGCACCGAGATGGAGGCGGAGTATCCCCTCGGTACGCTACGCGACGAGAGCGCCACTGCGCTACCCCGCACGGCACGTCCCGCCGCCCCCGGACCTGCACAATTCTTCATGGCGCATGGCGACGCCGTCAGCGCTACGCCGACCCCCGACTTTGCCGAGCGGCGTATCAAAATCGCCGGTTATGGCGGCCAGGGCATCCTCAGCCTGGGCATCGCTCTGGCCGAGGCAGGCCGCTTTGCCGGCCAGCACGCCTCCTGGTTCCCCAGTTATGGCCCGGAACAACGCGGCGGTGCCGCCTCCTGTACTGTCGTCCTCAGCAGCCAGAACATCGGTTCACCCGATGCCACGACCCCCGATATCCTCGTCTGCATGAATCGCCCCTCCTACGAGCGTTTTGCCGCGACAGTACGCCCCGGAGGCCTCCTGGTCTGCGATACCCTCGTCGGCCTTAAACCGGATGAGGCCCCGGCAGGCATCACCACGCACCTCATGCCCGCTACCGAGTTGGCCGCCAAACTGGGAGTGCCACGTGCCTCTAATACCGTCATGCTGGCCGCGCTCTCCTATCTCAAGGCCACCGGTTTGAGCGAAGAACGTCTGCTCGAAGCGCTCGATGCCAGCTTTGCCAAAAAACCCAAGCTGATCCCGATAAACCGTGAAATCTTTGCCAAGGCCACCGCCTGGTGCCGGGAAAACATGCACTGAGAGAGCAGGCCGTCACGCGGCACAGAATCTGCTGTAGTACCACTATCGAAGCCGCGAACAGGGTGTTTGCGGCTCGGTTGCCGACCAATGAAAGTCACGCTTGTCTCGCTTGCCCCTACCGACGCCGCCACTGCTGCCGGCCGTCCGGCCCTCACCCCGGAGTTGCTGGCCGCCAGCGGCGCCCGCTACTCGCGCAACAACGAGGGGCTCGACTCGATCCTGCAACGGATCGACCCTGAAAACCGCGACGCCTCGGTCGACTCCATCTTCCGCATGCTCGACTACGGCCACCAGTCGATCGCCGACATGGTGCCCGTCGCCATCTTTATCGACAACATCTCGATTCAACTCGCTTGGCAACTCTGGTACTGGTCGCCCCAGGCCGGTGGCCAGGAGTGCTCCACCCGCTATATCCGCCTCACTCCCGAGGGGTTGATCGACCCCGGGCGGCTCGGCATTCCCGCCGCACTGCGTGCTGAGTGGCACCAGGCGATGAGCAGCGCCTACAATCACTACAACGCCATTGAGGCCGGCTGGCAGAAACTGGCAGAGGCGGCCCCCACCCTGATGCGCCTGCCGGCCTCACTTCTGGCTGACACTTCGGAGCGTGCCGCCAAGCAAGTAGCCCGCATCCGGCGCAACTTCGCCTTCGACCGGGCACGCTACTGGCTCCCCGCTGCCGCCGCCACCAACGTCATGCTCGTGATGTCGGCCCGCGCCTGGGCCACCCTCTGCCAACATCTGCGTTCAGCCCCGCAACAGGAGGCCAACCTGCTCGGTGCCGCCATTGCCAAAGAGCTGGAGCTCGGCGCGCCACGCCTCCTGCGACATGCCACCGCCAAAGAGTCGATCCGCCAGGGCCTGGCCGATGAACTGGCTGAACTGGTCGCCCTGGCACAGCAGCAGACACCCTGTCACCTGCGCGAGGAGAGCGACGACCCCGCCCACCCCGCCACCGCCTCACTGGCGCTGCTCACGCCACCGGATCAGAGCCACACCGACTTCGCCGCCGCCCTGCAGTACCACGACAACCGCTACGCCTGGCTCGGTGCCCCGCTGCGCCGCACTGCCGTACGCTTCGCCTGGCAGGCGGTCGCTTTCGGCGACATCCGCGATCTCAACCGCCACCGTACCGGCCAGAAGTATACACCGCTCCTACCGCTCGGCTTCTACGGCGCCGCCGATCAACTGCCAACCGCTACCCCCGAAGCGCCGGAGGCTGCCGTAGCGGCCGGACTCAAGTTCGGCCGTGACCTGACACGCCTGGCCCATGCCCGCCTGGCAGCTAACGATCCCCACTATACCTACTGGACCCTTCTCGGTACCCAGTACTACTTTGAACACGTCACAACCGCCGACAAATTCATCTACGAAGCCGAGTTGCGTACCGGCCTCGGTGCCCACTTCCGCTATGCGCGCCACCTGCACGACGCCTTGGACGAGTGGTATGCCCTCGCGCCTGAAACGCGCGGTCTGGTGCTGGAAGGCAGCGCCGAGCCCGAATAACTTTCCCAGACAGATTTATGCCTACCCCTATCCCTACCACCTGCGACCCGCTCGCGCTGGCCAATCAACGCCCCGATTGGAGTGCCAGAGAACCGGTCACCCGTGGTCAGTGGCTTACCCTGGCCACCATCGCGACTGCGATCATCATCAGCCTGATCATTGCTCCTCTCGCCACCGGGCGCTTTCTCATCCTGCTCTGCACCATCTTCTATCTGGTCGCCACCCTCTATAAACTGCTGCTGGTGCGCGTTGCCGTCGAACCCGACGCCGCCTACCACTTCTCGCCGGCAGAGATCGCCGCAGTTGAACCACGTACCTGGCCGATCTTCTCGGTGATCGTGCCGATGTATCGCGAACCGGAGACGATTCCCCATATGGTGGCCGCCATGCGCGCCATGGACTACCCCGATGAGTCGCTCGACGTACAGCTCCTGCTCGAAGCCGACGACGAGCTTACCCTCACCGCCGCCCGCGCCGAAGAGCTGCCGCCCTATATCCGTATTACCGAAATCCCCCCCTCCTTCCCGCGTACCAAGCCGAAGGCCTGCAACATCGGACTCGAACTGGCACGCGGTAAATACCTCGTCATCTACGACGCGGAAGACCGCCCCGAGCCCGATCAGCTCAAAAAGGCCGTCCTCTCGTTTGAGCGTTCACCCGACAAGGTCGCCTGCATTCAGTCGTGCCTCAACTACTACAATCCGCGCTACAACCTCCTGACGCGCTGGTTTGCCGCCGACTACTCCGCCTGGTTCGACCTCTGCCTCCCCGGCCTAGCCGCCATGCATACCGTCATTCCCCTCGGTGGCACCTCCAACCACTTCAAAACCGCGATCCTGCGCCAGCTTCTCGGCTGGGATGCCTACAACGTCACCGAAGATTGCGACCTCGGCATACGCCTCAAACGCGCCGGCTATGAGACCCGTATGGTCTGGACTACCACCTGGGAGGAGGCCTGCAGCGACTTCTTCTTCTGGATCCGGCAGCGCACCAGATGGCAGAAGGGCTATATCCAGACCTTCGTGGTCCACATGCGCCGTCCACTGCTGCTCCTGCGCGAACTGGGGCTGCGCAATTTCATCCACTTTATGCTGCTGATCGGCGGTTCGATCTTCTCGGCGCTCATCAACCCGATCTTCTGGCTGATGGCGCTGGTCTGGTTCATCTTCCGCCCGGCCGGCATCGATGCCCTCTTTCCAGGTTGGGTCTTCGCCATGAGCGCCTTCTGCCTCTTCGTCGGCAACTTCGTCTTTATCTATATCAACCTCCTCGGCTGCTACCGGCGCAACTACGACAGCCTCATGTGGGCCAACCTCCTCACCCCCATCTATTGGGCCATGATGAGCTTCAGCGCCTGGCGTGCCTTTATCCAGTTCTTCGCCAATCCCTTCTACTGGGAAAAGACCCAGCATGGACTATCTTCGTAAAAAACTTCTCGCCTGGCTCCTCCCCCTCGCTGCCGCTATGGCTCTCTGCCTGCTGCTCATTCCCGCAATGGAGCGCCCGCTGCCGCCCCAGGTCTGGAGCTTTGAAGGCATCTGCCATGAGATCGTCGCCGGCACTACCGCCGGACGTCAGGCTCTCGTCGCCAGCCTCTGGCATGCCCCGCTGCCAACTCTAATCGGGCTCCCCGGCACGGCCCTCTGCCAGCGCTTCATCGCACTGCCCGCCACCCACTCTACCCTCTTCATTGCTTTTGCCGCCCTCGCCTACCTGCTGCTGCGCGCTACGCGCCGCCTCTTCCCCCTGCTGCTCGCTCTCCCCGTCTGGATCATACTCCTGCTCCTGCTCGGCAACCTGCCCGGCATTGCCACCGATCCGCAGCTTGCCATCACCCTCACCGCCGCCAGCGCCGCCCTGCTCAAGCTGGCCGACTGGACCGCCAGTCGTCGCCTCTACGACCTCGTCAAGTTCAGCTTTACCCTCGCCCTGCTGGCGCTCTGCGGCGCCCCGCTGGCCGGCCTCACTCTCGCCCTGACACTGCTGCTGCCGCTGCTGGTTCTGCTCCATCCCGTCAGCCGCCAGCGCGCCCAGGGGCTGCTGATCCTCGGCCTGCTGCCGCTCCTCTACGTCCTCCTCCTCTGGCACCTGATGAGCCACCTGATCCTCTCCGACGCCCTCTACTCCTGGCGCTTTCTGCTCCACACCCCGCCCATCTGGCACGGCTGGAGTACGGCCCCCTTCACCCGGCCCCATCTTGCCTGCGGACTCCTCGCGCTCCTGCTGCTTCCCATTGCCGCCTGGCAACGTGATCAACGCACCGCCCTGCTGGCCTTCGGCACCCTCCTCCTCCTCCTCTGGCTCACCCTGCTCCACAACTATGACCTAGCCTGGAGCGCGACCACCGGCAGCGCCACCCTCATGCTCACCACTCTCCTCACCCTCATTGCCGCCATCAGCCATGCCTGGAGTCGGTCGGCACCCTCCCGCCGCCTCGGCTACCGCCTCGCCACCATCGTCGCCCTCGCTCTGGCCCTGACAGCCTGCCGCTCCCCCCAACCAGCCGACACCCAGCCGACTCTCAGCAGCCGGGAGCTCGGCGAGCTGCGCACCGAGATTGCCACCTACATCAAGGCTCAAACCCCATATGGCCGCCTCTTCGTCTGCGGCTACCAGGGCCTCGGCCTGCTCTATGGTAACGACGACGACCTCTTCGTCCCCAACCTCGACCTGCACCTCGACCAGTTGCGTCAGAGCTACCAACGCCAACAGCTCTTCCTGCTGCTTCCCGAGCCGCGCCGCGACGCTGCCTGCGAGAGCCCCGTCTGGCGGCATCGCGACATCTACCGGCATGGCGCTCCCCGCGCCCTCTTCGCCGCCGATTGGCCCGGCTGGCGTCTCTACGAGATCATCTCCGCCCCCTCGGCTGCCGAGCTGGAAGAGTGGCGCCGGTAGTTGTATCAATGCAGACCGAAGCGAATATTGGTGAGTCCGGCGAACCATGCCCGAACCCACCTGATGATATGAAGGTTGGTCTCGCCATGTCCAGTTTGAGCGCTGATCTTGCGGCACTGGCTCACTATCGCTTAAATTGAGTGTTCGAGGAGATAGCTTGAGCGTTAAGGTTTCAGTGGTAATCGGTCAGTGACAGGGGGGGGAGGCATAGGAGGTGCGCTAAGAGAACCGCAAGATAGCAAGGGACAGATAGCAACAAGATAGCAAGGGACAGAGAATGTATGATGGCGGCGGGGGGGGGCGATAGTGAGGGAACCGGGTTTGGGGACAGAGAATATGAGCGGCGACCGCAAACCGGGGACAGAGAAAATATATTTTTCAAAGTGAGTGGAAATCGTGGTACATCAACTCTTCTATAGGGTGGGTAGCGATAGTGAGGGGACAGAGAAAATATATTTTCAAAAGCGAGTGGAAAAAGTGGAACTGCCACTCTTCTATAGGGTGGGTAGGGCGAGTTGCCCAACCATAACCTAAACGAAGGGAGATCAGCCATGCGCCATCCACGTCTAAAGCCAGATTGCCACGACACGTGGCACCACTGTTACAACCGGGCTGTCGGTTTTCAAAGCGACCGCCCCTTTAGCACCGCCGACAAGGAGCAGTTTGTCCGTATTCTGCACCGGGTCGCCCAGTTCTATACGGTTCACATCGTTGGGTATCAATTCATGTCGAACCACTTTCATATTGTAGCGCTGGTGCCGGTCGCGCAGCCAGATGAGCTCGAAACGATCCGGCGCTTTGAGGAGTTTCACGACGGCAAACGCACCTTAAAGCC
>CAZRGQ010000089.1:0-8771 GCA_964599645.1 uncultured Lentisphaerales bacterium | reverse complement strand
CGCTTCAAATCCCGCCTCCATGCCGCCTAGCATCAACTATTATGAATCGCACCCGTGGTGATTGCTGATCCGCTAATAACGTGGTAACATGTAGCCATGAACTTCGAATGGGATCAATGGAAGGCCGAAAGTAATCTGAGGAAGCACGGCGTATCCTTTCACGAGGGCGCATCAGTCCTTGCCGATCCCCTTTCGATTTTAGAGGTTTAAGGATACAGCAGTAACGCCGGGGCCGCTGAGGCGGCTGTGGCCGCCGCTCTGCGGGATCACTCTGATGTGGGTGGCGAGGCGTTCTTGCAGGGCGGGGACATGGGAGATGACGCCGATCAGTTTGCCGTCTTGCTGCAGGGTGGCGAGCGTTTCGAGGGCGACATCGAGCGCTTCGGCATCAAGTGTGCCGAAACCTTCGTCGAGGAAGAGGGAGTCGACCTGCACCCTGCGGCTGGCCATCCGGGCGAGCCCCAGGGCCAGGGCCAGGCTGACAATAAAGCTCTCTCCGCCGGAGAGGTTCTTGGTGGAGCGCACCACTCCGGCTTGATAACCATCGATCACCTGCAGCTCAAGCGGCTTTTGCGGGTCGTGGCTGAGAAGGTAGCGGTCGCTCATCTGTTGCAATTGGCGGTTGGCATGTTGCACCATCAGCTCGAAGGTGAGCCCCTGAACAAAGTTGCGATACTTCTTGCCGTCGGCTGAGCCGATCAACTGGTGCAGAGCCTCCCAGCGTTGCAGCTCAACTCGCTGCTGCGCAATGGCGGCCTGTTGTGTGGCGTAACGTTCTGCGGCGGCGGCCTGCTCCTGCAGGCGGTGACGCCGGGTGGCGAGCTGCTCGTGCAGTTCGCGCTCTTGCACGGCAAGGGCGGCGAAACGTGACTCCAATTCGGTCAGCGGCTCGGCAGCAAGCTGCTCGTCACGCGCGGCGGCCAGACGGCTGGTGCGGTCTTGCTGACGCGCCTGCAACTCAATCAACTCGCGCTCAATGGCGCTGGCGGTGGCTTGCAACTGCTCCAGCAGGGGGGGCGCGAGGCGGGCTGCCTGCAGCTCGGCCTCCGTGGCAAAACCGAGGGCGGGGAGTTGTGCCACCAGGTCGTGCTCCTGCTGCTGCAACTCCTGCTCGCGGGTGGCCTGCTGCTGTTGCAGTGTGGCAAGCTTGCTCCTGGCAGCAGTCAACTGCTGCCCCGTTGCCTCAAGCTGTTGCCGCTGCTGCAGCTCGTGCTGCTCGGCCGCTTCGCGTTCTGCCAGGAGTCGGGTCTCTTCGGCTGCCGGATCAGCGCTGCCGTAGAGTTCACTGCGTTGCAGTTTCAGTTTGGTCAGATCACTCTTTTGTGTTTCGACCAGATGCTGTTGCTTCTGCTGCTCCTCTTGCAGCACATTGAGCTCGCCGGTGACGCGCTCCTGCGCGGTGGTCAGGGCGACCAGGCGCAGTGACTGTACACCGGCAGCGGTGGTTGCCGCCAGCCAGGCGGCACGCCGCTGCTGCAGCCCGGCCAGCAGGGGCGCGGGGGTGTCGAGCTCCGCTTCGGTGACGGCCAGGGGCGTCAGGTCGTGGAGCATGGCGCGCTTGAGTGCGGCGATCTCCTCCTTGAGTTCGGCGCTGGCGCTCTCTAGCTGCCGCCTGGCGTCAGCCTGACGCTCATAGGCGGCGTTGGCGGACACCTCTTGCTGCAGCGCATGGGAGAGCTGTTCGCGCCCGGCCTGCTCCGCGCGTTCCAGCGTGCGTAGCGCCTCCTCTTGCTGTGTGGCGGTGTTGATGAGTTGGGTTACGTTGGCAAACGCACGCTCGGTGGCGTCGGGTTGCGGCTGGTTGCCGCTGGCATAGGGGTGTTCGGTAGCGCCACAGAGGGGGCATGGCTTGCCGTCAGTCAGACGTTGGCGTTCCTGATCGAGAGTGGCGATAGTGGCGAGGAGGTTGAGCTCCCGCTGCAGGGCGTCTTTATGGGCCTGATGTTCGCGCAGCAGTTTACCGCCCAGCAGTTGCAGCAGTTGTTGTCCGGCCGCTTGTTGCTGTTGCTCCAGCGTGGCCAGCGCCTCCCGTGCTGCGGCGACGGCCGCACTGGCGGCCTTCTGCGTGGCAGCAGCGGCCTGGAGCTGTTGGTCGGCGCGCTGCAACTGCCGCTTGTGAGTTGTGAGTCGCTGCTGCTCGCCCTGCAACCGGTGGATGGTGGTTTCGATGGCCGCCAAGCCGCCCACCAGCCACTCATCCGGCGCCTGTTGTTGCAGATAGCGTTGACTCTGCTGCTGTGCCTCTGTGGCGGCTTGCTGCTCGTGGCGGAGTCTTGCCAGCTCCTGTTCTTTGTGCGCAGTTTTGGCGTGCAGTTGCTGCAGGGCGGCACGGCTCTCCTGCAGACGGATGGCAGACGAGTTGATCTCCTGGTCGAGGAGCCGTACCTGCTGGCGCAGCGGCGCCGCCTCCCGCTCGGCCTGTCGCAAAGCAGCGACTTGGGCGCTGGCAGCCTGGTGGCGTTGCACTTGTTGTTGCTGCTGCTCCTCCAGAGGTGGCAGGGAGTCGGCCAGACGCTTGAGAGCGCTCGCTGTCGTTTGCTGCTGACGGCGTAAGGCGGTGAGCGCAGCGCAGGCCACATCGAGCCTGGCGGCCTGGAGCGCCCGTTGCAACTGCTTCCGTTGCGGTGCAAAGTCGCTGTTTTTAAGCTGCAAGGCGGCCAGCTCGGCAGCGGTGGTGCGGCACTCGGTTTCAAGCTGGAGCACCCTTTTGTGCCAGTTGATGGCGTGGCCGAGGCGTTCCAGCTCGGCGGTCAGCAGGACAGCCTCGGCGGTGCCACGCTCCAGCGCGGCGTTCAGTTCCGCCACTTCGGCATCACTGAGCAGCGTAAAGCCGGCCAGCGTCGCCTGCAGCAGCTCCAGCTTCTGCTGCCCGGCACGCAGTTGCTCATGAACCGTAATCGAGATTTGGCTGTAGATGGCGGTGCCGGTGATCTCTTCAAGCAGCGGGGCGCGCTCATCGGCGTCGGCTTGCAGGAAGGCGGCAAACTCCCCCTGGGCCAGCAACATCGAGCGGGTGAAGCGGTCGTAGTCGAGACCGGTGAGCTGCTTCACCGTCTCAGCGACGCTGCCCAGTTTGGCGGCCAGCACCGCGCCGCTGGCGACGACCGAGACTTCGTGCCTGGGGGGCTGCAGCTTGCCGTCGGGACGTTGGCGCGCTTTGCGCTGGCTCCAGTGGGCACGGTAGCTGCCGCCAGCGGTGGAGAAGGTGACCTCGGCAAAGCAGTCGCCGGCAAGACGCGCCATGATCTCGTTGCTGTTCTGATTGACCCGTGGCAGACGCGGTGTGCGTCCGTAGAGGGCGAGACAGATGGCGTCGAGGATCGTGCTCTTGCCTGAGCCGGTGGGGCCGGTGATGGCGAAGATCGTCTCTGTGAGGTAGGCGGGGTGAGTGAGGTCGATCTGCCACTCGCCGCTGAGCGAGTTGAGATTTTTGAGGCGGATGGCGAGCACCTTCACTGTGTAATCTCCGCAGCCTCAGAAGTGCTGCTCTCGACCAGGGCGACGGCTTCACGATAGGTCTGCTGCAGTTGCGGCTGCTGCTCCGGTGGCACGTGGTGGGCCGCCAGGCAGCGTTCGAAGACCTGAAAGGGATCGAGGTCGGCCAACTCTTCGCCACTGGCCTGTTGTGCCAGAGTACGCTGCATCAGGGCGCTGTTTTTGACGCGCAGCAGTTCGACCCGGCTCCCTGTCAGGAGCAACTCAAGCTGCTGGCGCAGGTCGCCGATCACCTCGTGGCCGCAGTAGTCGACCTCCAGCCAGATCGACTCGTCAGCGGCCGTCAGCTCCTGTAGACCGCTGGTAATAGTCTGCCAGTCGCCGCTGAGGCGGGCGAGACGTTGGAAGGTGGGGAGTGGGAGTTGTGTCACTTCGGTGGTGCCGGCTGAGAGCTTGACGAGGTTGACACTCTTCTGCTGTTGCGCCTCGCCAAAGCTGTGGGGCAGGGGAGCGCCGCTGTAGCGGATCGTCCGGTTCTGTGCCACAGACTGCGCCTGATGGAGGTGGCCGAGGGCGACGTAGGCGTAGTCGGCGGCAAAAGTGGCAGCATCGACGTGTGCCAAGGCGCCGACATAGAGATCGCGCAAGCCATCGTCGTCGAGTCGCCGGCCACCGGCGGCAAAGAGGTGTCCGAGGGCGACAAGCGGCAGGTGGTGGCCGCTGCGGCGTTGGCGTGCGAGCGCCACAGCGGTGACGGCAGCGTAGTGGTCGGCCACTCCCTGCACCAGCTTCTGCTCCTTGTCGGCGCTATCCTCACCGGCCGCAACGCGGCGGATATCGCGATCGCGCAGGTAGGGGACAGCGGCGACGATCAGCTCGGGAGCGCCATCGGGCGCAGTCAGGGTGAGGACTTCGTCGGCCGGATCGTCGGTGGCGCAGCCGACGATATGGATATTGAGCGCCTTGAGGAGCGGGCCGGGGGCATTGAGGAAGGCGGGGGAGTCGTGGTTGCCACCGATGATGACGACGTGGCGGCAGGGGGTGGTGGCGATGCGGCAGAGGATCTGGTAGTAGAGCTCCTGGGCACGGGTGCCGGGGGTGGTGGTATCGAAGAGATCACCGGCGACGAGGAGGACGTCGACCGCCGCGTCGCGCAAGGTGGTGATGAGCCAGTCGAGAAAGGCCTCCTGTTCGGCATGGCGCTGACGTCCGCAGAGGGTGCGTCCCAGATGCCAGTCGGAGGTGTGGAGCAGGATCATGGCTGCTGCAGCTTGGCGGCCATTTCGATGATAAAGCTGCTGAGTGGTGCGCGCAGCTCGTCGCGTTCGAGGGCGTAGTGGATATTGGTCTTGATGAAGTCGAGGTTGTTGCCGGCATCGTGGCGGATCGAGGCGACCTGACAGCCGTGCAGCGGCGCATTGCGGGCCAGCATACGCAGGGCGTCGGTGAGCTGGATTTCGCCCCCCTTGCCGGGGCGCACCTGAGCCAGGGTGGGGAAGATGGCGGGCTCGAGGATGTAGCGGCTGGCCACCACAAGGCGCGAGGGAGCCTTGTCGGGAGCCGGCTTCTCGACGAGGTCGCGCACCGTCCAGGTGCGTCCCTCCAGACGTTCGCCTACGATGACGCCGTAGCGCGAAACGCGCTCCAGCGGCACCTCTTCAAGGGCGACGACGCAGGTGCCGACCCGCTCGTAGGTGTCGATCAGTTGGCGTGTGGCCGGCACCTCGCCCTGCATCAGCGTATCGCCCAGGAGGACGGCAAAGGGCTGGTTGCCGACGTGTGCGGCGGCGCAACGGATGGCATCGCCGAGCCCCAGCATCTGCTTCTGCCAGACGAAGTGGATGTTGGCCAGATTGGAGATGCGGCGGATCACCTCCAGCTCGCGGATTTTGCCCTTGGTCTCGAGGTCCCATTCGAGTTCAAAGCTGCGGTCGAAGTGCTCCTCGATGGCGCGCTTGCCACGTCCGATCACCATCAGGATATCGGTGATGCCGGAGGCGACGGCCTCTTCGACGACATATTGGATCACGGGGGTGTCGACGATCGGCAACATCTCCTTGGGCTGCGACTTGGTCGCAGGGAGGAAGCGGGTGCCGAAGCCGGCGGCGGGGATAACTGCCTTGGTAACTCTCATGGTGCTGCCTGCCCTGCCGGGTTATTGGTCCTCTGCCGCCAGTTGGAGCAGGTAGCGGCCGTAGTCGTTGTTGCGCATCACTTCGCCCTGCTCGGCGAGCTGCTGGCGGTTGATATAGCCGTTGCGGTAGGCGATCTCTTCGAGACAGGCGATCTTGAGTCCCTGGCGCGCCTGGATCGTCTCGACGAAGTTGCCGGCTTGCAGCAGCGACTGGTGCGTACCGGTATCGAGCCAGGCCATGCCACGCCCCATCAGCTTGACGCCGAGGCGTCCCTGCCGCAGGTAGACGAGGTTGAGGTCGGTGATCTCCAGCTCGCCACGCGCAGAGGGCTTCAGATCGGTGGCGATTTGGACGACGTCAGAGCCGTAGAAGTAGAGCCCCGGCACCGCGAAGTGCGATTTGGGTTGCTGCGGCTTCTCCTCGATCGAGGTGGCCTGGCCCCGCTCGTCGAAGGCCACAACGCCGTAGCGCTCGGGGTCTTGCACACGGTAGCCGAAGACGAGGCCATCTTGGGTGAGCTGGCCGGCCTCCTGCAACATGCTGCGCAGTCCCTGGCCATAGAAGATGTTGTCGCCGAGGACGAGCGCCACGGGCTGGTCGCCGATGAAGTCGGCCCCGATGATGAAGGCTTGCGCCAGACCGTCGGGCGAGGGCTGTTCGGCGTAGCTGAAGTCGACGCCAAACTGGGCGCCGCTGCCGAGCAGTTCGCGGAAGCGCGGCAGGTCCTGCGGCGTGCTGATGATCAGAATCTCACGGATACCGGCCAGCAGCAGGACCGAGAGGGGGTAGTAGATCATCGGTTTGTCGTAGACGGGGAGCAACTGCTTGCTCACGACCCGTGTAATCGGGTAGAGGCGTGAGCCTGAACCACCTGCCAAAACTATACCGCGCATCTTGATACTCCTGTTACTGTGGATGTGGGGGTGAAGTCAGCCGAGCGCCACGTCGAGCGTCATCATAACGGCAAAACCGAGCATGGCACCGATCGTGGCCATGTCGGAGTCGCGGCTCTGCTGGGCTTCGGGAATCAGCTCTTCGACGACGACGTAGATCATGGCGCCGGCGGCAAAGGCGAGAGCATAGGGGAGAATGGGGCGCATGTGCAAGACGGCCATGGCACCGACCACGCCAGCAATCGGTTCAACGATACCGGAGGCCTGGCCATAGAAGAAGGCGCGGCGTCGTGACAGATTTTCGCGGCGCAGTGGCACCGAGACGGCGGCTCCTTCGGGGAAGTTCTGCAGACCGATACCGATGGCCAGGGCAATGGCGCCGCCGAGCGTGGCACCGGGCAGCTCGGCTGCCAGAGCGCCAAAGGCGACACCGACGGCCAGCCCTTCGGGGATGTTGTGCAGTGTGACGGCCAGAACCAGCAGGATACTGCGTCGCAGGCGGGAGGTGGGGCCTTCATGCACATTCTCTACGGCGCTGTCGGGGCCGCTCGGCAGGACGTGGAGATGCGGCAGGAGCTTGTCGGCCAGATAGAGAAAGAGACCGCCGATCAAAAAGCCAATCAACGGCGCACGCCACGGCGGCTCCCCGGCCGCCTCGGCCATCTCGATGGCCGGTGCCAGCAGCGACCAGTAGCTGGCGGCGATCATGACGCCGGCGGCAAAGCCCAGCATACTGTCGAGCACACGGCGGTTGATCGTCTTGAAGAAGAAGACCATGGCGGCGCCGAGCGCCGTGACAAACCAGGTGAAGAGCGTCGCTAGCAGCGCCTGCAGCGTATGGTCGAGAGTGGCAAATTTTTCAAGCAGGAGTGACATTTCAGGTTCCCTTAACCGGCCGTGGTGCGGTCTCTGTCGTTTGAAGGATGCGTTCAATGATGGTGGTGGTAGAGCGTCCGGCCACGAGGTCGGCCAAGACGACGCGGCCGCCGGCGGCCTCCACCTCGGCACGGCCCACGACGTTGTGGGCCCAGTCGCGGCCCTTGACGAGGATATCGGGCAGCAGCGCCTTGATCAGGTTGAGCGGTGTCTCCTCATCGAAGGGCAGGGCGTAGTCAACGCAACGCAGGGCGAGCAGCAGCGCGATACGGTCATCTTCGCCGATAATGGGGCGGGTGGGACCTTTGTTACGCTGCACCGAGGCGTCGCTGTTGACCCCTACGATCAAGAGATCGCCCAAGGCGCGCGCCTGCATCAGGTAGGTTACGTGCCCTCTGTGCAGGATGTCGAAACAGCCGTTGGTAAAGACGACCTTGCGGCCGGCAGCCCGCAAGCGGTCGCGCTCGGCGATCATCGCCGGCAGCGAGAGCCTCTGACCTGAAAAACTACTCATGTTCCTTTTTGCTCAACAACTTTGGCCAAATAGTGTAAAGTGCCCCATTACTTTAACCTTAAAGGCTGTTTGACGTCGAGAGAGAAAAGATGAAGCTACAAGAGAGACCAGTAGTCCTGATCATCCGTGATGGCTGGGGCATCAACCCGCGAGCCGACGGAAATGCCGTCTTTGCGGCCAAAACCCCCAATATCGACCGCTATCTGGTGCGTTACCCCTGGACGCGCCTCGCCTGCAGCGGCGAGGCGGTGGGGCTGCCAGAGGGCTACCAGGGATCGAGCGAGGTGGGGCATCTCAACATCGGTGCCGGGCGTATCGTGATTCAGGAGCTGAAGCGGATCGATGACGGCCTCAGCAGCGGCGCGCTCTTTGAGGTGGAGCGTTGGCGGCAGTTGATGGCCCGGTGGCAGCGCGGCGGGCGTCTGCACCTGATGGGACTGCTGCAGGACGAGGGGGTCCACGCCCATCAGGAGCATCTCTTCAAGATCATGCGCCGGGCGCGGCAGGAGCATGCCGCTGGCGAGATCATTATCCACCCCTTCCTCGACGGACGCGATACGCCGCCCCGCAGCTCGCTGGAGTATCTGGGACGGCTGGCGCTGGAGATGGAGCAGGTAGGCAACTGTCGCATCGGCACCTTCATGGGGCGCTACTATGCGATGGACCGTTCACGCAAATATGACCTGACCGACCAGGCCTATGCCTGTCTGGTGGATGGCGTCGGGCGGCGGGCCGAGGCGGCAGCGGCTGCCGTCGAGGCCTCATATGCGGCTGACCGCACACCCGACGGCTTTGAGATGGGTGATGAGTATATCCCCTGCCATGTGCTCGGCGACTACGATGGCATTCGCGATGGCGACGTTGTGATGCACACCAACTACCGCCAGGATCGCGCCATTCAGCTTACCCAGGCCTTCG
>CAZRGQ010000088.1:7537-9160 GCA_964599645.1 uncultured Lentisphaerales bacterium | reverse complement strand
CTTTCAAGCCTTATCACGCTAAATCAACCCTAATCAAGACATCTCCCCGCCCTTGACACCTTGCTTTGACAGCCACCAACGCCCTCGGACAACAACTCTTCCAAAACAGCTATGACCCGGCCGGCAACCTCACCAACCGCACCGATACCGCCGGCAACACTATCAGCTACCGCTATGATGCGCTCAACCGCCTCGTCTCCCGTCAGTATGGACACGACATGTCGTGTCCCTGCAGAGACGGCGACACCTTCTCCTACGACGCTGTGGGCAACCTCCTCACCGCCTCGAATGCTACAGCAAGCCTCGCCTTCACCTACGATGTAAGGGATCGGATCGCTACCTCCAGCACCGTCTTGTCCAATGCCAGCTACACCGCCGTCTACGCTTACGATGCCGGCGGCTTCGTTACCAATCTTGTCTTCGGTAGGGCGGGATCACCGAGCCCGCCGCAGGTGAACCGCACCTACGATGCCGATGGTCGTCTCGCCACAGTCAGCGACTGGCTGGGGCACACCTGGAACTTTACGTGGGACGGCGTAGGCAAGCCTGTCGCCAGCGTCGCTCCCGGCGGCATCACCGCCACCAACCACCACGATGCCGCCGGTCAGCTCGCCGCGTGGCAGATCGGCAACTTCGCCGGACGTACCATCACCCGCGACCCGGCCGGTCTCAAAATCCGCGAAGATATCACTGCTGGCACTCTCCCCACACCACAAAAGGTGCGCTACGCCGACAACACCTTCGATGCCGCCGACCGGCTCACCTCGGCCACTGGCCGCTACGGTAGTCACACCAATTCAGCTCGACGCCCGCGCCAGCGAGGCTCTCTATGCTGAAACCCGGCAGAATGTCCGCCAATCTTGGCAGCGCCTGATAGCGCCTGATAAGGAATGGACTTGAGAGGGGAGGGGAATGCGCTATTCTCAGTTCAGCGATTCAGGGCTAAAGTGATGAAACTGACTGAAAAAGATAGACGCGACCGTCCACGCGAAAAACTCGCCGCCAAGGGTGCGGCGGCGCTGACAGACCTCGAATTGCTCGCCGCACTGATCGGCAGCGGCAACGCCCAACGCGATGTGCTGGCCATCGCTGCGGATGTGCGCGCCTTGTTGCGTGAGTCCAAAGCACAGGGGTTTCTAGTAAATTACCCAGCACTCTCCGCCGTCCCCGGTATGGGCGCGGCGAAGATATGTGAATTGCTTGCCGCTTTCGAACTGGCCCGCCGTTATCTGCCGCCGCAAACCTCGACTCCGGTTGTGCTGGACACGCCCGACAAAATAGTTGCCCAATTCGCTGATATCCGCCACAAGCAACAGGAACATTTTGTTGTCCTGACTCTGGATGGCGCAGCTCGTCTCATCGCCAAACGCACAGTTTTCATTGGCACGCTGAACGCCTCGTTGGTACATCCACGCGAGGTTTTTGCCGATGCCATCACTGATCGTGCCGCCGCTGTCATCGTGGGGCACAACCATCCGTCCGGCTCACTTGACCCATCACCCGCCGATCAAGAAGTCACCCGCCGCAGTTTCTCAGCCATCCTCCGTGACGAAACCACCGCCACCGCCCAACTCCAATCCGCCTTCTCCACCCTCGGCTACGAACTCGAAGAGGGAGACGCGA
>CAZRGQ010000088.1:0-7437 GCA_964599645.1 uncultured Lentisphaerales bacterium | reverse complement strand
TCTTCGCGCCTTCGCGAGAGAACCAAACAACGGCCATGCCTCACGCGAAGACGCGAAGGAGAACAATCATGAGCAATATACCTCAAAACAGTAGCGAACCTCCGCGAGAAGGATATTTCCTCGTCTATCAGAACGAGGACGGACAACCGCGCATCGAAGTCCGGCTTGAAGGCGAAACCGTCTGGCTGACGCAGCAGGCGATGTCCCTATTGTTTCAAGTTGGCATACCAACGGCATATGCCAACTCTTGCCGCAACACCGTAAATTCTTCTTCTGGTTTCTTTCTGGTGACCTGAAGGTACAGGCATCGGGGCAAAGATCGACGCCGCATGGCCAGACAAGTTCTCCAGCTTCCCCCACCGCCACCTAGTGCGATTCAACCAAGTTGAATCGCACTAGGTCGCCTGCGTCGGCACCCTTTTGATATATTTTGAAGGCTCTCTCCCAGTTCTTTGGCTCTGTGCCGACTCCCATAAAGGCGTAGTCTCCAAGAGTGGTTATAGCTGCGGCATATCCTTGGGCGGCAGCTTTGGTGTGTCACTGCCTTGCTTTAACAAAGTAACGTCGCCGCCGGATTGATCCTCTCCGTTGCAGGCATGGTTGGCAGGCTCACAATTAAACCTGCCCCAGGCCGCTGGTGACTTTGAAGACGGCGGAGAGGATGCTGATGGCGACAAAGCCGACACCGCCGGCGACGAAGACGATCAGAATCGGTTCGATCGCAGTGGTGAAGAGTTTGATGTTGCGGTCGAGCTCACTCTCAAAGCGGCGGCCGATATGGTTGAGGGCGCTGGGCATGTCGCCCGTCTGTTCGCCGACGGCGAGCAGGTCGATCATCACGCGCGGGAAGATGCCGCCGGCGGCCAGCGGTCCGGAGATCGAAGTGCCGTCGGTGACCCTTTCGCGGGCGTGGCGCAGCTCTTCGGCGATGATGACGTTGCCGACCGTCTCTTCGGTGATACGCAGGGCATCGACCACCGTGACGCCATTGGAGAGGAGTGTCTGGAGGGTGCGGGCAAAGTTGGCAAAGATACTGTTGGCGATGATGCCGCGTATCAGGGGGGTACGCAGTTTGAGGCGATCGAAGATGCGGCGTCCGGGAGGCGTCTGCAGGTAGCGTCCGAGGAGACCGCCGAGGAGCACGACCCCGATTGCGATAAAGATGGCATAGCGCTGGGCAAAGTTGCTGCTGCCGATCAGGATGCGGGTTGAGAGCGGCAAGGCGATGTTCATGCTCTCGAAGACCTTCATAAATTGCGGCACGATCTTGATCATGGCAAAGATCACGACACCGACCCCCATCACCAGCACGATCACGGGGTAGGCGAGCGCCTGAATGATGCGCGAGCGCATGGCGGTGGTGCGTTCGTAGTGTTCGCTGAGGCGCAGCAGCACTTCGGAGATGGCACCGCTGGCTTCACCGGCACGCAACATGTTGCCATAGAGAGGCGGGAAGGTATCGGGATGGGCGCGGACGGCGCTGGAGAGCGACTCGCCACGGATGATGCGGTCGCGCAGGTCGGCGGCCACGATGGCTTCGGCGCTGTCGCTGCGTCCGGCGAGGCAGTTGAGGGCGTTGCCGAGAGTCATGCCGGCGGCCAGGAGGTCGCTCAGCTCGGCCGTGAAGAGCATCACCTCGTGCGGTTTCATGCGCTCTTTGCCACCGGCGAGCTTCCACCAGGCCGTGGCGCGCACCGCCTTGGCAGGGCTCTGCTCGGTAACGTTAACCGGAACCTGCCCCATTTTTTCAACGGCCAGCAGAGCCGCACGGCGATCGGCCGCCTCTACACTCCCCTCGATACGTTTGCCTCCGCGATCAAAGGCGACATAGCTGAAGGTAGCCATCAGTTTGCCTCCTCTTCTGTGACGCGCAAGACCTCACCGATGGTGGTAATGCCGGCCAGGATGCGGTGCCAGCCATCATCACGCAGGGTGTGCATACCCTGTTCCAGCGCCTTTTCGCGGATGTCGGTTGAAGAGCTGCGGGCTACCACGAGCGACTCGATCTCGTCGCTCACCTGCAGCAGTTCAAAGATGCCGCAACGCCCGCGAAAGCCGGTCTGGCCGCACTTGTCGCAGCCGCCCGGCTCGTAGATGGTGGCGCCGAGCTGGACGAAGGGGGGGAGGGCGTCGAGACCGGCGACATGTTTAGCGGCCAGTTGCAGCGGTTGGCGGCAGTGGGGGCAGAGGCGGCGCACGAGACGTTGCGCCATGACGGCTGCCACGGCGGAGGCGACGAGGAAGGGCTCGACGCCCATATCGATCAGGCGCACAAAGGCACCGGCGGCGTCGTTGGTGTGGAGTGTGCTGAGCACGAGGTGGCCGGTGAGCGAGGCGTTGATGGCGATCTCGGCCGTCTCGGCATCGCGGATTTCACCCACCATGACGATATCGGGGTCCTGACGCAGGAAGGAGCGCAGGATACGGGCGAAGGTGAGGCCGATATCGCTCTTAACCGCCACCTGGTTGATGCCGGGCATCTCATATTCGATCGGGTCTTCAGCCGTCAGGATGCGCACATCCATGCGGTTGATCTCGTGCAGAAAGGCGTAGAGTGAGGTCGATTTGCCCGAGCCGGTGGGGCCGGTTACCAGGACGATGCCGTTGGGGCGGTGAATGATCTTCGTAATCTGTTTCAGCTCCTTCTCCTGGAAGCCGAGATCGTTGAGTCGGACGAAGTTGCCGCTCTTCTGCAAGAGGCGCAGGCTGACGCTCTCGCCGTAGGTGGTGGGCATCGTCGAGACACGGATATCGATATCCTGTGCATTGACGCGGATACCGATGCGTCCATCCATCGGGAGGCGTTTCTCGGCAATGTCGAGGTTGGCCATCACCTTGAGACGTGAAGTGATGGCGGCCTTGAGGCGGTTGAGTTGCGGTGGCACATCGACCTTGTGGAGCATGCCGTCGATGCGGTAACGGATACGCAACTCCGTCTCCATCGGCTCAAAGTGGATATCGGTCGCCTCCTGGCGGTCGGCTTCGGCAATGATCTGGTTTACGAAGCGGACGATCGAGGCCTCCTGCCCGAGTTGGCTCAGGTCGGCCTTGGAGAGGTCGGCGTCGAGATCGGCGTCGAAGCGCCCATCCTCCATCATCTGCTCGACGGTGTCGGCGCCGACACCGTAATATTTGCGGGCGGCCTTGCCGATCTCTTCGCGGGTGCTGAGGGTAAAACGGACGGCGCCACCGATAGCGAGTCGCAGGCCGTCGGCCATGCCGGTATTGAAGGGATCACTGGTAGCGACGGTGAGGATGTCGTGCTCCAGCGCTACCGGCACCACGTGATACTGGAAGACGGCACGTGGCGGCAGGCGGGTGATCAGGGCCGAGTCGGGCTCAAGCTGTGCCAGATGGGTAAAGGTGAGTCCCAGCAGTGGAGCGAGGGCGGTCAGGAACTCCTCTTCACGGCAGCCGGTAACGGATACCACAGCCTCTACCAGGCCGCCCTCGGCGGCAGGTGCCAAGGCGAGCGCCTCGGTCGCCTGTGTTGGCGTTACCAGCGCAGTACGTGCCAGAAGCGAGCCTAAAAAAGCATCATGGGTGGTGGGCATGGTTGACGTTGGAGTTCCATAGTGATGTAAGTGCGTTATTCTAGCGCAAAGCGCGCAGAACAGCAAGCAGCGCAAAATGCTGTTTAAGCCAAGGCGCGGAACTCTGCCTCTTGTGCGAGACACGCATCCACCACCTCGGCCACCTCGGTCAGTGTCGCAAGCGAAGTGAGACGGCGGCGGAGCCGGGTGGCGCCGCGCAAGCCGCGCAGGTAGCGGAAGAGGTGGATGCGAAAGGTGATTACGGCGGCCTCCTCCGGGCTGCGGATGTCGGGTGGCAGCCGGTAACGTCCGGCAATCAGTCTGCGATGCTCCATTTCGCCGGCCAGATGCTCCCCGATTGCTGTCCGGATCTCGTCCAGCGCAGGGCGTGGCGGGATTACTGCGCCTTCACTCTCGCATGCTGATTGCAACTCCCTGAAGAGCCAGGGGTTACCAATTGCCGCCTGTCCCACCATCAGTCGCTTCACCCCCGTGCGCGCAACCCATTCGCTGGCAGTGCGGTAGTCGCGAATGCCGCCATTGCCGATGAGTGGTATCGTGGCCGCCGCCGCCAGACGCTCCACCTCGGCAAAATCGACCTCTCCGCTGTGTCCCTGTGTGAGGTAGCGGCCATGAATGGTGAAGGCCGCCGCCCCTGCTTCGGTTGCATGTGCCAGCATCTCATGGCAGCAGGCTGCACCCGGTTTGAGGCCGAGACGCGTCTTGACCGTTACCGGCAGCCCGGCGGCATCACGTACTGCCCTGATGATCGCTCCCACGCGTCCGGGGGTACGCATCAACCCCGCACCGGCTCCGGTATGGCAAATCCGGGGCACAGGGCAGCCGGCGTTGATATCGATCGCACTGAAACGCCCGGTGGCTGCCACGCGCTCTGCGGCGCGGGCAAAGTCGTCGGGCTCACTGCCGTAGAGATGCGCCACCACCGCTCCTTCGCCGGGCAGCAGCTCCAACAGTTGCCAGCTACGCCCATCGGCACGGGCAAGACCGGCAGCATTGACCATCTCGGTATAGCACCACGCGGCCCCCAGATTGTGGGCCATGCGGCGCGTTACCGCATTGGTAAAGCCGGCCATCGGTGCCAGTAGTATCGATACCATAAAAGAGTAACCAGTGTGAGTTGTAGAGCGTGATGCGCGTCCTGTGTGCCATCTTATACCAGATAACAACTTGATTGCAAACATCCTGCGTCTCTGTTGCTTCTGCTTGGCCGTGGTTGAGAACATGGAAATTGTCGCAGATAGAGCTGGCTGAAGCTGCAAAAACAGGTATAGAAGCTGCATGAATTGTGCTCTTTGAGGGCGGTCTGGGTTTTTTGTGCAGGCGCTTTACGCTACCGGTAAAATTGGTATACTTAAGAGTCACCAGCGATGAACCAATTTAACAGACATAGTGCGTGCTTGACGCAGGGATGTGTGACTGAGTTGTGATTGAATTCAGCGGCGTCAGTATCAACTACGGCACCCAGGAGGTGCTGCGCAACATCGACCTGAAGATCAACAGCGGTGAGCGTGTCGGGATCGTGGGTCCCAACGGTGCCGGCAAGAGTACCCTCTTTCAGCTCATCATGGGGAGTCGTCTGCCCGATAGCGGTCGTGTTACCCTGCAGGGCAAGCCGGCTATCGGTTTTGTGCGGCAACATGCCGAGGAGGCCCATGCCGCCGAGACGCTGCTGGAGTATGCCATGCGTGGCGTGCCGCGCCTGCACGAGCTGGAGCTGGAGCTGCATGCGGCGGCCGGGGCGGTGGAGGAGGCGGCTGATGAGGCGGAGCGACAGCGCAGCTTGCAGCGTCTGGGCAGACTGCAGACGGAGTTTGAGCACCTCGGCGGCTATGACCTTGAAGTGCGCGTCAAGAGCGCTCTGGGAGGGCTGGGCTTCACTACCGGGGAGTTCGGGCGTCCCTTCCGCACCTTCAGCGGTGGCTGGCGCATGCGGGCCGAGTTGGCACGTATTCTGGCTGCGATGCCTGAGCTGCTGCTGCTGGATGAGCCCTCCAACTATCTCGACCTGCCGGCGGTGGAGTGGTTGCAGCGCTTTCTACGCGGCTATGAGGGGACACTGCTGCTGATCTCGCACGACCGCTATCTGCTACGCAGCCTGACGCGGTTGACGGTGGAGGTCGATGCCGGAGAGGTGACACGCTATGCCGGCGATCTCGACTTCTACCTGCGAGAGCGTGAAGTCCGCTTGGCCACCCTCCTGGCGGCCAAGGCGAATCAGGATCGCCGCCGCGAGCAACTGGAGCGTTTTATCGAACGTTTCCGCGCCTCGGCGGCCAAGGCATCGCTGGCGCAGAGCCGCATCAAAATGCTGGAGAAGATGGAGGAGATTCATATCCCCGGGCGGTTGCAGAGCGCCGGGCGGCTGCGGCTGGCACCGGCGCCGCACTGTGGTGTTGAGGTGGCCCGGCTGGAGGGGGTGGCCTTCGCCTATGCAGGTGCCGGGCAGCCGGTCTTCCACGACGTCGATTTGCGCATCAACCGCGGCGACCGGGTGGCGATTGTCGGTTACAACGGCATGGGCAAGACGACCCTGCTACGGCTGCTGGCCGGCGTGCGTCAGCCGACGGCCGGGGAGTTTGTGCTGGGGCACAAAGTGGTGCCGGGCTATCAGTCGCAGGAGTTTGCCGAGACGATTCCGCCGGAGGTCTCGGTGCTGGCCTGTGCCAAACGGGCCGCAGGCAACAAGCCGGAACGCGACCTGCGCAACCTGCTGGGAGGCTTCGGCTTCGGCGCCGACGATATCGAGAAGCCGGCCGGCGTCTTGAGCGGAGGCGAGCGCATCCGGCTCGCCTTTCTGCAACTCTTCCTCTCGGAACCGAACTTCCTGCTGCTGGACGAGCCGACGACGCATCTTGATCTTGAGGGACGTGAGACGCTGGAGCAGACGCTGCGCGACTATAACGGCACGATCTGTCTGGTGAGCCATGACGTCGAGTTTGTCAGGGCGTTGGCGACTTCAATCGTGGCAATCACGCCGCGTGGTGTCGAGCGCTATCCCGGCACTTACGATGAGTATCGCGAATGGGAGGCACGGCGTGCGGCAGAGGCAGAGGGTGCGGCGGCAGGTACGGCGGCGGATAGCCGTGGTAGCGTGCGTGAGGGGGGTGGCGTGGCGGTTTCATCACGTGAGCTGCGTCAGGCACGGGCGCAGGTGCGGGCGCGTCTGCAACCACGCATGGCCCCGCTCAAGCGGCGGGTCGAGCAGGCTGAAGCCAGAATTGCAGCGCTTGAAGCCGAAGAGCAGGAGTTGAATCAGGCGCTCTCATCGGGGGCTGCCGACGTCGACTATGCCGGTAAGGGGAGCCGTTTGCGGAGCGTTCAGTTTGAGCTGCACAAGGTGGCGTTGGAGTGGGAGCGCGATGCAAGTGCGCTGGAGGCGCTGCAGCGCGAGCTGGATGAGGCGCAGCAGTCGCTCTGAGAAGAATTCAGAAGCCAGAATCCGGCTCTCAGAGTGATTTCGCTTAAAAATGTGCTTTTTCTTATGCTCACATGACGAAGACAAGAGATTGCTGGATATTGACTCCCGGCTTCTGAATACGGTGCAATTCAGCCCGGTTGAATCGCACCCGTCTCGTTTTGACTTTACCGGTTCAGCTTGTTAAAATCGCAATCATGGTATTGGACAATAGCAACTCAAGCGGCAACCGGGCCCTCTTTGAGCTACCCAAAACGGCCTTTTTAGCCTCCAAGAAGATACCACCCGAGCAGGTCTTGCGGTGTTATGATTGGGCCGTCAAGGTGCGGGATGAGAGCACACCGATTATGAGTGGCTTCCACTCGCCGCTCGAAAAAGACGTCTTGGGGTTTCTGTTGAAGGGCCGGGCACCGTTAATTGTTGTGCTGGCTCGCTCTCTCTACCATAACATGCCGCTTGCCTGGCAGA
>CAZRGQ010000087.1:0-9753 GCA_964599645.1 uncultured Lentisphaerales bacterium | reverse complement strand
CTGGAGCGTAAACCGGGGACAGAGAATGGATGGATGAGGTGGTGGTGTCTGTTTCTCTGGCCCTCCTTCCTGCTCCGCCTTTTGTTGTTCTCTGTCCCCCTCTATGGTGCCCACCTATGCCCGCAACAATGCGACAACCTGCCCGTTGCTGTGACATTGTGACGCTGCTGGCGGCCGGGCCGGGAGCGGTCCGGAACCCTTTTACAGGCCAAAGCCGGCGATCGGCTCTCTTTCTTGAACCTTAACCGGGCTTGCAGCAGTTGGCACGCCGCTTGCGATAAGAGAGCTGCACACTCCTAAGCACTTAAAGAGAAAGGAGGCGTTATCGACACCGACTGTTCAAACCCGGCGGCACCTTGATCACAACCCAGGTCAAGGTGCCGTTTTTTTTAGTCTCGCATCAGACAATGGCAGAGGCGGGGATTGCGATGCCGAAGCCGTGGGCCAGGCGTTCGATGTGCGGCTGCAGGCGGCTGGTAAAGTCGTCCCAGTTGCGTTCTCCGGCAGCGCTCCAGGCGATCTCGGCGACGGCTGTGGCGCGGGGGTAGAGGAGGCGGTCGATCTCCGCCATCTCGGGGTGGTGATCGCTCCAGAGCTGTGCCTGTACTCCGAGCACCCGGGCGCTGGCGGCAGCATCGAGTCCTGCGGGCATGGGCTCATAGGCATAGGTTTTGGAGAGCGGGGTCGCCTCTTCGCTGAAGTCGAAGTAGAGATGCCCATATTCGGCTACCACCACCTCGTGGCCGTCTCTGGCGGCGGGGCCGCGCAGCTTGTCAGGGGTGCGCCAGGCCATGATGGCCGTTGTCGTGCCGATGCCGTTTTGATAGAGCTCATCCCAGCCGATCATGCGGCGGCCGTGGTCGCGCAGAAAGCGTTCGATACGTTGCAGAAACCAGAGGCGCAACGCCTCGCTGTCGGCCAGCCCCTCGCTCTGGCACCGTTGCCGGCAGACCGGGCAGCGCTCCCAATGTTGGGACGGACACTCGTCGCCGCCGATGTGGATGTACGTGGAGGGGAAGATCGCCATGACTTGACTCAAAACCTCCTTGAGGAAGTCGGTGGCAGCTTCGTTGCCGAGGCAATACTCCCAACGTACAACTTCGGTCCAGCCAACACCTTCACCCGGCTCCTTGAGCGGGACGGGGCAGTCGAGTTCCGGATAGGCGTTGAGTATCGGAGTGGAGTGGCCCGGCATGTCGATTTCAGGCAGAACGGTAATATGCCGCGCGGCAGCGTAGGCGACAACGGCACGCGCTTCATCCTGTGTATAGCGACCGTTGCGTACGCGGCGCGGCGGAGTGCCGCGCTCGCGATCGCCGAAGTATTGCGGGTCTTGCAGCTTGGGGTAGCCCTCGATTTCAAGGGGAAAGATGCCGAGATCGCCGATATGCCAGTGGAAGACGTTGAACTTGTGGAGCGCCATCAGGTCGATAAAGCGGAAAATGTAGGAGAGGGGCTGGAAATCATGCCCGGTGTCGAGCATCAGGCCGCGCCAGGCGAAGCGGGGTTGGTCGCTGATCGTGACGCAGGGAATCGGCCAGCTCTGGCGCGTTACGACTGTACGGGAGTAACTTTCCGGGGGCAGGAGCTGACGCAGTGTCTGGACGGCATAGAAGAGCCCGGCCTGCGTGGGGGCGGTGAGAGTCACCGCGTCACATGTGACCTGCAACTGGTAGCCTTCGCTGCCGAGTCCGGTCAGAGTCGGATCGAGCATGAGGGTGATGGTTCGGGCATCGGCCGGTGGAGTCGTCACCACCGCCAACTGCCAGCCGAGAGCCGGACGCAGGGCGTCGGTCAGGGCAGCAGACGTCAGGCGTGTCGCCTCGTCGACTACAACGACGCACTCTTTGGTCAGGATAAATTCGCCCTCTGCGACAGTGAGAGAGGCCGGCTTGGGGATGATGGCGTTGGCGTTGGCGGGGGTGGTATTGTGCATTGTGCTGTTCCTGGTTGGTGGGGTTAACCGGGGTTAATCGTGAACGATGACCAGTGATATATCGGCCAGCGAGAGGGTGCCGCTGAAGTCGGCTTCAATGGCGTAGGAGATGCGTTCGCTCTCGCTGCGCAGGGGCGGACGCTTCTTCTCCATCGTCTGCTGTTGCGGCTCCCAGGCGGCGAACTTCTTGAGGGGCAGGGCGTGGTTGATGACGGTGCGCTCGCGCAGGGGACCCTGACTGCCCTTGTCGCGTTCACTCAGCACCACCACAACCTTGACGGTGCCGACAAAATCTTCGCCGCAGAGGCTCTGCAAGCGCGAGCGCAGGCGTCCTTCGGCCACTCCGTTGAGCAGCCAGTCGGGGGCTTCGAGGCGCAAGAGCGCACGCTTCTGGTGGTGAATCTTGAGATGCGGCGAGGGGACAGAGAAGTCGCTCTCGAGGGTGAAACGCTGCACCTCGGGGCGTGAGAGCGTATAGCGCCAGCCGCTGATCTGGCGCTCCTGCAGGGCGTAGGGCAGCGGTGGCAGCAGGTTGCCGATGAGATCGGAGGGCACTATGGCCTCACGTTCCACCAGCGGTTTCTCCGGGACCGTGGCCGAGGTAAGGGTCATAAAATGGGTTACGATGGCCCCGGCCACTCCCGCCATCAGCGAGGCCAGCAGAATCGCTACGGCTCCCATGTTGCGCCAGCGCCGGTTGCTCTTGTGCAGCAGGGCCAGATCGCGTGAGAGCGTTACACCGGTAACCATCTGTGACGCCTTGGAGGCGGGATCAAACTCCAGTTGGTCGCGCACCGGGCGGCGCAGCGAGACGGGATCGCGTTTGAGCAGCGGCCGCGACGGCTCTTCCAGACCGGCTTCACGCACCGCCTCCATCAGAGCCTCATAGTCGAAATGGACCCGGCGGAAGTAGACGGCCCTGCTGCTGCTGTCGTAGAGGCAGTAGGCTGCCCGCGGATCACCATCACGGGGGTAGCCGACCGAGCCGACGTTCACGATATAGCGTTTGCCCGCCTCCAGAATGAAGTCTTCCGCCGGCAGGGGGTGGGTCACGCCGCTGCTGCCGCGGACGAAGAGTCCGGCGCGGTGGGTATGGCCGACAAAGATGAGAGCGTCGTCAGTCGCCTCCCATGAGGGGTCGGTGTCGGATGGCTCCATCAGATAGTGAAAGGCCCCCGGTTGCCCCAGTTCGCCATGGACACAGGTGAAGCCGTCGCCGGTCAGCGAGAGTGCGGCGGAGTCGATGAACTCCTTGGCACGCCGGGAGAGCTGCTGCGAGGTCCACTCGATCAAGACCCGGGCCTGGCTGTTGAAGCGCTCAGGCGTCATGCGGCCACAGGCGACGGCATCGTGATTGCCCATCACGAAGGCATCGACGTGCCGGTAGAGCGAGGCGAGCACCTCACGCGGTTGCGGGCCGTAGCCGACGACGTCGCCCAGACAGATGATACGCTCGGCACCGGCAGTCGTCAGGTCGGCCAGCACGGCCCGCCAGGCCGGCAGGTTGGCATGGATATCAGAGACGATGGCATAAAGCATAGCGCCCTTAGCATAGCACTTGCCTTTCATGGCTGTAAAAGCTAATTTTAGGCATGACAAATTTACCCCCCCAGAGCTCGATTTCTTACAACAATGCCGAGCAGCAGTTGACCGCGTGGCTACAGGCGGCCTTCTGCCGTGCCTTTGGCGCACAGGACGACGAGACGCAGTTGCGCGTGGTACCGGCCACCGATCCCGCCTTCGGCGATTTTCAATGCAACGACGCCATGGGACTGGCCCGCAAACTGCGACTCGCGCCGCGCTTGATTGCCGAACGCATCGTCGCGGAGCTGGAGAGCGAAGCGGCTCCGGCCACGGCGGAGGTAGCCGGCCCCGGCTTTATCAACCTGCGGGTCGATGCCGCCTGGCTGGCAGAGCTGCTTGCCGGACCGGCTGCGCTGGGGCCGGAGCGTCTGCCGGCACCCGGTGCCGGTGCAACGGTGATCATCGACTACTCCAGCCCCAACATCGCCAAGCCGATGCACATCGGCCACATCCGCTCAACCATCATCGGCAACGCCCTGCACCGTATCTACCAGGCTCTCGGTTACCGTGTGATTGCCGACAACCACCTCGGCGACTGGGGCACACAGTTTGGCATTCTGATCCTCGGCTTCCGCCACTTTGCCGATCCGGCACGGCTGGCCGAGGCGCCGATCGAAGAGCTGGAGCGCGTCTACGTCGCCAGTTATGAGCGTACCAGGGAAGATCCCGCCTGGCTCGATGCCTGCCGCGCCGAGCTGGTAAAGCTGCAGCAGGGTGATCCCGACAACCTGGCTCAGTGGCGGCAATTCATCGAGTTAAGCCTTAAAGAGTTTAACCGCATCTATCAGCGACTCGATATCAAATTCGATCTCTATCGCGGCGAGAGCTACTACAACCAGATGTTGCCGGAGACCGTAGCCCTGCTGGAGGAGCGCAATCTGGTGCGCGAGAGCGAAGGGGCGCTGGTGGTCGACCTGGAAGACGAGGGGATGCCGGTCTGCATCGTGCGCAAATCGGATGGCGGCTATAACTACACTACCACCGATATCGCCACAGTGCGCAGCCGCGAGGCCGAGTTCAAGCCCGACCGCATTATCTATGTCACCGACGAGCGACAGCAGCTCCACTTCCGCCAGTTCTTTGCCGTCTGTCGCAAACTGGGACTCACCTCCCGTCTGGAGCACGTCTGGTTCGGCTTGATGCGCTTGCCGGAAGGCACCTTCTCCACGCGTGAAGGCAATGTGATCCGGCTGGAAGCACTGCTCGATGAGGCGGAGCGGCGCGCCCTGGCGATTATCGCAGAGTCGAGCCCGGCGATGCCGGCAGCGGAACAGGCGGCGCTGGCGCGCGATATCGGACTGGGAGCCGTCAAGTATGCCGACCTCAGCCACGACCCGCAGAATATGATCGTCTTTACCTGGGATCGGGCGCTGGCGCTCGATGGCAACTCCGGTCCCTACCTGCAGTATGCCTATGCCCGTATCCGCAGCCTGCTCGACAAATATGCCGCCGCCCATCCGGGAGTAGAACCGCGCCAGGCGCAACTGCTGCTGCATGAGGCTGTCGAACGGCAGTTGGCTCTCCATCTGCTACAGTACCCCGGCACCCTGATCCGGGCCGCCGAAAGCTACAAACCCAACACCCTGGCCGACTACCTCTTCGCCCTGGCGCAGCTCTACAGCAGCTTCTACCAGCGCTTCCCGATCCTCAAGGCCGAAGCGGCGATCCGCGACAGCCGCGCCCATCTCTGCGAACTGGTGGCCAAGACACTGCAACACGGCCTCCATCTGCTCGGTATCGCCACACCGGAGAGGATCTGAGCGCCTATGTCCAAACGTATCGGCTTTGTCGGCATCATCGTTGAAAAGCGCCTGCAAAACAGTCCGGCGGTCAACCAGGTGCTCTCCGAGGCGGGCGAGTTGATCCTGGCGCGTGTCGGACTGCCACACCGCAACCGCGGTGTGGCGGTGATCACCCTTGTGATCGAGGCGACCACCGATGAGCTGGGTGGCTTGACCGGGCGGCTCGGTGCCTTGCCGGGGGTCTCGGTCAAATCGGCTCTGGCCAAGAGCTGAGTGATGGAGAGCGTGCGGCTGTGAGCAAGCGGGATAGTAGATGAGCCGGGAGGTGCAACTCTGGAACCTGCCGGTCAGGGCGATCCTGCCGGAGGTGGCCAGCCATCTGGCAGAGAACCGGCCGCTGGTGTTGCAAGCGCCGCCGGGCAGCGGCAAGACGCTGCTGGTCGCGCCATCGTTGCTGTCAGCCCCCTGGCTGCAGGGACGCAAGATCATCCTGCTCGAACCGCGCCGCTTGGCGGCACGGCTGGCGGCACGCAGCATGGCGCAGATGCTGGGTGAGGGGGTAGGGGAGCGGGTCGGCTATCAGGTGCGTCTGGAACGCCAGGTGAGCGCCGCCACCCGTATCGAGATCGTCACCGAAGGACTGCTGGTGCAGCGGCTGCTGCACGATCCTGCGCTGGAGGAGGTGGGGCTGGTGATCTTTGATGAGTTTCATGAGCGCAACCTCCACTCCGACTTCGCCTTCGCCCTGACGCTCGATGCCCGTCGTCTGCTGCGACCCGATCTGCGTCTGGTGGTGATGTCGGCCACACTCGATAGCGCCAGTGTAACTCGACACCTCGGCAGTGAGGCCGCTACCGTTACGGCAACCAGCCGGGCCTGGCCGGTCGAGACCCGCTACCTTGAGCGTCCGGCCGGCAGCGAACCGCTGCCTGAGAGAGTGGCACGAGCCGTACGCCAGGCACTGCGTGAGACCGAGGGCGGCATCCTCGCCTTTCTGCCCGGCGAGGCCGAAATCCGCCGTGCCGCCTCGCTGCTGCAAGCGGGGGGAGCGGCCCCGGGGGTCGAGCTCCATCCCCTCTACGGCACCTTGCCACGTCCGCAACAGGAGGCGGCCATCAGACCGGCAGCCGGTGGACGGCGCAAGGTGGTGCTGGCCACCTCGATTGCCGAATCGAGTATTACCATCGAAGATGTGCGGGTGGTGATCGACTGCGGCATGGTGCGGCTACCGCGCTTCTCGCCACGCACCGGCATGGGACGCCTGGTGACGGTGCGCATCACCTGCGACCGGGCCGATCAGCGGCGTGGCCGTGCCGGGCGCATGGGCCCCGGCATCTGCTATCGCCTCTGGGATCAGGCTACACAGCAGCAGTTGCTGCTGCATGCCCTCCCCGAAATCTACGATGCCGACCTCGCCCCGCTGCGGCTGCAGGCTGCCGCCTGGGGAGCTGATGAGCCGGCCGCCCTGCCGTGGCTCACAGCGCCGCCCGACGCCGCCTGGCAGCAGGCTACCCGACTGCTACAGCAGCTAGGTGCGCTCGATAACGCTGCACGCCCCACCGCACGGGGGCGCAAGCTGGCACACTGGCCGCTCCATCCCCGCCTGGCACACATGATCGCAGAGGCTACCCGTCACACGGCGCCACGGCAGGCGGTAGAGCTGGCCGCCCTGCTGGAGGAGAGCGGTGGTGGCGCAGCGCCGTTGCGTTATGAGACCGATGTGCGCCGCCTGCTGGAGCTGCTGCAGCAGGAGGGCGACAGTGGCGAAGTGGCCGCCTGGCGGCAGCGGATCAGGCGGCTGGCACAGCAGTGGAGCCGGGGCTTTCCGGCGCAGGATCAGCAGAGCCTGGCCGTGGGGCGGCTCCTCTCCTGGGCCTTCCCCGACCGTGTGGCCCAGCAGCGTGGCAGTCGGGGTCACTACCTGACGACGGCCGGCAGCGGTGCCCGGCTGGAGCCGGAAGAGCTCCTCGCCAACTCAGAGTGGCTGGCCTTGGCCACGCTGCAGGAGAGTGAAGGCGG
Source organism: uncultured Lentisphaerales bacterium (assembly GCA_964599645.1). Lineage (GTDB taxonomy): Bacteria > Verrucomicrobiota > Kiritimatiellia > RFP12 > JAAYLN01 > JAAYLN01. The sequence goes on along the minus strand of CAZRGQ010000087.1, from coordinate 2,472 downwards.
TGCCCGTATCCGTCTGGCCGCTCCGCTCGATCCGGCCGACTTGGCCAGCGACTTTGCCGATCAGCTTGAGAGTGAAGCGGTGGTGCGCTGGGATCGGCGCGAAGAGCGGGTCCATGCCTGGCGACGCCAGCGCCTCGGGGCGCTGATACTGCGCGAAGCTCCGCTTGGCAAAATCCCGCCCGAGGCGCGTCTGCAAGCGCTCGCCGACGGCATCAGCGAGAAGGGCATCGCCAATCTCGGCTGGAACAGCGCCTCACGCAACCTGCAGGCGCGTGTGGCCCTGCTGCGCCAAGCTGATCCGGGCGGCAACTGGCCAGACCTCTCCGACCAGGCCCTGGCCGTGGAGCCGACCGTCTGGCTCGCCCCCTGGCTGGCGGAGGTCACCCGCTGGGAGCAGATCAAACGTATCGATCTGGTGGAGCCGCTGCTGCTCCTTCTGGGGGCGCAGCGTCGCCGTCTTGAGATATTGGCACCAACCCACTGGCTGCTGCCCAATGGGCGTCGTGTTGCCCTGCGCTATGATCAGGGAGAAGAGCCGGTGCTGGCTGCGCCACTGCAGGAGCTCTTCGGCCTGCAGACGACCCCCGCCATCGTCGAAGGACGCGTGCCGCTGGTGGTTCACCTCCTCTCACCTGCCAGACGCCCCATCGCCATTACAAGTGACCTCGCCGGCTTCTGGCGCAGCGGTTACCAGTTGGTGCGCAAAGAGTATCGCGGCCGCTACCCCAAACACGCCTGGCCCGAAAATCCGGCCGAGAACCCGGCCGAGAACGCTCGGCGCCAAAAATAGCGGCAGGCGCACAGCAGAAAGCGCAGACGTTAACCGGAGCTGACTCCATGACCCCCGCCCCCCGCCGACCAAATAACATCATGACGCTGGGCGTCATGGCGTCAGGCGTCATAGGGTCAGGCGTCATGGGGTCAGCCACCCCGCAACCTTCACCGCCGCCGCAGCGCGCCAGCCACTTGAAACGTTAAATGTTATCAGTTTTGCGAAAAGAGTTGACGCAAAGTAGAAGAGTCTCTACGTTAGAACCTCGGTAAGGGATATTGTAGCGTGAAGTACGCTCAATAACACTGTTCGCCAAACAAAATGAACGGGAGAGCTACAAAATACTTTGTGGCACAATGAGACAAAGCCCAACGTACTTCTTATCGGTTCTCCTGTCGCTGCTATGCATGGGTGCCGCCGTGGCGTGGCAGCCCGGCCCGGACATCATCCGTGAGTGCCCAAAGTGCGGGATGGTTCTGGAACAAGCGACCATGATGTCCGGTAACACCTTCGGAGCAAGGTTCTGGACCGATGGCAAGATAGTTGCCCCCATGCTCCCAGACCGTCCCTGGTTGGTGCAATGCCCGAAATGCAGCACACTGTTCTGGATTGATGAGGCCAAGCAACTCGGCGAACAGAGAAAGTGGGATAAGGACAGGAATTGGCCGAACGCAGTCAAACCCACTCTCCCGACGGAAACCGACTTCCTCAGCCTTCTTGGCGGGGCCAAACTGCCGGAAAAGAAGGAACTGTATCTACGTTGGAAGGCTTGGTGGACTGCAAACGATGCGGTGAGGACAAACGACAGCGCGACTGTCACTTGGTCATCCGCCCAGGAAGCCAACCTTCAGGCTCTTGCCAACCTGATGGACGAGAAGAACCCCGACCAGCGTATTACTAAGGCCGAGATACTTCGGGAACTCAAAAAGTTCGACGACTGCATCAGACTGCTGAAGCAACCATTCGAGAAGGAACATCATGCTGAAGTTGCGGCCTTCATAAGAGGACTGGCAGAACAGAAGACGCCCACGGTCAGGGAAATCAAAGATGAAAAAAAGCCCAACCAGCCGTCCGAGGGTACGCGCTAACGTGCGTCCCTCAGTGGTCATACGGGCGTCGGGAGTCACGGGGTCGGGGGTCATCCACCTCGCCGTGGATACCATAAATATCGTGGTCTCCGTGGATATCGCTCCAGATAGCACCATCAATCATCATTCGTGTTAGAAAGCCGATAGCAACATCCCCGACAGCAACAACCTGTGTTGTTGCTCATACTTCGTTGTGGACACTGGGCAATCGGCTTAATTTAGCGGCAGATATGACTGTTTCCACTTCAGATGGGACTTGAAAGTCTCTACATCTGGAGTCTTGCCGGTTTGTTTTAGCCAGTATCTGAATTTGACGATGGCTTCACGATATCCCTGTTGCAATTCCGGTGCAACCGTTTGCTTCAGGGCAGCTTCCCCCTCGTCGAATACAATAGACCTTTTCTCCATCGTAACACCTCCGAGGTCAGCTTTATGCAGAGAGCAGCACCTACTAAGTCCGTCTCTCGGCATAAAGCTGACTTCGATATTTACATAAAGCTAACTTCAAAGTCAATACTGAAAGTTGAAAACGTCACTTATATTAAGTTAATATGTTGCCTTGCAGCATGTTAAGTGCATTCAGCTCTGGCATTAAATAGTGGTTGTCACATA
>CAZRGQ010000086.1:0-9844 GCA_964599645.1 uncultured Lentisphaerales bacterium | reverse complement strand
GTTCCGTCGGGCCTGAAGGCCCTTTTTGGCTTCCGGCTAAAGCCGGTACTCCGGCTGGGCTTACAATTCACATCCGCCTTGGCACCCCACAGCCTCTTTCATCCAATCCCCCTTTATCCTCCAATCCCCCTCCCCTCCGACGGGTGCCAAGGCCCGCAGCCCGGCGCGGCTATTTTCAGCGATCAGCGGGCCTGCGCAGCAGGCGAAAATAGCCGCGCTATCAGCGAGATCAGCGTTCACTCCCACACGCCCTTCTCAGCCAATCATCCCCTTACTATCCCCCGCCCCCCCCTCACTCGGGGATTCGTGGTTAAAATCCGCCTGCCCCGCCCTCTGGCCTATTTGCCGAGGTCGAAGAGGCGCAGGCAGCGGCGGAAATCGGCGGGGAGGGGGCTGTGGGCGCGCAGACGACCATCGCCGCAGGGGTGGGGCATTTCGAGCTCGACGGCGTGCAGCATCTGGCGCGGCACATACATCAGACGCTGGTCACGACTCTCCTTGAGCCCGTGCAGGCGGTCGCCGATCACAGGATGACGCACCGCCGCGAGATGGCGGCGGATTTGATGGGTGCGACCCGTCTCAATCCTGATGCGGGCAAAGGTGGCATCCTTGTTGCAGATGAGCCGGCGCACATGCGTGCGGGCCGGCAGGCCGCCGAGAGGCTCTTCAATCGTCATGACCGGCTGCGTCATGCGTCCCGCCAGCAGGGCGTCGTAGCTCTTCTTGACGCGGCGCGTTTTGAAGATTTCGACGGCGCGCTCAAAGGCCTGCGCTGAACGGGCCACCAGCAGACAGCCGGAGGTGTCGCGGTCGAGACGGTGTACGCAACGCAGCGCCGGCTCGCCGAGCTGGCTGCGCAGCGTCGTCTCGACGCTGTCGCTCCCGACCGAGAGCATGCCGCACGGCTTGTCGACAAAGAGGTAGTGTTCGTCTTCGGCCAGCAGGCGCAGTTTGCGCTCGCTTTTTGGGGGCGGCTCGTAGAGCCGGGTCTCAACCACATCGCCACTCTGCAGCTTGTGGCGCGCCATCCAGATCGATTGTCGGTTGACGAAGGCGGCACGGGTGTCGATCAGCTCCTTGGCCTGGCGGCGGGAGAGCTTCAGGCGCTCTGCCAGAAACTCCTGCAGCGTCCTCCCCTGCTCAAGCCGGGTGACGGTAAAGGCGGCGAATTCTCTCTTTTGTTTGGTCATCTGTGGCTCCGTTGGCGCCGGCTATTGCAGGCAGATCAGGACCAGCATCAGTCCGGGAAAGGCGAGTAGTGTGCTGAGCACGATAATGGCGGCGGCCAGCTCTTTGTCGGCCCCCATCTGTTCGGCCATCACATAGGAGGCTACCGCCGTAGGGGTAGCGGTATAGACAGCGGCCACGAGCAGGTCGTTGCCGGTCAGGCCGAGGGCACGTCCCGCCAGATAGCCGAGCAGTGGCGAGACGACCACCTTGATCAGGCTGGCCGCCAGGGCATTGCGCTTCAGTCCGCCGGTGCGCTTGAATGAGAGCGAAGCCCCGAGCGCCAGCAGCGCGGCCGGCAGCCCGAGCTGGCCGATGCCCTGCAGCGTGCGGCTCATAAAGCCGGGCGGCTGCCAGCCATAGCGGAGGGCCAGCAGTCCGAGCAGACAGGCGATAATCAGCGGGTTGCGGGCAATCTCGTAGAGCGCTTTGCCGAGACGGCGCTTGATGCCGCCGCTGCCGGAGTCGACCAGCAGCAACACCCCGCCGATGTTATAGATCGGAATGGCGGGCGCCAGAGCCAGAATCGCGATCGCGCGTGCTTCGGGGTTGTTGCGGAAGGCGTAGTAGATGACCGGCAGGCCGACGTAGGCGGTGTTACAACGGAAGCCGCCCTGGATAAAGGCGCGTCTGGTGGCCGGCGGCAGACGCCAGAGCCGGGCCACCAGCCAGCCGAACGCTACGGTGCCGGCGGCAGCCGCCAGAATCGTGAGTGTGATCTGCAATACAGTTCCGGTGCCGGCCTCTACCGCTGCTATCTCCGTGAAGAGCATACAGGGCAACCCCACCCAGAAGGCGAGTTTGTTGAGCGCCTGAAAGGCCGGCTCCGGCAGGAATTTGAACTGCAGCAGGGCCGTGCCGAGTGCGACCATCAGCAGCACCGGCAACAGTGAATCGAGTACCGGCAAGATCATCGGAGGCCGGCTCCGGTATGGCGATAGAAGAGGCTGGTTTCGATGGTTTCAAAGCCGAGCCGCTCATAGAAGGGGGGCAGGGTGGCATCTTCCGTCAGCAGAAACATCGTGCTGCAGCCTTGTGCGGCCATCAGGCGTGTCAGTTGCGTTACCAGCCGTGAAGCGTGGCCGCGGCGGGTGTGCGCCGGGGCGGTGCCGACGTTATAGAGTCCGCAGACGTTATTGCGCCTCACGAGCGAGGCGATCGCCACAGCCTCGCGGCCTTCATGCAGCAGCCAATGGCTCACCTCCCAGTCGTCGCTATGCTGCGTCACCTGATACTCATTCGTGATCGGCAGGGCGATCTCTTCCGCCAGCGGGTCGTGCCAGAAGACGGCGGCGTAGAGCCGGTTGAAACTTGCGATTTCGCTGGCGGAGTGAACCCGGCTGATACTGGTATGGCGCAGCTCCAGCGGTGGCAGCGGCTCCAGCCGCTGTGCCATCCAGACGGCGCGCAATATTTCGCGCCAGGCGCCTCCCGGCTGCGGCAGCGATTGGGGCAACGACCAGACTACGTCACGGTCGCGCACCATAAAGAGGTGTGCAATCTCGGCCTCATGCTCCAGCGCCGCCGCCAAATTGCTGACAAAGAGGAGGTTCCAGAGCGGTTCGTCCTCCTGATGCGAAAAGATCAGCTCTCCGGCCGCGCCGGGCGCCGGCAGCACTTCATCGATAAACATGCCACGCTGAGCCGAGATGTGGTAGTCGAGCAGTTGCCGGTAGCCTGGTTTCACAGAGCCTCGCCTCCCGCGAGCGGGGTGAGGCGCGCCCGCCGTTCAAAGTGGTCGGGACCGTAGGCCATTTTGGAGCGTCGCAGACCGGCAAAACCGAGGTCCTGTTCGAGGTTCATCCAGCGTACTTCGCCTGCCAGCCGGCGCGCTACGCCGATGCGGATCGTCTGGGCGGCGCCGTCGATCAGCGGCTGCGCCTTCTCGAAGTGGACGTTGGCGCTCTGCGGCAGGGGGCGGCTCCAGATCGAGAAGCCGAGCAGGCGTCCGGTGGCGTCGACCAGCTTGAGGCCGGCCAGGTGCAGCTCGTCGAAGGCCATCAAGGCCTCTTCCAGCGCCCGTGCCTCATCTCCGGTGCCGCGCTTACCCGAGGAGTGGCGGCGGATTTCGTCGTTCAATTTGAGAATGGCTGGAAAATCGCCGGCAACCACGTCCTGCAACTCGCCATCGGGATATTGCTCTTCAAATTGACGCAAGAGGCGGCGGGTGTTCTGGTGCTGCTGCCCCTGTACGGCGGCCAGTTCGTCGACCAGATAGATGTAGTCGGCATCGCCCTCGGGTTGTGAGATGCGATAGAGCTGCTCCAACTCAGAGCGGTGCGCCTCAATGTAGTCGCAGGGGACATCGCCCCAGACAAGATGGCCACGCTGCTCCTCTTGCGTCTGGCGCCGGATACGCTCCAGCTCCACCGGCGGCAGCCAGGCACCTTGCGGAAAGAGCAGCATGTTGCTCGTGCGCCAGAGGACCACAATACGCCCCTGCCAGAGGGTGTAGAGCGACTGGTAGAGGTTGCGCCAGGCGTAGAGGTTGACGAAGTTACATTCGCAACTTTCGCGCTGCAGGGTGGCGGCCGCCGCAATGAAGCAGGCGCGGTCGGCCAGGGTGATCGGCTGATAGTTGATTGTGGGGGTAGGCTGCAAGGCGGTTCGGCTCGGTTCGGAGGTTCCCATCAGTCGAAGAAGAGCATCTCGGCATAGGTGGGCAGGGGCCAGAGGTGTGCCGGGGTGAGGGTCTCCAGCTCATCGGCGGCGGTGCGCATCTGGTCCATGATGGTGAGTGAGGCGGCGGGGTTCTCTTTGGCGATCGTCTGCTCGATCTTTTCGGCCAGTGTCAAGAGCTGGAGAGTCAGCTTGCGGACCCGTTTGGTGAGGCGTGCCAGCGGCGCTTCGTCACCTGAAGTGGCGAGCTCGCGCGCCCAGGCCAGTCCGGCCGGTATCAGTTGTGTGCGGACGATACGCAGGGCACAGGCGGCCTCGATCATGATGGTTTTGCGATAACTTTCGCTGTAGATATCGAAACGCGACAGCAGTTCACGCTCGGTAAAGATGCTGTACTGCTGGAACATCTCGAGCGTGGGCCGGCTGCGCAGCGCCTCCAACGCCTCTGGCGTCGAGAGCGCACAGGGGAGACCGCGCCGGCAGGCTTCGGTACGCCAGGCGTCGCTGTAGTTATCGCCATCGAAGAGGACACGCTGATGTTTCTTAAAGAGGTGTTTGAGCACCTTGGCCAGCGCCTCGTTAAAGGTGACTCCGGCGGCCAGCTCGGCCTCGAGCAGCGTGCAGAGCTGGTCGATGCCCCAGGTGGCCGCCGCATTGATGGCGACGTTTGGGCCGGCGCAGCTCTGATTGGAGCCGACGGCGCGGAACTCGAATTTATTGGCCGTAAAGGCGAAGGGCGAGGTGCGGTTGCGGTCGGTGGCGTCGCAGGGGAGTGGTGGAATCGTCGAGACCCCCACCTGGATGGTGCCGCCGCGCTTGCTCGATTTGGCACCGCCGTTGTTGATCAGTTGGCTCACGATATCGCTCAACTGCTCACCCAGGAAGATCGAGATGATGGGCGGCGGGGCCTCATGGGCGCCGAGACGGTGGTCGTTGCCGGCTGAGGCGACGGTGGCATAGAGCAGGTCGGCAAAGGTATCGACCCCCGCCACTACGGCGGCGATGGTGGCCAGAAACTTGGCATTCTCGTGCGGCGTCTCACCGGGAGCGAGCCAGTTTTTGCCGTCGGGTCCGGTCAGCGACCAGTTGTTGTGCTTGCCGGAGCCGTTGATGCCGGCAAACGGCTTCTCGTGCATCAGACAGACGAAGCCGTGCCGTTCGGCAACCTCCTGCAACACCAGCATGGTGAGCATGTTATGGTCGATCGCCAGATTCTGGCGCTCGAAGATGGCGGCGATCTCAAACTGGCCGGGAGCCACCTCGTTGTGCCGCGTCTTGGAGGGGATGCCGAGCCGCCAGAGCTCGGCATCGACCTCGGCCATGAAGGCGAGGACGCGCGGCTTGACATGGCCGAAGTAGTGATCCTCCATCTGCTGGTGACGGGCAGGACGGGTGCCGAAGAGAGTGCGCCCCGTCTGCCGCAGGTCAGAGCGGCGCAGATAGGCGTCGCGCTCTACCAGAAAGTACTCCTGCTCGACCCCCAGGGTGGTGTAGGCCGGTTCGCTGCTCTCGATGCCGAAGAGGCGCGCCATGCGTGCCGCCTGCTGTGCCAGCGCATGGTTGGAACGCATCAGGGGGGTCTTCTTGTCGAGGGCATCGCCGTGAAAACCGCAGAAGATGGTGGGAATACAGAGGACCGGAATGTTGTTGGTCTCTTTGATAAAGGCAGGGCTGGTCGGATCCCAGGCGGTATAGCCACGGGCTTCAAAGGTGGCGCGCAAGCCGCCCGAGGGGAATGAGGAGGCGTCGGGTTCACCCTGAATCAGTTCACGTCCGGAGAATTTGGCCAGGACACCGCCTTCGCCGTCGGGCGTAAAGAAAGAGTCGTGCTTCTCGGCGGTGGCGCCGGTAAGAGGTTGGAACCAGTGGGTGTAGTGCGTGGCGCCCTTGCTCAAGGCCCAGCTCTTCATCGCCTCGGCCACCTCATCGGCGATGGCAGGGTCGATGGCGGTGCCATGCATGATGGTGGCTTCAAGCAGACGGTAGGTCTGCTCCGAAAGGTAGTGGCGCATCGTGGCGATGCTGAAGACGTGACTGCCAAAGCCGTTGAAGGCACCCAGCGCCGTAGTGTTGGTCTCGTTCATGATATTACCGGCTCCTCTGCGGGCGGCGCTTCGTCAACGATCTCCAGTTCACGCATTCCGATATCGGGCAGCCGCATCGAGAGGATTTTGGAGATGCCCTTCTCCGGCATCGTCACGCCGTAGACGATATCGGAGTTGGCAATGGAGTGTTGGTTGTGGGTGATGATCACAAATTGCGACTGCGAGAGGAAATCCTTGAGCGCCTGCACAAAGCGGCCGATATTGGAGTCGTCAAGCATCGCATCGAGCTCATCGAGAATGCAGAAGGGGCTCGGTTTGATCATGTAGATGGCGAAGAGCAGGCTGACAGCCGTCATGGTGCGCTCGCCACCCGAAAGCAGCGAGATCGACTGCAACCGCTTGCCGGGGGGACGGGCGATAATCTCGATACCGCATTCAAGCGGATCCTCCTGATTCTCGATCAACACCAGCTTGGCCGTGCCGCCGTTGAAGAGCTTGGTAAACATCGCCTCGAAGTTGGCATTGGCCTGCTCAAAGGTGTTGGCAAACATCTCGGACGACTTCTTGTTGATCATCCGCAACAGGTCGAGGATCTGCTCCTTCGATTTCAGCAGATCCTCCTCCTGGGCGCACAAGAGGGCGTAGCGCTCCTCATGCTCGCCATACTCCTCGATCGCCACGAGGTTGACCGGTCCCATCTCATTCAGCTCGCCCTTGATCCGGGCGAGATGCGCCTCGATCGTCGGCAGCGGCGGCTCGCTCCCGCCATCCCATTTGGGATCCGGCTCGTCCATAAACTCCCCGGCGCTCAGTTGGTACTCGCCCAGAATCCGGTCGAGCTGATTCTGGCGTCGTACACGTCCCTCGGCCAGCTCGACCTCGCGTGCATTGTGGTGGCTGCGCAACTGATCGAGCGACTGCCGCCGGCCGGCCAGCTCCTGCTCTGCCTTGGCCAGTTCGCGCCCCTTGCCATCACGCAGGCGGCGCAACTCATCGAGGCGCTGCCGCGACAAGGCAACACGCTCTTTGAGCGGCGCAAGTTGGGCCTCGGTGGCGGCAATCTGCTCTTCCAGCTTGAGAATGCCGGCATCATAGCCCTGCACCCCCCGGCTGCGCCCCTCGATCTGGCGCTGCAATTCATCGATGCGCCCGGCGTAAATCTCGCCCTGATTGGTCAGGTGCCCCGACTGCTGCGCCAGATTGGACTCCTCGATGCGCGCCTCGGTGAGCTGCTGGTTGCTCTCGCCGAAGTCGGCCTCCCGCTCCTGCAACAGCTCCTGCGCCGCATAGATGGCAGCGTTAAACTCGTCACGGCTGGCAATGATCCGGGCCAGCTCGTCCGCCAGCTCGCTGCGCTCCGCCTCCGCCGCCGTAGTCTGGGCTGTCGCCAGCTCCAGCTCATCTGCCACCACGGCCAGGCGCTCAATGGTGCGTTCCACCTCACGGCCGACGCTCTGCCACTCGCCTTCACGCTGGGCCGTGCGCCGGCGGCTCTCATCAAGCTCGCGCTGCGCTGTGGCGCAACTCTCCTGCAATACCTGCTGCCGTGCTGCCAGCCGTTCAAGGGCGCTCTTCAGGGTCGCCAGCTTTGTCTCCAGCGCCGCCATCTGCTCCTCACCATCGCTGATCGCCATGCGCCGCGACAGCGGCGAAGCCGCGCTGCCCTCCGGCATCCAGAGCTCATAGCAGCCGTTGCCGCGGAAGACGGCCCCGGCCAGCGTAACCACGGTGTACCCCGGCGGCAGCGGACTGGGAACCGCATCAAGGGTGCCGGCGATAAAGACGTTGTGCAGCAGCAGGGCTGCCGCCTCCGCAAAGTCATCAGCCACCTGAATATGGTCGGCCAGAGGTGTAAGTCCGCCTGCCGGTGGCGGGGTGGTGGCCGCAGGGGGTGGTGTGCCCGCCGCCGCCACGAGACGGGATGCCGCGCTGCCGCCGCAGTTGAGCAGACGTTGCAGCACTACCGGGGCGTCGTCGGCATGGCGCAGCACAACCGCATCGATCCAGGCGCGCAGCACCGCCTCGAGGGCCGGACGGTATTCAGCCGAGGCCTTGAACTTGCCGGCCAGCGGCCCGAGCACCACACCCTTTTCGAGCTGCAACGGGTTGGCGCTGTCGAGCAACATGCGTGAGCCGCTCTGAAACGACTCCGCCCGGCTCTCCTGCTCGGTTAGAAGGTCGATCTGAGCCACCTTGGCCGCCCGCTGCGCCTGCAGGCGTCCGCTCTCCTCCTGCGCGGCGCGCACTTCATCGAGCGTCTCCTGCCGTGCGGCGGCGGCTTCCGCCAACGCCTCCGCCGCCGCCTCCGCCTGCTGCCGCAGACTCTCCACCTCAGCGGTCAGCAGTTCGTGCTGCTCCCGGCGTGTTGTCAGCGTCTGTTGCAGTTGGCCATGTTCAGCAGCCAGACGCTCGCGCTGCACATGGGCGCTACGCTGACGACTCTCCATCGCCGCCAGACCATTCTGCAACTGGACGGCGCGGCGTTCGCGCTCCATGCTTTCGCTCCGTTTGGCCTGCAACTCGCGCCGCAGCTCCTCGATCTGCCGCCGCTCTTCGTCAACACGCCGCTGGATCAGCTCCCTTTGCGACCGGGCCGTTTTGAGCTGCTCCGCCAGCTCCAGACGCTCCCTCTCAAGCTCTGCGAGCCGCTCCTTGACCGTGCCGATCTGCTGTTCGGCCTCGCTTGCTTCGCGGGCATCGCGTTCCGACCAGCTCCGATACTCTGCAATCCGCTGCCGATTCAGTTTGATCAGCTCACCGGCATGGTTCAGCCGGCTCTCATCCTCAGCCGCCGCCTCGCCCGTCTCACCGATCCGCTGCTCATTTTCACGGATGGCAGCATGGAGCCCGGCCGTTGCGGTCTCAGCCTCAGCTACCAGATTCTGACCCTTGATCTCCAGACTCGCCAGCCCGGAGAGCTCATCATCAAGCGTCTGCAACCGCGTATCGAGCGCCGCCAGTTTGCGGCGCGTCACGAAGATATCGAGCCCCCGCACCGTCTGCTTCAGCTCCTGATAGCGGCGCGCCCTGGCGGCCTGACGCTGCAGCGAACCGATCTGGCGCTTAACCTCGCGGATCACATCGGCCAAACGCAACAGATTGGCCTCCGTCTGCTCCAGTTTACGCAGCGCCTCCTTGCGGTCGGCCTTGAACTTGGTGATACCGGCAGCCTCCTCAAAGATCAGGCGTCGATCCTCGGGACGTGACGAGAGGATGGCATCGATCTGCCCCTGAGCCATCACCGAATAACTGGTAGTACCGATACCGGTACCCATGAACATGCGCTGGATATCTTTCAGGCGGCACTGGTTCTTGTTGACAAAATAGGCGCTTTCGCCGCTGCGGAAGACGCGGCGCGTGATCGTAACCTCGTTAAAGTCGAGATCCAGCAGACGGTCGCAATCGGCAAAGGTGATGCTCACCTCGGCCATATTCATCGCCTTGCGCTGGTCGGTGCCATTAAAGATCACATCGAGCATCTTGGAGCCACGCAGAGCCGTCGGGCGCTGTTCGCCCAGGACCCAGCGGATGGCGTCAGAGACGTTGCTCTTGCCGCACCCGTTGGGGCCGACAATCGCGATCAATCCCGGCTCAAAGAGGAGCTTGGTACGCTCGGCAAAGCTCTTGAAGCCGGTCATTTCAAGTGATTTCAGATACACAAGAGAACCTGCAAAATCGGTATTGAGCGTCTGGCGATACGCTCATATTAAAAGGTGATATTGTACGCCAAAAGGTGCCTTTTAGTAAAGGATGGATTGTGGGCGCGATCCACAATAGTGGATGCGCACCAAGAATTCAGAAGCCAGAACCCGCCCACATGCCCTTTGGGCTGTTAAAGCCTTTTGTGGCTTTCAACGCAGATGCCGCAGATCGCCGGGTCGCTAATCGCTCAATTTTGCCCGGCTCCGGTGCCAGGGTAGGGCGCGCTCTCCGAGCGCGCCGTTGGAGGGCGG
>CAZRGQ010000085.1:0-9890 GCA_964599645.1 uncultured Lentisphaerales bacterium | reverse complement strand
TGGTTGGGCAACTCGCCCTACCCACCCTATAGAAGAGTGGCAGTTCCATTTTTTCCACTCACTTTGAAAAATATTTTTCTCTGTCCCCGCTTTCTCTCCGCTTTCTCTGTCCCCGCTTTCTGCCCCCACTTTCTGTTGATTTCTGCGTAAACGGGGGGCAGAGAACAATATGGTGGTGGTAGCCATACAGCATTGTCTGTCCCCGCCGTCGTTGTCGTTGCCGTCGTTGCCTGTCCCCGTCCTCCTCCCCGTCCTCCTCATAGGTCAGGGTCAGTGAGGGTGGCAGTTGTGAGCTACAGGAGGTGGCAAAAGGCAGGGGACTCACATCAGTCTCTGTAGCCACTGCTGCCAGGAGCCTTGCAGGACGACGGGGACGTTTTCCTGTTGGCAGACGCGGATGGTGTGGCCGGTGCCGCCACGCATCGGATCGGCAGGATCGGCATAGAAGAGGGCACAGAGTGGCTTGGGGAAGTCGGTGGAGAAGCCGGTGGAGAAGCCGGTTACCTTCATCGTATCGCGAATCAGGTAAGGAGCTTTGGCGGCAAGCCTGCCGGAGCCATCGCGGCTATCGATCAGACGCTTGTTTTGCGGGGTGGCTGCGATCGTTTTGTAAGCGATTTCGCTCTCTTCAGCGACCGAGAGTGACTCCGGCGAGTCGTAATGTGCTGTCGGATAGCGCTCGTTTTGACGGTGGGCTGCGTAGGGGGCGATGATTTGCAGACGGCCGGTATCAATGGCTGCAACCCCCTCTGAGAAGGCTTGGTCGGAGCCTGTGGCATTACCGGAGCGGAAACGCAAGTGCGGGAAACGCAACGCCAGATTACGTGCCAGAGAGGAGGGGAGGTGAAGGTGGCATCGACGGCGGAGCTGCTGGCGGTGACGGCAAGGATGGTGCAGAAGGCTGATGTGAGAGATTATCCGATGTTGCTGCCGCAGTCGATGGAGGGGCGGCAACGCTCTTTCAGTTAGGGGGTGGGAGTGGCGCGTCAGTTGGAGGAGGTATGGCAGATTCTGACGGAGGATGGGCTGTTGATGGGGGATGTGGTGGCGCGTTTGGGGTCGGATAAGCTGACGGGGGATTTGGCTGAGGTGATGGCAGGGGGCGAGGGGGAGCGCAGGGAGAGTATGGCGCGGTTGGAGGGGCGTATTATCGAAGAGTTGCGGGAGGTGAGAAGCGGGCGTACGATGTGCTCTGTCGTTACTATGTGGCTATGACACGTGCCAAGTGGGCGTTGTCGATCTATATGGGCAGAACAAAGGGAAAAATGCGCCTCCTGTCTTTGTCAACTACATGGCGGAAGAGTTACGTAAAGTGCCCGAACAGTCGGGGGAACTGCCCTATGTGAGGGGTAATCCCGGGTGGTATGAGGATGATAAAAAGACGGAGGCAGTGCCGGTAGAGGAGATAAAGAGCAGGGTGGTGCGGCGTAGACGCCGGCGGGTGGCGCTGGCCACACCGTCGTGGCAGGGTCATACGCATGTTTCAGCGGCGATGCTTTTCCGGGGTAGAGATGCCGGATCGCAGCGTGGTACGGAGATACATGAGTTGCTGCAGCGCCTGGAGTGGCTGGATGGCAGCAGTGCAGCACAGGAGATTGTGGCGCAGTGTGGTGAGCTGGGGGTGGACCTGGTAAGTGATTCGCCCTTGCGGCGGGCGCTGGAGCAGGTGGAGGGGGTGGTCGAGTTGTGGCGCGAGCGCAGCTTCGAGGTGTTGGTCGATGGCGCCTGGCTCTCGGGCATCTTCGACCGGGTGGTTCTGCGTCACGATGCGAGTGGGCACCTGAAGGGAGATATCTACGACTACAAGTCCAACCGGCGTCGCGAGGGGGAGAGTGCAGAAGGGTTTACAGAGCGCATGCGCGAGACTTACAGCGGTCAGATGCAGACCTATCGCAGAGCGCTGAGCCATTTAGCGAGTGTCGCGCCTGAGGATATCACGGCAACACTGCTGCTGACGGAGGTGCAAGACAGCAAGAGCATCTTTTAACCGGTAGAGTAGGGAGACCGCAGAGAGAATTGATGTTGTGCAATGCGGCCCTAAACTTTATGCTGAGCATTGAACTACTGTCTGTTGCCAGGGATTGTGCCAGACAACAGTACGGGGCGAGTAAAACCTTAACTGAGGGGAGTCTGCTATGGCGGCTGGCATGATAGGTGCTGGCTAAATGTGGCTCTTTCCGGCGACTTCTGCCCGGTTCCATGCCGCCTATGGCCACCAAATTGAAATACGTGATGTCGTACCACTCTCTCTTTCGTCGTGCTCTGCAAACCGCTCTCTCCCGACAGCGGGTAGTCTGGCGTCTGGTCTTGAGCCTGCTGCCGGTGCTGCCGCTCGCGGCGGTGCCCGAACCGCTGGCGCTCCGGGTGGCAGACACCAACCTGCCGGGCGTTGCCGTGGCGCGGCTGGCGAGTGAAGTTGTGCTGCCGGGGGAGCGCGACCTCTTCCTCTTTGCACCTGATACCAATGCGTGGCTGGAGGCCGGGAGTCTGACGGGCGAGGTGGTCTGGCCGGCAGATGCGCCGGCGGCGCAACTGCTGCTCTTCATCAAGGAGCGCGATGGCCACTGGTTTCAAAAGCTCCATCAGCAGAGCGTCACGGGCGGCACCAACCGCTGGAGCTTTGATCTCTCTGCCACGGCCGATGGCTGGCAGCCGGTGGGGCATCAGATGGCGTGGCACTACCGCGTGCTGCTCAAACCGCAGTTTGTCGGGCTGCGCCTCTTCAGCAAAGCCGCCTATACGGGAGTCTGTGAGGTGGCCGGTTGGCAGTTGCAGGCACCGGAACGGCCCGATGAGGCCCCGCCGGTGATCTTCAATGCACGCCCCAACAGCGTCAGCCTGCCCTGCAATGGACTCTTCGAGGTGCGCTTTGATCTGCCCGACCGCTATGCCAACCCCTTCGATCCGGCCGAGGTGGCGGCCGGCATGACGCTGGTGACGCCGTCCGGTGAGACCAACCGAATCGACGCCTTCTACCTGCAGGAGTTCTACCGGATGGTGGATGAGGTGGGGGAGGTGGTCGTGCCGGAGGGACGTCCCGGCTGGTGCGTGCGCTATGCGCCGCGCATGCCCGGCAGCTACCGCTACCGGCTGACCGTCACAGACCGCCACGGCACGGCTGAGACGCAGGAGGCCACCTTTGAGGCACGGGCCGCACGTCTGCCCGGCTATGTGCGCCGCTCGGCAACGGATTGGCGCACTTTTGAGACCGACGACGGCAGCTTCTTCTACCCGATCGGACACAATATCCGGTCGCCCTTCGACCGGCGCATGGATGAGCAGTTCCCCTGGCACTTCCGCCACCCTCCCGGCAGCTCGATCTATCGCGACTACTTTGCCAAAATGGGGGCAGCGCGGCAGAACTTTGTTGAAATCTGGATGTGCCAATGGTCGCTCGGGCTGGAGTGGTCGACCATTTCGCCCGGCTATCACGGCTTGGGCGACTACCACCTCGGCAACGCCTGGGAGCTGGACCGAGTCCTGGAGTGGGCGCGGCAGAGTCGGCTGCGGGTCAATCTCGTGCTCAACAACCACGGTCGTGCCGGTCTGCGTGACGACGCCGAGTGGCGCGACAGTCCCTTTACCAAGGAGTGGGGTGGCTTTCTGCCAGCAGATGAGCCGATGCTCTATTTCACCGATCCCCGCGCCATCGAGCTGCAGCAGCAGCTCTTCCGCTACATCGTGGCCCGCTGGGGCTGGGACAGCACGATCTTCGCCTGGGAGCTCTGGAGTGAACTCGATCTCGTCGGCAAATGGAACCAGAAGCCGGTGCCGCAACGCGACCCCGAGGTGATCGCCTGGCACCGCCTAATGGGCGACTATCTGCGTGAAATCGACCTCAATCGCCACCTGATCGCCACACACCTCTCCGGCGACTACCGGATCACCGGCCCCGAGCTGGCTGGGTTACCGCAACTCGACCACTGCTGCATCGATGCCTACCACGGCAGCCGCGACCCGCTGCAGATCGTCAATCTGGTACACGAAACCGCCGAGCACTACAAAGCCTACCAGAAGCCGGTGCTGATCACCGAGTTTGGCGGCTCGGCCATGGGTGCCGGTCTGAGCCACCTGCAGCGCGAACTGCATGCTGCTCTCTGGTCGGCCACGGCCACACCGCTGGCGGGGACGCCCCTCTTCTGGTGGTGGCAGGTGATCGAAGAGCAGAACCTCTACCCGATGTATACGGCGGTGGCGCGCTATATGGAGCAGGTGGATCGGCGCGACCCGGAACTGCAGCCGGTGCGCATGTTGCTGGCCTTTAATGAACATACACCGGTGGCTCCGACAGAGGTGGACCATCTCGCATCGGCCAGCCCGGCCCAGGCGCTGGTCTGGGTCTTTATCCGGCCCTGCTTCAGCCAGCCCGACGGTCCGCTCGAAAAACCGCTCGAAAACTTGACGCTGACCTGGCAGGGCTGCTCCAATGCGCTCTATCGCGCCGCCTTTCACGAGACGACCAGAGGCACCATCCTCCTGCAGCAGGAGCGGCGGGCGGCCAACCAGCGGGTGACCTTCTCAATCCCGCCAATCGATCGTGATGTGGCGGTAAGGATCAAGTTGATCGCCGAACCTGCTGCAGGGGGTAGCGGTGACGATATTTAAACGTGCCGACCGACTGACCATTGCCATTGCGCCCGACTCCTTCAAGGGGGCGCTCGCTGCCGGGGGCGTGGCCGAAGCGATGGCCGCCGGCTTCAAGCAGGGGTTGCCGGGAGTCACGTGTCGTCTGATCCCGATGGCCGATGGCGGCGAGGGTACCGTGACAGCCTGGGCGGCAGCTACCGGCGCGGCGCTGATTGAGGCAGAGGTGCATGATCCGCTGGGACGGCTGGTGGTGGCGCAATATGGACGCGACGACGAGCGTCACCTGGCCGTCATCGAGATGGCGGCAGCGAGCGGTTTGCCGCTGCTCACGCTGGCCGAACGCAATCCGCTCCTGACCTCAACCTACGGCACCGGCGAGTTGATACGCCATGCTCTCGACCACGGCGTGCGCCATATCCTGCTCGGTATCGGCGGCAGCGCCACCAACGATGGCGGCAGCGGCATGGCGACGGCTCTGGGCTACCGACTGCTCGACAGCGAGGGCGTCGAGTTGCCACCAGGCGGCGGAGCGCTGTCGCGCCTGCATCGGATCGATAGCAGCGCGTGCGACCCGCGGCTCGCCGACGTCGAGATCGAAGTGGCCTGTGACGTGACCAATCGACTCTGCGGCCCCGCCGGAGCGTCGGAGGTCTACGGACCGCAAAAGGGGGCGACCGCAGCAATGGTGCGCCAACTCGACAGCGGCCTGGCGCGGCTGGCTGAGGTGGTGGCGCAGGCGGCGGCCGACTTTCCCGTATGGCAAGGGCGGGCGGCGGGCGGGAGAGAGGTGGTGGCACCGGTAGAGCTGGCACAGGTACCGGGGGCCGGTGCGGCCGGCGGCCTCGGTTTCGGACTGATGGCCTTTTGCGGGGCACGGCTGGCGCGCGGGGTGGAGTTGGTAGCGCAGGCGGTGCAGTTGGAGGAGCGGCTCAAGGGGGCTGATCTGGTGGTGACCGGCGAGGGGCGTCTGGATGGCCAGACGATTTACGGCAAGACGCCTGTGGGCGTCGCCGCCGTGGCGCAGCGTCTCGCCATTCCCGTGATTGCCATCTGCGGCTGTCTGGGAGAGGGGTACGAGGCGGTCCACCAACACCATATCGCAGCCCTCTTTCCGGTGGCTCATGGCCACTTCGATCCTGCCGATCTGGCTTGCGGCGCCCGCGAACGGATTACGGCCTGTGCGCTTGAAGTGGCGCGTCTGCTGGCGTTGTAGCGGCAAGAAAGAGGCGATAGGCGGGGTTGTTGGTCTCGTCGCTGAAACGGTAGCCGAGGTTGTGCAGCACCGCCTCAAACTCGCGTTTCTCCGCTGCCGGCAGATCGAGTCCGGCCAGAACGCGGCCGTAGTCGGCGCCGTGGTTGCGGTAGTGAAAGAGGGTGATGTTCCAGCCGCGACTCAAGGCGTTCAGAAATTCGAGCAGGGCGCCGGGACGTTCGGGGAACTCAAAGCGGTAGACGATCTCATGCTGCACATTCCGGGCATGGCCACCGACGAGGTGGCGCACATGCTGTTTGGCAATCTCATTGGCGCTGAGGTCGACCGCCTCGATACCGCGAGCCTGCATCTTGTCGATCAATCCGCTTGCTTCAGTGCGACTCTCCACCTGCAGGCCGACAAAGACGAGGGCCTCCTGCGGGTCGGCGTAGCGGTAGTTGAATTCGGTAATCGGGCGGTTGCCGATCAGGCGGCAGAAGGTGCGGAAGCTGCCGGGGCGCTCCGGGATTTTGAAGGCGATAATCGCCTCGCGGGCCTCACCGATCTCGGCCACCTCGGCGACAAAGCGGAGACGGTCGAAGTTCATGTTGGCCCCGCTGGTGATGGCGATCAGCGTCTCATCACGAACAGCGCTACGTGCCACATAGGCCTTGAGCCCGGCGATCGCCAGTGCCCCTGCCGGTTCGAGAATGGCGCGGGTAGCTTCGAAACCGTCTTTGATGGCGGCGCACATGTCGTCGGTATTGACGACGATGATTTCGTCGAGGAGGTTGCGGCAGAGGCGGAAGGTTTCGCCCCCGACCCGCTTGACGGCGACACCATCGGCGAAGAGTCCCACCTGTGGCAAAGTGATGCGGCGGCGGGCCTTGAGTGAGCGGCTCATGGCGTCGGAGTCGACCGGCTCCACGCCGATGATGCGGATTTCGGGGCGTAGCCGCTTGACATAGGCGGCGATGCCGGCAGCCAGTCCGCCGCCGCCTACGGGGATGAAGATGGCATGGATGGGGCGGGTGTGTTGCCGCAAGAGCTCCATGCCGATCGTCCCCTGGCCGGCGATCACTTCGGGATCATCATAGGGGTGGATAAAGGTGTAGCCGTGCGTCGCCTCCAGCTCGCGGGCCTGCTCTTGGGCTTCGCTGTAGGAGTCGCCATGCAGAATCACGGTGGCGCCGCGTTGTCTGACGGCCTCGATCTTGATCTGCGGGGTTGTAACCGGCATGACGATCACGGCGCGGCAGGCGAGGCGCTCGGCCGCCAGGGCGACCCCCTGGGCGTGGTTGCCGGCCGAGGCGGTGATGACGCCGCGGGCCAGCTCCTGCGGTGTGAGCTGTGCCATCTTGTTGTAGGCGCCGCGCACCTTGAAGGAGAAGACCGGCTGCTCATCTTCACGCTTGAGCAGCACGCGGTTGCCGAGACGTTGCGAGAGGGTCTGGGCGGCCACCAGCGGCGTCTCCCGCGCCACGTCGTAGACGCGCGCCTTGAGAATCCGCTCGAGGTAGCCGCGGGTGCAGCGGGCGGTGTAATTTTTGTCGTTTTTGGCCGGCATGTCAGACGTTGAAGAGGAAGTGGACGATATCACCGTCCTTGATCGTATACTCTTTGCCCTCGACGCGCAAGGCTGCGGCAGCACGACACGCCTGCTCCGAGCCATACTTGATGAAGTCGTCGTAGTCGATCACTTCGGCGCGAATGAAGCCCCGCTCAAAGTCGCTGTGGATGACACCGGCGGCCTGCGGCGCCCGTGTGCCGCGTGGTATGGTCCAGGCATGCACCTCGGTCGGCCCCTGAGTAAAGTAGGTTATCAGCCCCAAGGTCTCATAGCCGAGCCTGACCGTCTGGTCGAGACCGCTCTCGGCCAGGCCATACTCCGCCAGCATGGCGCTGCGTTCTTCCGCCGGCAGCGTCACCAGCTCGGCTTCGAGCTGTGCCGCAAGAGTGATCAGGGCGGCACCCGTGGCGGCGGCATGTTGTTGCAGGGCGGCCAGCGGGGCGGAGGCGGCGGGGTTGGCCAGCTCATCTTCACCGAGGTTGGCGCAGTAGAGCAGCGGCTTGTCGCTCAGCAGGTGGAGTTCGGCCAACGCCGGAAGGATGGGATCGCCGGCAGGGCGTGGATAGTGGCGGGCAGCCTTGCCGGCGTCGAGATGTTGCTTGAGCTGCTCCATGGCAGCCAGCTCCGGCCGCAACGAGGTGTCGGCCCGCGCCAGGCGTCCGATGCGATCGATACGCTTCTCCAGCGTCTGGAGATCGGCCAGCAGCAGTTCGGTTTCGATGATCTGCACATCCCGCAGCGGATCTACCTCACCTTCGACGTGGACCACGTCGTCATCTTCAAAGCAGCGCACCACGTGGATGATGGCGTTGACTTCGCGGATGCGGGCCAGGAACTGATTGCCGAGGCCATCGCCCCGGCTGGCGCCACGCACCAGACCGGCGATATCGACAAAGTCAACCGTGGCCGCTACTACCTTTTGCGGTCGGGCCAGTGCAACCAGCGGGGCCAGACGCGGCTCCGGCACCGGTACGGTAGCCTGATTCGGCTCGATGGTACAGAAGGGGTAGTTGGCGGCGGCCGCCTGTTGTGTGCGGGTCAGAGCGTTAAAGAGTGTCGATTTGCCGACGTTGGGCAGGCCGACGATACCTACTGCCAGAGGCATAAGAGTTCCTGTTGAAGAGGGTAAAAAAGTGGTACTTTACTCCTATTTGTGGCGCTTGACAATCACAACGCTTATGTTATGCTCTGAAACGTGAAGGCATACCCTGTTTTTGTTCACCCCTCCGCGCATCGGGATGTTTTCGGGAGACATCATGGATAACGCCCAATATTTCTGGTTGTTGCTCGGCATCGTGCTGATGACCGCCGAGGTGGTCACACCCGGTTTCATCCTCTTCTTCTTCGGTCTGGCCGGTATCCTGGTCGGTATCGTCTGCTTCATCTTTCCATCGCTGTCGGGTTCCCTGCAGTTGCTCCTCTTTGCGATCTTCGCGGTGGTATCGCTGCTGCTGCTGCGCAAGCACGTCAAGAGCCTCTTCACCGGGCGCAGCCGTGATGGAGCATCCTCCTCGCTCGACGACGCCTGTATCGGGCGTCAGGCGCTGGTGCTAGAGCGTATTGCCGCACCGCATACCGGCAAAGTCGAACTCGATGGCGTCTCCTGGAATGCCACGGCGGACGAGGTGCTCGAACCCGATACGCCGGTCGAGATTGTCGCCCGTGAGGGGCTGACTCTGACGGTGCGCCGCCGCTGACTCCCATTTTTATACGAAAGGAACTAATCATGCCACAACTCATCGCCCTGGTCATCGTCTTCTTCGTGATCGTCACACTCTTCAAATGCGTGCGGATTGTACCGCAGAAGAGCGCCTACATCGTCGAGCGGCTCGGCAAATATAACGCCACGCTCGAGGCCGGTTTCCATCTGCTGGTACCGATCATCGACCGCGTCGCCTACAAACATTCACTCAAGGAGCAGGCGGTTGATGTGCCGCCGCAGATGTGTATTACGCGCGACAACATCTCGGTCGAGGTCGATGGCATCCTCTATCTGATGGTCGTCGATCCGGCCAAGGCATCGTACGGGATCTCCAACTACCTCTTCGCCTCGACGCAGTTGGCCCAGACGACAATGCGTAGCGAGATGGGCAAGCTGGAACTCGACCGCAGCTTTGAGGAGCGTACCCTGATCAACAGCGCGATTGTGGCGGCTGTCGACAAAGCCTCCGATCCCTGGGGCGTCAAGGTGACACGTTACGAGATCAAGAACATTACACCACCGCAGACCATTCGCGATGCGATGGAGAAGCAGATGCGGGCTGAACGTGAAAAGCGCGCCTTGATCGCCGAGTCTGAAGGCGAGCGCCAGGCCCGCATCAACCGCGCCGATGGTACCAAGCAGGAGGCGATCGCCCACTCCGAGGGTGAGAAGATGAAGCGCATCAACGAAGCCGAGGGTCGGGCCGCCGAGATCAAGCTGGTCGCCTCGGCCACTGCCGATGGTATTCGTGAAATTG
The DNA here is from genome assembly GCA_964599645.1 of uncultured Lentisphaerales bacterium. Classification (GTDB taxonomy): domain Bacteria; phylum Verrucomicrobiota; class Kiritimatiellia; order RFP12; family JAAYLN01; genus JAAYLN01. The sequence continues at coordinate 82 of CAZRGQ010000085.1, read as the reverse complement.
CCGCCGCTACCAAGACTGAAGGCGGCGTCAATGCCGTCAACCTGCGTCTGGCCGAGCAGTATATCAACGAGTTCGGCAAGCT
>CAZRGQ010000084.1:0-10002 GCA_964599645.1 uncultured Lentisphaerales bacterium | reverse complement strand
GGGGAAAGGGGGAAGTGTGCATGTTTTAAGGTGTCTATGGGATGCTAGTGAACCAAAATCATTGTCGCCGTTTGAGTCAATCAAGTCTGGTTTGATGAGTCAATGGATGGTAAAATTAACTTTCACCACCGTTTCTGTCCAAACATGGTATGAAGGCATAATGACACCACATGCTCAGCAAGATTGCACTCTGTCTTTTTCTGTTGTGATACCCTTGTATAACAAATGCAGAGCTGTAGAGTCGATGTTAAAATCGGTCTTGAACCAGGAATTCGGCAGTTTTGAGGTGGTTATAGTGGACGATGGCTCAACCGACGGCAGTCTGGAAGCGATCCTGCCACTGCTAGACAAACGCTGCCGGGTGATTGAACAGCCTAATCAAGGGGTCTCTGTGGCACGAAATCGTGGTATAGAGGCGGCTCAAGGGCGCTATATCGCCCTGATGGATGCAGATGACTATTGGTACCCAGATCACTTGTCAACGGCGGCTGCGTTTTTCAATGAACATCCTGAAGTTAAGTGGTTCAGTAGCAACTGGCAGCGAATTGGCTCCCTGGAGATGATTCCTGTACAAGTCGAGAGCGAGTATAATTTTGAGATTTGCAACTACTTTGAATCTGGCCATACCGAGGATAAACATCCGGTTTGGACTTCAGCTCTCTCCTTCGAGCGTGATGCTTTTAGCGAAATAGCAATATTCCCTGTTGGTGTGAAACGGGGACAAGATCTATACGGCTGGTATAAAATGGCACTCAAGGAGCGGTTTTTTGGTTGGAGTGCACACATAACGGCACTATACAACGATGTTTCTCCATTAAAACGGGCAATACTGACAGAGCCATGCGAGTTTATTGAGCGTCTGATGGAGGAGTTATGGCATTTGGGTCCGCCCAGGAGTAAATGCGTGAATTTTCACATCCAAAATATGTTGCGTTGTTATGTTGAATTAGAGGATCCCAATGGATTGCTTAGATTTTTGAAACGTTATAAAGAGGCAATGAGTGGTGGATTTTGGACAGCATGGTGGGTGATTGCACAATTATTAACTCTTTGCGGTCGAAGGTTTACAACATCCCTGTTGGAAGGTGCGTTGCAATTGCGCCGCAGGCTGATTGGCAAAAAATAAGCACCTGTTATGCCCTTTAATGGTAAAACTTGCACGCGGGCAACAATGATATTAGTTGTGGGCTATTTTTGGTGCCTATTGACTGCTGGCTACCGGCCAGAGTAAATCAAAGTCCTGTCATGAGACGTCTTATAAATGCTGCTGATAGAGCGAGAGATAGGCTTGAGCCATATGTTCCAGACCATATTCGGCCTCCGCCACAGCACGGCAGCTTAAACGTAGAGTTCCATATTCTTGTGTTGATAAGCCAGCTAATGCTTCGATCGCCTTGATCAATGCGTTACTACTTCGCTCTTTAACAACAAAACCTGTCACTCCATCACGTACTACATCGGGGCAGCCGCCAACATCAAAGGTGACGCAAGGAGTACCACAGGCAATCGATTCAAGCAATACGTTAGGCAGGTTATCGACCTGTGTTGGCAGAATATATAGATCGCAGGCGGCGTATAGCTCCGCCATTTCAACATCATCTTTCAAATAACCATAATGTCGTGGCGGCAAATTGGCGATAGTTGGGGCACCACGTCCAAATGTTACTAACTCTATGCGTCCAGGGTGTGTAATTGCAAGCTGTTGCGCTGCCTCGACAACAAAATTGAAGCCCTTAAGCTCATTGCCAAGAGCGGCAGAGCCTGCAAGGAGATAGAGTCGATCATCATGAAACCCGAGCTTGCAACGTGCGGCTTGACGCCGTTCTGGATTAAAAATATTGAGAGGTACGCCATTAGGGATACGGGTCACCTGATGTCCGGCACACATCGGACTGGCGCGTGCTTCCTTTTCAAGCCAGCGACTGGGGGCAATAGCCGTTAGATTCGGGTGCTGCCACGCAACCCGCTTACTTTTCCAACCAGCGCGGGATGCATCCTCCTCTATTTCAGACCCCAACTCAGGGCAAAAGCCGCATCTATTTAAATAGCGCAAACAATCAGGTGTGCAGTGGCAGCCGCCTGTAATCGGACTCATGTCGTGAAAAGTCCAAAATACTGACCCAGGAAGCTGGCTAATCTCCTGATAGGTGAGCACACAGTCAAATATATGTAACTGGATTATATCAGGCTTGAGACGCTCAATTGCACGTAGCCCGCCAATTGAAAACCGGCTTCCAGTCCAACCGCAAAGAGGAGCAGCAGGATAGGAATTAATATGCCGATTGTTCATTTTATCCAAAATGCGCCAAACGACCTTAGCCAACAGATTGGGACGCACCAAAGGGTGTACCTTACTGTCGTTTGTTAATTTGCTCAATACAACCATGTGCGAATCATGGCCGGTCTGATTTAAGGCGCAATGGAGACGATAAGCAGCTTTAAAAGCACCGCTATCGTCGTCTTGTTGGCTTATATGGACAATTCGCATGGCAACCTGTTATAATACCATGTGTCTTATTTTTGTGCATTACATAAGTGGCTGTCATGGAATAGAATGAAGCCATTTAGCGCTCGCTCTCTACTTTAAAACGGTAGTAAGATGGATTACTTTCCAAATAATGACGATTAGCTTTAAAGAGTGGCAACAACGACGTCTTGCAAAGCTTCGCGAGTTAGAGTTTCCTCTGGCTGGCAAGCATGATGTGACGGTATTGATCTATCATTACCGAGATATTGACCAATTTGACCTCACATTTGATGCGGTTGAGTGTGCGCTGTATGAGACATGGCTGAATTGCGGCAAGCTGAAGACTAGTTTGGTTTTAAATCGTATGACCCCATATATAGAGAAATTTGTCGCTTGCCATAACAATACTATTAGTGTACATCTCAGCCCCGTTCTGATACCGGGCAGTGTTCCCTCGATGAGTGTGGACTGTAACTCCAATCTGCACAGCTATTTTGACACCCCTGAAGTGCTAGTTATACAGAATGATGGATATCCACTGCAAAAAGGTCTTAAAGAGTTTATTGGGCGTTATGATTATACTGGGGCACCTTTTGTGAGAAAGACCCCGTTTAACAGGGCCCTTGGCATCTGGCCTTCCCGTGCCGTTGGCAACGGCGGTTTTTCGCTGCGTTCAAAAAAAATCTGCGAGCTGGCATCTTTTTATTGGAACAGGAGATATAGCAAGATGCCCCAAGAGTGGCGTATAATGCGTGAGGATATTTTTTATTGCCTGCTACTGCCCATGCTGGAACCCTCCTATAGGAAAGCTATCGATGTCGCCCCGCTACAGGTGGCCACCAGATTTTCTTATGACGATCTTTACGGGGCGCCACCAGATGAACTCCCGTTCGGGTTTCATGGGCAAAATGCATTTAACTGTTTTTGGAATCTAGGTATGCTGTCAGATTGATAGATTATGCAATACTAAAGATAAAACATGGATGGCCACACATTCCAGACAGCCTGCACCCAAGCTTAAAAGCCGCTCAGCCCACCCTGATGACCCGGTCGGCCCAGTCGAGCATCTCCCGGCGGTGGCTGACAATCAGGGTGCTGCGCTCGATTGTGCTCTCTTTAAGCAGCGTGATCAACTCCGACTGTGTGGCGGTATCGAGGGCGCTGCTCGGCTCATCCAGCACCAGCAGCTCGGCCGGACGCAAGAGGGCGCGGGCCAGCGCCAGACGCTGCCACTGACCGACACTCGGCTCGACTCCTGGACGCAACCAGCGTCCCAACTGCGTCTCCAACCCCTGTGGCCAGCTCGCATAAAGGCGCTCAAGCCCGGCTTGGCGGGCCGCTGCCGCCACCCGCGGATCGGCAGGTGTGCCGTGCGGATCACCCAACCAGATGTTCTCTCCTGCCGTAAGCTGATAACGTCCGAAGTCCTGAAAGAGTACTCCGATCAGACGACGCCACGCGGCCGGATCAAAGTTGCGGATATCGACGCCATCGGCCAGAATGCGCCCCTCGGTAGGATCGTAGAGGCGGCAGAGCAGCTTGATCAGTGTCGATTTGCCAGCACCGTTGGGACCGGCCAGCGCCAACCGTTCTCCCTTGTGCAGCGTAAAGGAGACCCCCTCCAGCACACGCCGCTCGGTCCCCGGATAGACAAAGGAGACCCCCTCGAAGACGATCCCCTGGCGCAGGGGGCGCGGTACGGGCTGCGCTACAGCCGGCGCCACGACCTGCAGCGGTAACGCCAGCAACTCTTCGAAGCTGCTGAAGAAGAGCGCCGACTGGTAGATTTCGCCGCAAGCTGTGGCCAATCCTCCCACTTGTGCCTGTCCGCGCTGCAGCGCCTGCACCGCCATTACCAGACCTCCCAGCGTCAGCGCCCCCTGAAAGAGCTGTCCCGTCAGCCAGAACAACACCAGACCGAGCGTCAGCAGCATGATCGTCTGCACTGCCAGCTCGCGCGTCAGCAGATAACGCCGCCACCAGAGACGCGCCTGCCGCAGACGCAATCGCACGGAAGCGAAACGTTGGCGCAAAAAGTCGACATGGCCATGCAGTCGCAGCTCCTGTGCGCTGTTGCCACTGCTCAGCAGGCGATGAAAATAACTCGCTTCACGCTCCAGCGGAGCCTGTTCCTGTCGCCAGGCGAAGAGCCGGCGGCCGCGCCGGATGCGCAGCAGCAGGATCGGGGTGCCACTCAAGAGCAGGAGTAGCGGTACCAGCGGGTGGATGGTCGCCAGCAGCCCCATGATACCGAGCAGGGCCACAACGGCATGGAGCGTATGGAAGAGGCTCCCCAGCACCCGTACCGGCTGTGTTACCGCCTGACTCTGCACCAGATGGAGCCGATCCTGTTGTGTGCTATCCTCAAAGAAGGCGAGATCGACTGCGGTCAGCTTGTCATGCAGACGCGCATGCACCAGGTCGTTTACCGCCATGGCATGTTGTTCGGCAAACCATGAGGCCATGGCTCTAAGCAGAGCCTGCAGCGCCATGGCGACAGCCCCCACCAGAAACCAGAAGGCCACCAGACGTACTTCGCTCTCCTTGAAGATCTCCAGCAACCGGACACTGCCAGTCGCCCCCTTGCCAACTGCGGCAGCAGCCGCATCGACGGCTCGCTTGAGGGCCAACAACGTCACCAGCGGCAACAGCGCCTGCGCCACGGCCATCACTCCTTGTGTCGTTGCCAGTCCCGGCCCCGCCTGCCAGACCAACTGCAGGGCGCTCCGTAGCGAACGCCACAGTTTGCACAGCCGGCCGTGGGGCCTCTCTTTCAAGTCTCTATCCAATTCTCCGATAACTCTCCGCCTACACGGCTTGTAGTGGCGACGCACAATTGCGCCATGCCTGTAACAGCTTCAAACGATAGCTGACTATACCGATTCTGCAAACGCCCGGCAAGTGCTCTCACGCACACCTGTTTTAAGTCTACCATGTACAAACAGGAGAGAATGGGCTATTGTTACGCCACTGTTGCTGTCTACCTTTCATAACTCTCCGCACATACCAACCTGATCGCCATGTTAAACTTCGTTGTTTCGGTCTGGCTCAAATTCTTTTTTGTACTGACGCCCTTCTTTGCCCTCTCGATGTTCCTCAGTCTGACCCGCGAGCTGGATGAAGCGGCCCAGCGTCTGCTGGCCTGCCGGGTGATCGCAGCGGCTTCGCTGATCTGTCTGATTCTCTTCTTCTTCGGCAATATCCTCTTTGCCCTTTTCGGCATCACGCTCGACGCCTTCCGGGTCGGCACCGGTGCACTCCTCTTTCTGAGTGCCGTGGCACTGATTGGCAACACTCCGACTGGAAGCGCTGCCAACATCGAACAGGATATCGCTGTCGTGCCGCTGGCGATACCGATTATAGTAGGACCGGCCACTGTTGGTACGCTATTGGTGCTGGGGGCCGAGATAAGCGGACTTTGGCGCAAGATCGCCGGTGCTGTGGCGCTCCTGCTGGCCTTGGCGACGGTGGGTACACTGCTGCTCCTGGCGGCGGCCTTGGAGCGCCTGCTCGGTCGGCGTGCCATCAATATCTTGAGTAAGGTTACAGGATTGATCCTGGCGGCCTTGGCGGCGCAGATGATGCTGACCGGCATCGCACACTTTTTCGGCCTGTAGGGTACAGTTTACTTCAGTTGCTGTAACACCCCTTTGCCGCGTCGCTTCAACTCCTCCTCCAGCGGGTTTAACGGTGTCATCATCGCCTCATAGGCCCCTTCTGTCAGAATCGCATCGGTCGCCAGATAGCCGATAAAGTCGTTAACCAGCGAGACCATGATGGTGCGCTTGAAGGGCGAAAGCGCTTCAAACTGCTGCCGGTATTCGCTGACGGTCTCGCCCGGCAGTCCCAGAAAGGCCAACTCTCCTACCCGCCAGCCGCTCAAGGTTGTCGCTACCGGCTTGCCGTGGCCGGCGTGGGGGAAGTAGATACCCACCCGCCCTGACACTTGCCACGTCGTATCAAACTCCCAGCTTTCACGCACCGCTGCCACCTCGTGCCCGGCAACCACCTGCAGTTCAGGCAAGGCTGCAACCACAATTTCAGCCAATCGCTCTCCCAGCTCGCGTGCCACCGACTCTTCAGCCTGAACGCAGCGCTGCGGATCGACGTTGGCATGGCCGCTCACGGTAAAGAGCGCTGTCTCCACCCCGCCATCCCGTTCGAGCACCTGCTTGAGGTAACCGACGTAGTCGCCTGAGATGGCGCTGCTTGAAGAGCCCAGAACGACAGGGTGGCAGCCGAAGTTCACCAATAGCGCCGCCAGCGCTCCATCTGGACGCCGTACGCCGATCAGCTCTACCGTTGGATCAAAGTAGCCCTGATGCCCCGCCTCCGGTGTGGTCCACTTGTTGCTCCAGTTTCCATCAGGCAGCTTGATACGCCGGTTGAAGCCGAGTTCAGGTGCCGTGGTGCGGCCGTAGAGCAGTTCCCCTGGTGCGCGCTGTTGCCACGCCGTAATGGCCACCGCTGCAAGTTTTTCACGCAGGGTGGCAAAGTAGCTGCTCTCCAGTGGTGAGCGTTCACACCAGAGCGCATCGGTTACATGCGGCCCGGAGTGGGTATGCGTGGCTGCCAGCACCACCGCCTCCGGCGGTAGTCCCGTTGTCGCCGCCACATCTTCAGAGACCAGCCTGGTCAGCCGCGAGTTGAAGGCGCAGACGTCGGCGCTCACCATGATCCAGCCGTCGCCCCCGGCGTTGCTGCACGCCAGTGCTTCAGCCCGTAACGGATAACCAACCGACGTCGCCGGACGTGGTTCATATCCCATCAGCATCACACCCAGCGGCGGTGTAATGTCGCTTGTCGCAACTCCATAATTCAGTGTCGACATCTCATCTCTCTCCAGTTATCTCCAGAGGCTGCAACTGATAACAGCCGCGTGCTCAGCGCTCATACCGTTAAAAAAAGTGGCATGGCCCGGGTTTGCCGTTTGTTATTCAGGTACCCATGCTTGGTATTGTAGTAGAAAACACCAAAGAGCGTCAACCACCGGAGAGAAATTGGTCAGCGACAGGTGAGGTGCAACAGACGAGGCGGCCAAAATTGAGAGTTACATGTTGGAAGTTGGGCGCTCCGCACCCCACATTCGCATTCCCCGAGTAATCGGTCAGTGACAGGGGGGGGCAGTTGTGAGTGATAAGAGAAGAGGAGCATAAACGGTGCTCTTAAACCTCCCAGCCTTAAACTTTTACTCTTAAACGGCTGCCTTAAACGAGGTAGGGAGCAAGAGTGACGAGTAAGAGGGCGATTAAGGGTGCCAGAGGGACATAGAAGGTGCCAGAGGGACATAGAATGAGTAGCGTCGGTTTCTCTGATGATTGTCTCGTTCTTCGTCCCGATCTTTGTCCTCTTCATCTTTGTCCCGATCTTCGTCCCGATCTTTGTCTTGATCATTGTCTCGCATTGACGAAGAGCTAGACGACGTAACCGGGGACCGTAAACTGGGGACAGAGAATAGGACGGCAAAACTCACTAGGGGACAGAGATAGATTGATCACACTGACACCTCTCGTATGTGACGTCAAGGCGCACGAACGCGCGTCAGCGCGTTCCGTGGCGCCGCTTGTTGGACAAGGTTATGCATATTCAAAAACTGGTGTTTTAATTGTCTTCACAGGCTTTTGTTTTCCGTGAATAAGATGTTGAATCCGCTCCACAGTTTCCGGGGCAAATAACTGTTCGCCAGTTTCACGACACACACGCGCCGGGACACGCTCGATCAGATAGAACTTGCCATCAAGTTCCAATGTGTAAGTAACCATAGCTTCTACAAAACTTTCACTCATCACAGCACCTCATTAATTCTCTCTCCGGATTCTAAAATCATGCCAAAGCGCGGTAGCGGGCTCGTAAACAGTAATAATTTTCAGTAAAGGTCTGGCAGGATAGCTGCATTGTATGTGCAAGGGACGATTTTGAAAGGTGAATCCCAAAACCAGACAACTCGGTCCATACTTGTCATCAGGGTAGTCCTCTATTATTTCGCTCTTGTTTGAGATTGCCTCTTCCAGCTCTGCCACGCTGATTTTTCGGATAATAGCCTGATCAACAGCATGTTTAGAAAACTCATACTGCCGTGAACGGACTTTTACCCGAATATCTTGGATTAACGACATGAAATTATCATAAACTTTTACATTTGAACCGTCAATTCACAAAGGTCCAACATCAAGGCGCACGAACGCGCGTCAGCGCGTTCCGTGCCGCCGCTTGTGTGCGCCCAGCATGGGCGCGTTGTAAATGGAGTGTAAGTCTCCTGTGAAAGGACCTAACGTGAAAACGTAATTAAATCACTACGCGAAGCCAACATCGAAAGGGTAACCGATCGGTGGGAGGAAGGCTAGCGGAAACCGTCGGGCCGACGAACAGGAACCGCATATCAAGGCCGACGCGGCGGGCGAGCTGGCACAACACAGCGAAGCCCACAGGTTCAGCCGCGGAGGTAAATGCGGCGGTCGTGACGGGAAGCAACGCGCTCTTGCCTGGGGAGGCCCCAGCGACACCTATTCCCAGGTCGTCGAACTGGCCGCATGGGTGCGCCGGCGCGTACGGTTGTACTATTGGAAACAATGGAAGCAGCCCCGGACGCGCCGACGCCATTTGCTGGCCTTGGGCATACCGCACGAGGAAGTGCATCTGGCTACGCGCAGCCGGAAGGGGTACTGGCGGATGAGTGCCAACAGCATCGTCCAACGCGCCCTGACCAACCGCTGGCTGCATGAACAGGGCGTCCCCGACATGCGCACATCATGGATTATCCTGCACTACGGGCCAAAAGCCCGAGTCTGACCGGAACCGCCGTATGCCGAGCGGCACGTGCGGTGGTGTGGCACCCGTGGCTGGCTGAGAAACCCTCAGTCAGTCACGGGGAGCCGATTAGGGAATGTACCACTTGTTTTCATTAAGAAACCCTTGGAACTGATCTATTCCTCTACCCCTCGAAGAACTTCTAAACCACCAGGGACAAGACGGGTGTGGGACATACAAAAACGGAAGCTGTTTGACCTCTTCTCTAAAATCAGAGGAACAGTTCCAAGCTTTTTTTGACGCAAAAACCATTAAATCTGGCTGGATATCCTGAACCCGGAGTAGCGCAATTTCGGTTGCCATGCGGATATCAATAGGCTTTACCTCAATACTCTCACCCGTTTTTTCCGCCGGGCGTTGAAAGAAATTTGCATACGTAATGTGCTGCAGCGCCTCACGTTCGTCTGAATACTTCAAACCTAGTTCATTCAATGCATTGGCGATGCGATAATAAATCGTATAGGCCTTGTTAAAATCATGCTCAATCGCTTCCTCAATAATTGACTTGGTGTCAATATATCCAACCTCATTAATTTCTTTGTTTAAGTCATTATGTGAGTATTGGACGTACCACCTTTCTGCATCTAAATGTATTTTCGAAGGTTCCGGGAAATAATGGCTTTCGCCAAAAACAAACAACTTTTTTGTCTTCCCAGAATAGTACTTCGAACCAATAAAAGGAGTTAAACTAGGAGCCATTCTTCCAAGAAAAGACTTTGCTTGATCCA
>CAZRGQ010000083.1:0-10059 GCA_964599645.1 uncultured Lentisphaerales bacterium | reverse complement strand
CACTCCGGCAAAGCCGAACGCCGCGCTCCCAACCTCACCGCCCGCGACACCTTCGACTAGCTGCTGCTGCAACGCTACCCGGTGGAGCGAAGCAACGGAAGCATGGGCGGAGCTTAAATCGGCGTCACAATCCGTTTGATAATCAGGGCTTCGAGGTGCCGCAGTTGTTTTGCGGTGGGATCCCCCAAGGTAACGGCCTGATCGGAAAGAGTAGCCGCAGTGATTCCGGTTTCAAATTTGGCGGCAAGGCGGTGCAGACGCTCGATATGCAGTTGACGTGCCAGCAACGCGATTACTCTTGGCAACTCAGTGGTAGTCATTGTTGTTTTCGTAGGCAGAAAGATCTTCGTGGCCAGCATGGCCGGCACTCTCCAGCCAGTCGAAGAGCGCGTAGCTCTTCTCTCCCATCACGGGAACCACAAGTTGGCGATCGAGGTAGCGGTTGCCGCGTTCGCACGAGGTCTCCGGCAGGAAGGTGCAGGCGTGGCAGGCAGAGGCATGGGTGCTGCGGTCGGTCGCCGGTTTGTGGTCGGCACAGAGGGGATCAGAGGAGCAGATCATGGCACGTGACAGCGCCTGCCTGATAATCCTTCCCAGTTGTCCCGGCTTGCCCAGATCAACCAGGCCACCGAGGGTGCCGTCAGAGTCGGGTGCGGCGGTGTAGATCAGCACGCCTGCCATCGGCATGGCATCCTCCGCTGTACCGGTGGCGTAGATACGCTCGCGCAGGCTGGCGGTGTTGTAGCCGCATTCGAGTGAGAGTTCCCGGATCAACATGTGGGCAAAGGTGTGCAACATGACGTAGCGTATGCCGGGATAGCCTTTGGTGGGATCGAGGTTGCGGGAGTTGCGCCAGCCTCGATGCCCCGCCTCCACTGTTCTGCAGCGCGATGCCACAGCTTGCAGCCTCTCCCAATCTGCCACGCTCTCCTCTTTGAAGCGGATAAAGATGCCTTCACCGAAGACCTCATTGGCCGGTACCCAGCCGGGGGCACCACGGCTCAAAGGCGCCATCGGTGGACGTTCCTCAGGCGCATCGGCCTCGTCGGGTGTCTCAATCCGGGTGAAGCCGATCAGGGCATTGACCTCCCGCAGACGTTCCAGCAGGCGCACCTCTGCAATCTCCTTGTCAAACCCGCTTGGAGCGCTGGTTGCACGACTTAAAAAGTGGGGCCAGTCGTTGGGTGGATCGGGGTGGGTTAAAACCTCCCACTCCGGCGCTTTAACGTCTTCTTCGCAGATCATGGTCGCCGTCGGCTTGCCTTGTTGGCGTGCCTCTACTTCGGCCCAGATTTCGGCAGCGCTCCACTGTGAGATGCCCGGCAGTGAGCCCGTTTTTTCGAGTGTGGAGACGATAAATTGGATAGCCTTCCTGGAGTCGGCGCTGGCGAAGTATTCCCAGCCATCCGAGACCAATTTTTCGACCGGATTGCGCAGCGGCGGCAGCGCCAGCACCGAGACGCTGATCGGAAACCAGCTATTGGTCGCTCCCAGCAGGATGGTACGTGGTGTCTCGGCACACTCCTCAAACTCGCGTGTGTGGGGGTGTCTGCCACGACAGGCCGGCAACACCTCTCTGGCTCGATCGCCGAAGGCGTGTGCCAGAGTGCGGAATTTGTTGCAACTCTCGCACTTGACGAAGAGGTTTTCAGGCACCAGTGAGGCACCTGTCTCAAAAAAGGTGAGGCTGCCCCGGCAGTCGGAAGGTCCGCCGTGAACAAACCAGTGCCAGGGAAAGTCGTCGAGATGTCCATTACGGCAGGCGAGGAGAAAACGCGTCGGCACCGCCATTGATTGTTTGCCCTTGGTGCAGTTGGTGTGGATAAAACGACTCTGCTCCGGGCGGTAGGGATGAGCCTTGAGTTCAAAGAGACCGCTGTCGTGTTGCGCCAGTCGGCCGCATCTGGTGCAACGTAGCCAACTCGGAAAAGGAGCCACCGGCATGCCGATATAGGCTTCTGCCGCAAAGGGGTTGAGGTTTTCGACTACCTGAACCGGCGGGCCGAGTAGTTGGGTCACTTGCGGCCCCAAAGCTCTTTGTACTGCGGCCAGCAGACGGCTTTCGGTAATTTTGCGGCACTGATCCCGTTGCCAGCGGTTGATGCCGAGAGTCAGGACGGAGAGACTGGGGAGGTCGATCAGGGCACCGGGACCGTAGGACCACATGACCTGACTGGGGCGCACATCGCCAACACGGTGTTTCATGAGCCGGGCTGCTCCTTTTGCTTACGGCTGCCGTAGCGCCATGGAGGCTCGTCACTGCTGCGGGCGGCATCCTCCTCAAAGATCAGTGGTACAGGTGGTTCAACTTCACGCATCGACATCGAAACGGTCAATTCATCCCATGGCTTAAGCCCCGAACGCTTCAAGAGTGGTGCCATGTCGCCCCGCTTGCGCACACTCTCGTAGCCGAGCAGTCGCCCTGGACGGGTTGCCTCTTTTATCCAGCGGTCGAGCCGGTCGGCAACCATCTGGCGTGTCAGGTTCGAGATATGCTGTGTGGCGACACGTGCCGCCCGCTCAGTTGTCACCTGCTGCACCTCTACTGCGGCTGGATCGCTATTGGTGGAGAGCGCCTGAGCCCCGCCATTAGGATTGAGGGTGGCATCACGGTGCCGCATCAGGCTGACCATGGCACCGGTCAGACCTCGATCAAGCGCCCGCGGCGCAAAGGGGGTTACCGAGCGCGCCTCAACATGTTTGTAGAAGGTGGCGTGGTAGTGTTCAAAGGTCTCGTAGTGCGAGAGATCACGCGGACGCGACCAACTGAAGACGGTGCAGACCAGACCCGGCGAGGCACGGCCAACTCGACTGGTGGCCTGGATATACTCGGCTGTGTTTTTCGGTTGCCCATTGACCACCATCAACCCGATGCGGCTGACGTCAACACCCACCGACAGCATGTTGGTCGCCAGGACAATATCGATCGCCGCCTGCCTGCCTGCCCCTTCTGTTGTGAAAGCAGTCTCAAGCAGGTTGAGGGTCTTGGGAATATCACGGCTGGAGATACGGGAGGTCAACTCCTGAACGTTATTGATATAGCGTTTACTGAGGCCGGGACGTCTGTTTTCACCGCTGGCAACACGGTTGGAACGAGTATGTACGTCATCTTCCGAAAGGCGCTTCATGCCGCCGAGTTCGCGCAGCGAGTTAAAGTAGCCGACCAGAGTCATATAGGTATCTGCCAACTCGCCGAACTCTTCAAAGAGGAACTGCGCGCCGGTCAGGAGTGCCACATAGACGCGAATCAAGGTGGAAGGCCGTGAGCTGCCGGGGGCGCAGACGCCGAGATAGCGACGCCCTGGCTTCTCACTGATGGGGCGCTGTACGGCAAAGAAGTTGTCGGCCACATCGAGGCCGTGCGGCGGGAAGATCGCCACATCGCGCACAAAAACGCCACGTGTCTGATCGGTTGCCTTACGGACGGTAGCGGTGGAGGCTACCACCTTGGGGTGGACTTTCTTACCCTGATAGCGCCAGCTTGAAAGCTCATCGACGGCCGTCTCATAGAGCGCTACCATCGTTCCCAGCGGACCGCTGATAAGGTGGAATTCGTCCTGTATAATCAGATCGGGCGGACGCAAGGCTCTGATTGCTTTGGGGCTGGTGGCTGGCGCTTCACCGCGCCGGTTATGGTGCCCCCGGCACTCACCTTCCGGCCAGATCAAACCGTGGCGCGGACACTCCTGCTCTGCCTTGCCGAAAAGCGTACGGATAGCGCCACGCCACGCCATCATGGCAAACTTGTCGACCGTGGCGATCAACATCGAGGGCGGACGACGATAAATCTCCTCGTCAACGACCACGACCGGCACGCCCCGGTTGACCGCTTTGGCCAAGCTGAATTCGCAACGGCCATACTTGTCGCCACAGTAGATGAGCGTCCGCTCCTGCAGCGGGTCGACAGTGATATCGCGTCCCGAGGCGATTTCTGAACCACACCAGGGACAGCTTGTGAGCTGTGCCGGTGATGAGGCGGCAAATTGGCGGTCACGTAGATCGTTGATTGCCTTGAGGCTCTCTTTGGTGGTACCGGGGGTTACCCGGTTGCCGACCCAGAGGCCGATGGTAAAGGGAGTCTCGCCCCAGAGTTTGGGGTTTTCGCTTCTGATCAGCTCCATGGCACAGATCAGGGTGGTGGCGCGTTGAAACTGCTGTAGCGTGAGGAGGCGCAAGGTATAGCGCATGATCACCGCCAGACCACGACGGCCATCAAGACCTTCCACCACGCCTTGCAGTCGTCTGATCCCCATGGTAAAGGCCGCTACTCCGAGATAGGCCTCCGTCTTGCCGCCACCGGTAGGAAACCAGAGGAGGTCGGCGGCAGCCTGTGCCAGGTCGGTGCGATCTTTATGCGCCGGATCGGCCAATGCCGGCAGTGAAAGGAGGACAAAGGCGAGCTGGAAGGGACGCCATGAACGATTGCGGGGGATATCGATTTCCGTGAGACTGGTCTGCGCCTCACGCCGTCTTGCAGCGGCATAGATAGTATGGATACGCTGCTGTGCCATGGCACGGTTGGCAAAGCCGAAGGCTGCCAGCGCATGGTCATCACGGGCCAGCACCTCGATCCCCTCACGAAGCCGCGCCAGAATCGTTTTGCAGCGTGAGACTGCCTGCCGGGCCGGCTCATCATAGCCGCTCAGTGGAGCCGTCCCAACCCGTTCCTGCTGTTCATTGATCCAGACTCCATAATCATCGATCAGCGCAGAGAGTCGTGCCACCAGTTCAGCACGACGTGCCACGGTAGACATTGCGGCCAACTGCGACATATCGAAGCTCTCAGTGGCTGTCAGCTCCCGCAGCAACGGCCGGTCAGCGGCGTTGTTGCCCGGCGGCTCTGTCTGGGGTACTTCATAGTCCGGCAGAACCACCGTTTTGACCTCAACAGCACGCTCGTAATCATCTGCGGCCGGGGTGGCATGTACGGCGATACCGTGCCCGACGCCGAACTCCACTTCTTGGCGGTAGATCATGCCGAGCGCCTGCTGTTCGTTGTCAAAGCTCTCCGGATCGATCAACGGTCGCCGCCGGAAGATTGCGCCTCCCCCGGCATGCCACACCTTCAACTCCGGCTGGAAGAGCCAGGCCGCGTCCTGATTGGTATCGGGGCGCGGCTGTTGATTGACCAGAAAGAGGGTGACGAGTTTAACTCCACCACTTTTCGGCTTGCTTACGCTGCCCTTGAGGTAGATATCGGGCAGCGCAGGGTCAGCCTGCAACTCGCGCATGGGGCCTGAAGTGAGCGGTATGGTATGGGTGCCTCCGGCCGGTGCGCGCTTCCAACAGTTATAAGGTTTGCCACTCTCATCACTGCTCACCTCACTTTTGGTGCGGATATAGCGCCCCCAACCGGCTGAGATTGTAAGCTCTTTGGCATCACCATCGACGCAGAAGGTGAAGCCGATAGAAGAGGGGACAAAGGAGAGGTTGGTCGAGGCGTCGAGATCGTCACTCTCTTCATCGCCATCATAGGAGGCATCATCCCCCAGCGTATCGTTCTCCAGCGGGTCGAAACCGGTACTCATCGGTGCCAACTTGCCTACCGTGTAGCGATAACGTACATCGGCATGGATGATCTCCTCATAAGGGCCGTTGGCCGGACCGAGCAGGTCGTCACTTACAGCCAATTGCAACAGCTCGCGCAGATAAATTTGGTCTTTGATGAGCGGGATAGATTGCGGCTGATACCAGCCCATTTTGCACCCTTTGAGGAGTGCGATAAAGTCGGGCCAGGGGAGCCGCTGTAGCGGGAGGGGGGAGACGAGGGAGTCGTCCAAAGGGAGCGGCTCAGCGAGTCTCCCCTCCTGTTTGAAATAGAGCGTCGTCAGATCGATATCGAGCCGGATACGCAACACAGAGGCGATCTGGGTCACCTCGTCGGCACGATTGAGTAAAACGACCCAGTCTCCCTCCTGGATTGCCTGATAAAGCTCATGCGCACCGGAGAGTGTGAGAGTGTGAGGCGCGGATTGCTCCGCCTCCCTGACGATAAAAGCTGCTTGAATTTCAGAAGCCGGCCGATTGCTCATGGCCATATCGTAACATAAAACCGGAAAAAGTAAGGGAGAAAAGAACAGCGCCGCTTCCAATGCACGTAGAGCGTCATGGCTGCCTCTTTTGCGCTGGCATAACTCCGGCCTACCGCTTAATATAGCATTCAATATGTGACAGGCCTGGTAATTATGATGCGTAGTCAGTCAGATGCACGGCTTGCCGTGCAGGCACAGAATAGAGCGCAAGGGAAAGCCCCGCGCTTGCGCTTGCAAGGCTGGGATTATACCAGCCCCGGCTGGTATTTTAGACAGAACATAAGGCGCTATATTGAGCAGAATCCGGAGAATTATGTTGTGGTGGAGGGGTGTGGCGAGCCGCTCTCGCTCGGCAACAAAACGCTGATGAAGCTGCCGAAGGTAGCCTTTCTCGCCTCGCGGGGCGAGGCGGCGCTGCACGGGCAACTCCCGCGGAAAGCGGGTGAGGTGGTGGTCTCCGGCTTTCTCTCGCCAATGGAGCGCGCCGTATTGCGGGCCTGCTTGCGACACAAGCGGCCTGCCATCTGGATCGCCACGACATGTCGTGGCGATACTGACGCGCTAAGCCCCGAGTACCGCGCCGCCATCGAAGCCGATCGCGAGCAGGAGATCATCTATTTGTGAGGGGAGTAGAGGTTCTCGCCATCATATGCTGTGAGTTTTGAGCGACCCACAAGGTAATCTCATGGATTACGCGAAAATATCACGCAAGAGGCTTGACAAAAGATATGAATTTGCCTATTGTGGGTGCGTTAAGAGGGGTTTTCTCTCGTAAAACAATGGAGCACTCATGATCATCTCTGTCACAATTGAAAACTGGATGTCATTTAAAGAGAAGACGACCTTCAACATGACAGCCAGCCGAGAGCGGCAGCATGGCGAGCGTGTACCGCGGGTGTCAAAGTATCAGACACGGATTCTGCCGATTACGGCGATCTACGGCGGTAATGCGTCTGGCAAAACCAACTTTTTCAGAGCACTCAACTTTGCCAAACAGTTGGTGACCAGAGGGTCGCGTCCCAATGAACTGATTGCAATAGAACCATTCAAACTGGATGCGGCCTGTCGTAGCAAGCCGGTTAGCATGACTTTTGAGCTGCTGATCAATGAGCTGATCTACGAGTTCAGTTTTGCCGTAACGCGCAAAGCAGTCGTTGAAGAGCGCTTGGTGGTCATTACGAGCACAAGTGAACGCGTGCTCTATGATCGCAATGGCGATGAACTAAACCTTGATTCATCGTTGCAGAAGGATGAGTTTTTGAACTTTGCATTTCAGGGAACGCGTGATAACCAACTCTTCTTGACCAACTCAGTTTCACAAAAAGTTGAGAGCTTCAAACCGGTTTATGACTGGTTTGACTCAACGTTAGTATTAATTGCTCCCGACACACGGTTTCAACCTTTTGAGATGTTGATGGATGAAGTGAGTCCACTGCATCAAACTATCAATCAGGCTGTCAGTGCTTTCGATACCGGGGTTGATAGCATTGGTGGAGAAACTATCCCACTTGATGCCCTGAACCTGCCAGACAATGTCAAAAATGAGATCGTAAAAGATGTTACCGACAAGAAGTCGGTGCTACTCCTGAATGAGGTTACAAAAGATAGCGTAGTTATAGAGCGCGCTGGCGATGAGCTGGTTGTTAAAAAACTGGTAACCTACCACTCTGATGATAAAGGTGAGCCGGTCAAGTTCGAATTGATTCAGGAGTCTGATGGAACTCGCAGGGTGATCGATTTACTGCCGGCATTCTGGTTGCTTGGCATGAAGAAATCAAATAAGGTTTTCATTATTGATGAGCTTGACCGGAGTCTGCACAGCTTGCTAACGCGACAGTTACTGGAAAGATACCTGGATGATGTGACAACAGAGTCGCGTAACCAACTTCTATTTACCACACATGACTTGATGATTATGGATCAGTCGCTACTGCGACGTGATGAAATGTGGGTTACTGGACGTGGTATAAACGGTATTACCAGCTTAACGCCACTTAGTGATTTTCGTGAAATACGTAGTGATAAAGACCTGCGTAAAAGCTACCTTGAGGGTCGTTTGGGAGGAATACCAAGGCTTGGATAGGCTGTGAAAAGCCCCATACCAGAGAGGCACTCTCCATGGCACGTAGAAGACTGGCACCGAGAATAACAGGAATACGATCTTACAACAGGCTGTTTGTAGTCGTAGCTGAAGGGTGTGTCACTGAACCAAAATACTTCAACATTTTAAAACGGAGATATTCAACTGCATTAGACATCAAGTGCTTAAAGAAGGGTGACCGAAGTGCACCAACCCATGTTTTAAAACGCATAAAACAATACCTCAATAACATTTCGCTTCGTGAAGGTGATCAGGCGTGGCTGGTTATTGACAGGGACAACTGGAAAGATGAACAGTTACGACCGTTGATAGCATGGCAAAATGAAGCCGACAACCGGGGCGTGGCTGTTAGCAACCCAAAATTTGAATATTGGCTGTTGCTCCATTTTGAGGATGGTTATGGCATAAATTCGGCGAGAGGGTGTGACGATAGATTGAAACGACATCTGCCAGATTACGATAAGCAGATTGTGGACACTAATTTTAGCTTGGAGATGATGGGGCAAGCTGTTGAAAGAGCACGTCAACGTGATACACCGCCATGCAAGGATTGGCCCCGTACAACAGGCACTACGGTTTACCGCTTGGTGCAGGAAATTTTGAAGATGGAAAGGGAGCATCAGAGGCAACCATGAAAATAACATCATTTGAAGACGACCTGCTGGGTTATGAGAGCTTTGCCGATGATCTGGAACGTTTTATTCCGGTTGAGCGGCAGTTTGTTGAGGAGAGTCTGGTGCTTGCGCTGAGTGCTGAGTTCGGTGCAGGTAAGACGACCTTTCTGACGATGTGGCAGGAGAAGTTGGGGAAGCTGCCGGATAATGAGAGACCGTTGGTTGTCTATCTCAATGCTTGGGAGAGCGACTATTACGGCGACCCGCTCTTTGCGATTATCTCGGCGCTGGTGGAGAAGTTGGGGAGCGATGATGAGAATGCCAAAAAAATCAGGGGTGCAGCCAGAAAGTTTAAAGACTACGCAATGGCGTTTGGCAACCAGATCGTTGACCGCTGCCTTGGCATAAACCCATTGGAAGCTGCAGAGTATGTTGAGCGTAAGGCAAAAGAGGCGCAAGAGAGTGCAGGAGAGTTGTTGCCGACAGATGCCTTTTCTGTTTATGAATCACGCAAGTCGGCAATGGGGGAGCTTAAGAAGGCTCTTAATGAGTTTGTGGCACAGATGGCGGCACCTTACCTGCTCTTTATGGTTGACGAGCTGGATCGTTGTCGACCCGACTACGCTATCTCCTATCTGGAGACGATCAAACATATCTTCGATATCGAGAAGGCGGTCTTTATTCTGGCGGCAGATCGTCAGCAATTGGAGAACTCCGCCAAGAAGGCTTTTGGTGCCGATTTAAACTTCGATGAATATTATCGTAAGTTTGTGCATCGGGAAGCGGCTCTGCCGCCGATTGATGAACAAAAATACGTTGCAATCACTCAAAAATACATAGAAGTTTTCCTTGAAAAAACTCAGGCCAGAGAGACCTCAATTGACTTGCACTCCAGCCATGTTGAAAGATTTCAAGAGTTGGTTAAACTCTTAAACTTAACTCCGCGCCAAGTTCAAGAGGTTTTTCGCATAACTGGCCATGTCTGTGCTAAACCACATAACAAAGATGGACAAAATAAATTGCTGCAAATGCTGTCGGCGGGAACGTTGATAATGGCAGCCTTACGTGTGGGTAATTTTGGTCTTTATAAGCAGGTAGGCTCAAGAAGAATGAGCTTAAAAGATGCGGAAAGTTTTGCAGATCAGCGAATCATGCGCAAAAAAAGTGAGTGGTGGTTGTATTTCCTGATTACAGGTGGAGCTGTGCACATAGGTGATAACGAAGACGCTTTTTCATTATTAAAGAAAACGGCACCCTTTAAGCCGAAGTTCCCGCGCTTTTATAACGGCTTTTTTTGCATGAAACGTTGTTA
>CAZRGQ010000082.1:0-10566 GCA_964599645.1 uncultured Lentisphaerales bacterium | reverse complement strand
CCAGCAACAGCACGAGAACCAGGGCCTTGCCCGGTCGGGAGAGTTTGTGGAATTGGATTGGGATCAGGTGCCGGAGGCTCTTGAGACGCAAGTGACACCAGCACCAAGCTATAAATGACGCCAAGAGCAATAGCCCAGCCAGCCGGAGGGCGG
This sequence comes from uncultured Lentisphaerales bacterium, assembly GCA_964599645.1. Classification (GTDB taxonomy): domain Bacteria; phylum Verrucomicrobiota; class Kiritimatiellia; order RFP12; family JAAYLN01; genus JAAYLN01. The sequence goes on along the minus strand of CAZRGQ010000082.1, from coordinate 10,413 downwards.
CATAGCCAAAGAATACGCCTATAGAGGTCAGAAATAACATCGTATTAACGGTGCCATTTTAGCAGGTAATTGGAAGGTCGGCAACCGCGATAAGTATGAATTTTCAACGCACCTGCGCGTCAGCCGGGGCATCTTGTACCTCATTATTCGATTGGTGCCTATCCGACACGCTATCAGCGCGTCGCCACTCACCGCTCACCACAAGGGTTGTGCTTCTGCACAACTGCGGCGATGCAGGAGCATCGTCCTTACACCTCACCGCTCACCCTATTCGTGTCGCTTGGTGTCCATTCGAGGTTCTCTCCGCGCGCACTGCTTACAGTTGCGGTTAAGGCAGGAATATGATACAAACACACCATGAAAAACGTGGGAATATTGGCTCATCGCACTGTTGAGGATGCTTATGGCGATAGTGGACTACCCAAAATGATTAAGCGATTGATGTTGCTATGTGCAAAAGAGCAGCAATAGCACCCAAGGTGTAGTCGACCTACCGGCTTATCCCAAAACTGCTGAAGATTTTGCGCTGCTACTTCACCTGCGCTTCCTTAGGAGCGATTCCTTCGGCTGCCTCGATTCCCTCGACTCTCTCGACATTAATGGCGCGTGCGTGGTGACAGGAGTGGCTTTCAGGCACCTCCGCCGCATACGGCGAAATTCAACCAAGTTGAATCTCACTCTGGCGGCTGCACAAAACGGCTTTTTATGGTAAGGTGTACGCCATGCAGTCAGAGGAATATAGTCCCACAATCAGCTTGTCGGCCCATGAAAAAGCATAATAACTCCCTCCTCATCGTGGCCGGCTCCGGCCAGTATCCCGCCCTCGTGATCGAGGGTGCCCGTGCCGCCGGGGTTGAACATATCGCCGTCTTGGCCATCCGCGGCCAGACGCGCCGCAGTGTGGTCGCAGCGGCGGACGAGACCATCACTCTGGGTGTCGGCGAGATGCAGCGTGGCCTCGATTGGCTCACCTCGCGCAATATCGCCAACATCATGCTGGCAGGGCAAATTCGCCCCAGCGCCCTCTTTACCACCCGCTTCGACAAGCTCGGTCGTCAACTCCTGGCCAGTCTGCGTGTTAAGAATGCCCATTCGATCTTCGGTCTGCTGGCCAGTGAGCTTGAGTCACACAAGTTGCGGGTGCTGCCGGCCTCCACCTATATGGAGGCCCATCTGCCGGCCGCCGGGCTCCTGACAGAGCGAGCCCCCGATGAGCGCGAGCGGTCCGATATCGCCCACGGCATCCAGGCGGTCCACGCCATCGGCAATGTCGATATCGGCCAGACGGTTGTGGTCAAGGAGGGCATGGTCCTCGCCGTGGAGGCCTTTGAGGGCACCGATGCCGCCATCCGCCGTGGTGCCCGTCTGGGAGGCCGCGGGATTGTGGTCGTCAAAGCCGCCCGCATCGGCCACGACATGCGCTTCGACATCCCCGTCGTCGGTGCCGTTACCATGCGCGTCCTGCGCCGGGCGCGGGCCACGGCTCTCGCACTGCCGGCACACCGTATTATCCTGCTCGACCGCGAAGCGGTTATCGCAACCGCCAATCGGCTCAAGCTCGCCATCACCGTTGAGCCCACCGACCTCCCCCCTGCCCCCACCCGTCCGCCCGCCCCGGAGCAGCCGGCATGACTCACTCCCCTGCCACATTGCGTATCATGATCGTCGCCGGTGAAGCCTCCGGCGACCTCTACGGCGCCGCCCTGATGCGTGAGTTGCGGCGTCTCCATCAGGGCGAAATCACCTTCCGCGGTATCGGCGGCGATGCGATGCTGGCGGCGGGACAGGAGCAGCTCTGCCACGTCGACCAGACCGCCCTGATCGGCTTCTGGGAGGTGTTCAAACACCTCCGTTTCTTCGTGCGCCTGATGCGGCGCATGACGCGTGAGCTCGAGGTCTGGCAACCACACCTGCTATTGACTATCGACTATCCCGGTTTCAATCTGCGCCTGGCAGCACGGGCCCACAAACGCCATATCCGCACCTCTCACTACATCTCGCCCCAGGTCTGGGTCTGGCACCGCAGCCGTATCTACTCGATCGCCCGTACCATCGACCAGCTCATCACCATCTTTCCCTTTGAGCCGGCCTGTTTCGACCCCACCCCGCTACGCCCAGTCTATGCCGGTCATCCCCTCGTCGATCAGGCTCTCGAGACCCTCGCCCGCCCGGAAGCGACGCTCCCCTGGGGTACGGGCCACCGTATCGCCCTGCTCCCCGGCAGCCGCCGCAACGAGATCACCATGCTCCTGCCCGGCCTGATCGCTGCCGCCCTGCTGCTGGAGGAGCGCCTCGGCCCCTGCAGCTTCATCATCCCCGCTGCCAGCCAACGCATGCGCCGCCTGATCGAAACCTCTCTGGCCGCCCTGCCGCGCCAGCCGCAACACCTTCAACTGATCGACGGCCAGGCCCGCGAAACTCTGCGGCAGGCGGCTGCCGCCGCCATCGCCTCCGGTACCGCCACGCTCGAAGCCAGTCTGATGCGCTGCCCGGCTGTGCTCGTCTACCGCACCTCCTGGCTCAACTACCATCTGATGCGCTTCATCCTGCGCAAACACCGCTTTGTCGGACTGGCCAATATCGTCTGCGACCGCTCTGTGATGCCGGAGCTGTTGCAAGCCGACTTTACCCCTGCCGTGCTGGCCGACCACCTGACCGCCTATTTAACCGACGCTGCTGTACGCCAACAGGCGCTGGCCGACCTCGATGAGGTCAATGTCCGCCTCGGCAGCGGCGGCGCTGCCGCCAAGGCCGCAGAGCTGATCATCAAACCACTCCACAACCCTGCATAGAGATGTCCAACAACTTCGTCCACCTCCACCTCCACACCAAATATAGCCTCCTCGACGGTGCCTGCCACCTCGAGCCCCTCTTCAAACGTGCCGCCGATCTGGGCATGCCCGCCGTGGCCATAACCGACCACGGCGTCATGTACGGTGCACTCGACTTCGATAACACCGCTGCCAAGGCCGGTATCAAACCGATTCTCGGCTGTGAGTTCTATATCAACGCCCACGAGCCGCTTACCACCCGCGACAGCCGTGTCCCCTATCACCACCTCGTCCTGCTGGCCACCGACGCCACCGGCTACATCAACCTCTGCAAGCTCAACACCATCGCCCACCTCGAAGGCCACTACCACAAGCCGCGGATCGACAAGACCGTGCTCGCCGCCCATGCCGAGGGGTTAATCGGCCTCTCCGCCTGCCTGCGTGGCGAGGTCAACAGCCAGCTTGTCGACCACAACTACGAAGCCGCCCGCAATTCGGCCGCCGAGTATGCCGCGATTCTGGGCTCCGGCAACTTCTACCTCGAGATGCAGAACCACGGCATCCCCGAGCAGTTGGTCGTCGTCGAGGGGATGCGCCAGCTCAGCCGCGATCTCGGCATTCCCACCGTCGTTACCAACGACGTCCACTACCTCTTGCGTGAACATGCCGAAGCCCACGAAATCATGCTCGCCATCCAGACCGGCACCGTTATGTCGGACCCCAAACGGATGCGCTACCACGGCGACAACTTCTACTTCAAGTCGCGCCAGGAGATGGAGCAGCTCTTTCCCGACGACTTTGATGCCCTCGACCGCACCCTTGAAATCGCCGAGCGCTGCAACTTCCGCTTCAAAAAAGGCGTCTCGTACTATCCCAAGTTCGATCCCACCAACCAGAGCGACCCCAAAGAGCAGCTTCTCGCCATCGCCCACGAGGGGGTGCGCCGCCGCTACCACGTCGCCGACCCCCTTAATCCTGCCACACCGGAAGAGGAGGCTGTGATCAAACGCCTCAACTACGAAGTGGGGATTATTGAACAGACCGGATTTCTCGACTACTTTCTGGTAGTCTCCGACTTCGTACGCCACGCCCGCTCCATCGGCATTCCGGTCGGCCCCGGCCGCGGCTCCGGCGGCGGCAGCGTCGTCGCCTACGCCATGGAGATCACCGAGATCGATCCGCTCAAACACCACCTGATCTTCGAACGTTTTCTCAACCCCGACCGCGTCTCTCCTCCCGACTTCGATATCGACTTCTGCCAGAGCCGACGCGATGAAGTTATCGAATACGTCAAAGAGAAGTACGGCGCCGACCACGTCGCCCAGATCGCCACCTTCGGCCAGCTCGGCGCCAAGACCGTCATCCGCGATATCGCCCGTGTGCTGGAGGTCCCCTTCAACCGCGCCCTGGCTCTCACCAAGATGATCCCGGATGACCCCAAGACGACCCTGCAGAGCGCCCTTAAGGATAGCCCCGACTTCAATCAGGCCTGTCGTACCGACCCCGATCTGCTGCGCATCATGCCCTATGCCCAGGTCCTCGAAGGACTCTACCGCAACGTCGGCATGCATGCCGCCGGCGTTGTAATCGGCAATGCCCCATTGCGCGATGTCATGCCCCTGACCACCGCCAAGGATGGCTCGGCCATGACGCAGTACTCCAAAGATCACGTCGAAGCCTCCGGCTTCCTCAAGATGGATTTTCTCGGACTGAAGACCCTCACCGTACTTAGCGAAGCCGTCCAGCTCGTCAAACAGACCCGCGACATCGAGATTAAACTCAACCAAATCCCCGAGAACGATCCCGCCACCTACGCCATGCTCAACCGCGGCGACACCAAGGGGGTCTTCCAGCTCGAATCGAGCGGCATGGTCAAGCTGATCGGTGAAGTGGGCGTCAACAATCTCGACGACCTGGTCGCCGTTATCGCCCTCTTCCGTCCCGGACCGATGGAGATGCTGCCGAGTTACAGCGCCCGTAAAACCGGCAAAGAGCCGATCACCTACGACCATCCGCTCCTCGAACCGATCCTCAAAGAGACCTACGGCATCATGGTCTACCAGGAGCAGGTGCAGCGTGCCGCCAACGTCCTCGCCGGCTACACCCTGGCCCAGGCCGACCTCCTGCGCCGCGCCATGGGCAAGAAGGATGCCGCCATCATGGCCCAGGAGCGCACCCGTTTCGTCACCGGTTGTGCCCAAACCAACAACATCTCCGCCAAGCTTGCCGGCCATATCTTCGACAACATCGCCGCCTTCGCCGGCTACGGTTTCAACCAGGCCCACTCGGTCGGCTATGGTCTGATCTCCTATCAGACCGCCTACATGAAGGCCAACTACCCCGCCGAGTTCATGGCAGCTCAGCTCTCCTCCGAGATCGGCAACGCTGAAAAACTCTTCGCCTTCATCGTCGAAGCCTCCGATATGGGCATGCCGGTACTACGTCCCGATATCAACCGCAGTCTTACCCGCTTCACCCCGGTTGGTGAAGGCATCCGTTTCGGTCTGGCCGGCATCAAGAGCGTCGGCGAGATCGCCGCCCAGGCGATCGTCAAAGAGCGTGAAGCCCATGGCGACTACGCCGGGCTGCTCGACTTCTGCGAACGCCTCGACCCCCAGGCCGTCAACAAACGGGTGCTGGAGGCTCTGATCCGCTGCGGCGCCATGGATGGCTTCGGCCTCCATCGCGCGCGGCTCTTCAATGCCATCGACTTCGCCATGGCCCGTGCCCAGGAGCGTCAGCACGAACGTGCTACCGGCCAGCAGAACCTCTTCGATGCTTTCGACGTCGCCCCCACCAGCGAAAACGAGGCCGACCTCCTGCCCGACTCCCCGCCCTGGACTACCCGCGAAATTCTTGCCGCCGAGCGCGAGCTGGTCGGCTTCTACCTCTCGGGACACCCGCTCGACCGCCACCGCACCCTTGTGCAGGCGCTCAATACCATCACCATTATCCGGGCTCTCGAATATCGCCGTGACGACCCGCTCCACGTTCGCATCTGCGGCCTCGCCTCCAGCCTCAAGCGCCGCTTCAGCAAGAAGAACGGCAAGCCGTGGCTCGCCCTCAGCATCGAAGACGGCACCGGACGCATGAACGCCACCGCCTTCAACTCCTGCTATGAACAGCATGGCAGCGCCTTTGAAGAGGATCAACCGGTAGTGATCTGCGGCGAGATCAGCTACAGAAACAACGAACTCGAATTCCTGGCCAACGAAGCCTTCAATCTGGCCGACGCCTGCCAGAACTTTATCAGCCGTGTTGCACTCGTAGTCCCCTACACCGCCGACCAACTGGAACGGCTGCAACAGTTAAACGAGCTGATGCGCCGCCACCCCGGCAAGAGCAGCGTCATACTCCTGCTGCACGACCAGCACGGCCGCCGCATCACCTTTGAAACCGGCAACGGCGTGCGTGTCAACACCTCCCTCGCCTTTATCGAAGAGGCGGAAAAACTGCTCGGCCGCAACAGCGTGCGCCTCACCTCGCGTGAAGGTGTCTACCACGACTACAAGCCCCGCAGCTTCCGCCGCAACGGGCAGTAAGGCGACCGTCTCCCGTCAGACCTGCCCGCCAACCCCCTTGAACTTCTCCACAAAAGCGGCGATTTTCTGGAAGACACTCTGCTTTTTAGACAGGTATTGCGGATTCAAGGGACTCATTCTGGGCAATATACTGTTCAGATCGGTGCCGCTGTCGCTGGCAAACTCTCGCTTTAGTGAGATGGTGATGTAACGGCGTGCCGCATCGGCATGGAGGCTCTCGGACTCGATGATCTCCGCAGCCTCGCGTTGCTGCTCTGCCCGGGCAAAAGTGAAAAAGGCTTCAATCACACTCGCCTTGTCACCAAGCTGATCCAGATCGGTCTGATTGATGAAGTCAACCACCAGACTCTCTTTGGCGCGGTGACCCAGACTGGCGCGGATCATGCGCCGCACCTCATCCACTAACGCCGCTTTGCTCTTGAGCTTCTTGTTGTGCTCGAATATCAACTCCAGAATGTAGTCCAGATTGATCTCTTGCGATTTGAGCAGATCGACTTCAAAGACCACATCATCCCAGTCGATGGTTGACTTCCCCTTCTCATCGCCCTCTTTTCTTCGGCGCAGCCAGTCGCGGATATCGTTGTAGGTGGAGCGGTAATCTTGAATTTTCCGCTCAGTAGGGAGCTTGATGGCCTGCATTGCGGCCAGATCGTCGTCGCTCAGATAATGCTGCGCCTTGAAAGCCTCTACGGCCGCAGGATCGCTCATTTCGACGCTTTGCAACGCCTTGAGGCTGGTGAATTCGTCGTAATTTTGCAGCACGTTTTCAATACGCAAGTATTCGCCGAAGAGCTTGACGAAAGCCTTTTTGTCGGCCTCTTTCTCAAGCACGGCAGGATCGGGGAAGCGCGTCTCTAATTCCTGCACCACCTCAACAAAACCACGCCGCGCTTCACCGGTAAGCAGATCGGTGAAGCCCTCCATATACTCGCGGTAGCTCTTTTCCAGCACTACGTTGCGGGTGTATTTGTCGCCGAAAAGGGTGATGGCATCGATGGTCGCCTGCTCCAGATCGCGGAAGGTGACGACATTACCAAAGGTTTTGGTGGCGTCATAAATGCGGTTGGTGCGTGAGTAGGCTTGCAACAAGCCGTGATAACGCAGGTTCTTATCGACAAACAGGGTGTTCAAGGTCGGCGCGTCAAAACCGGTCAGAAACATCCCCACCACAATCAAAAGATCGATCTCGCCCGCCTTGACCTGCCGCGCCAGGTCGCGATAGTAGTTCTGGAAACCATCGCTATCGACACTGAAATTTGTTTTGAAGAGCGCGTTGTAGTCGGCAATCGCCGCACTCAGAAATTCCTTGCCGCTGCTGTGCATCGCCGCGACATCGAAACTCTCATCCTGAATATCACCAATCGCATCCTGCTCTTCGTTGGCGGCAAATGAGAAGATGGTGGCAACCCGTAGCGGCTTCTCAATATCCTGCTGCAAACTCTTGAAGCACTCATAATAGAGCTTGGCGGTCTCGATGCTGCTGACGGCAAACAGGGCGTTGAACCCTTTGGCGCCGGCCTGCAGGCGGTGGGTCTTCTGGCGGAAGTTCTTCAGGATATATTGGGTGATCTCTTTGATGCGCTGGGGATGCTGTAGCGCCTGCCTGTTCTCCGCCGCGCTCAGCTTCTGCTCGTCCTGCTCGGTTTCAAAGGCCTTGAACTGCGGGCGCACATCGTTGTAGTCCACCTTGAACTTGAGTACCTTTTCGTCGCGAATGGCATCGGTGATCACATAGGCATGCAGCTCACGCCCGAAGACGCTGGCGGTGGTGTCGGCGCCCCAGGCGTTTTGCGGGAAGATCGGTGTGCCGGTAAAGCCGAACTGATAGAACTTCTTGAACTTCTTCTTCAGGTTCCGTTGTGCTTCGCCAAACTGGCTGCGGTGGCACTCATCAAAAATGAAGACCACCTGTTTGCCGTAAATGGGCAAATCCGCCTCGCTCTTCATCAGGTTGTTGAGCTTCTGAATGGTGGTGACGATAATCTTGTTGTCGTCTTTATCGAGATTGCGCTTCAGTCCGGCCGTACTGGCGGAGCCGTTGACGCTCTCCGGCGAAAAGCGCTGATACTCCCGCATCGTCTGGTAGTCGAGGTCTTTGCGATCGACCACAAAGAAGACCTTGTCGATGAACTCCAGTTCGGTCGCCAGACGCGCCGCCTTGAAGCTGGTCAGGGTCTTGCCCGAGCCGGTGGTATGCCAGATGTAGCCGCCGCCCTCGCTTTTGCTCCAGTTTTTGGCGTGATAGCTACTGTTGATCTTCCATAACATCCGTTCCGTGGCGGCAATCTGGTAGGGACGCATCACCAGCAGGGTGTTGCTGACATCAAAGACCGAGTAGGTCAGCAGTACATGCAGCAGGGTGTTCTTCTGGAAGAAGGTGGCGGTGAAGTCTTTCAGATCCTTGATCAGACTGTTATCCGCCTTGGCCCAGTTGATGGTGAAGTCGAAACTGTGTTTGTTGCGCTGCGTGGTATTGGCGAAGTAGCGTGTGTCGGTGCCGTTGGAGATCACAAAGAGCTGTAAATATTTGTAGAGGGAGTGCTCGCTGTTGAAACTCTCCTTGCTGTAGCGGTGTACCTGATTAAAGGCTTCGCGGATCGCCACCCCGCGCCGTTTCAGCTCCACCTGCACCAGTGGCAGGCCGTTGACCAGAATCGTCACGTCGTAGCGGTTGACATAACTGCCGCTCTGTTCAAACTGCTTGATCACCTGCAACTTGTTGCGGGCAAGCTGCTTCTTGTCCAGCAGGTAGATGTTCTGGATACGGCCATCGTCAAAGACAAAGTCATGGATATAGTCGTCGTGAATCTTACGTGTCTTCTCGACAATGCCGTCGCTCGGTTTGTCGAGCCACGTCTCGACAAACCGTAGCCACTCATTGTCCGTGAATTGTGTTTTATTTAGCGCCTGCAACTGCACGCGCACATTGGCGAGCATGGCCTCGGGCGTTTTCAGGTCTGAAAGATATTCATAACCCTGATTCTGTAAATCCTGAATAAGATCCCCCTCCAGCTCGCCCTCGCTCTGATAGCTCTCGGCGACAAACCACTCCGGGGTATATTTATCCAGTACGATAAAATTGTTGGATTCAGCGATGGTAGTGTATTCAGTCATGAGAACTCCTTTAAAAGCTCACACGAAGGCACGAAGACACGAAGACAAATATTTGTTAAAGCACAAACATACAACCAGAGTATTTGTCCCACAAGATGTGGGACAATTTCAAGTTGCCATATAGCAAAGATGTTGGTGCGTAGGTTTTGCACCATCTTCACCACATTCCATCTTCGTGGCTTCGTGACTTCGTGCGAGATATTGCAGCATGGCTCCATTATACACCCCCTTCTTGGTTCACACGAAGGCACGAGGACACGAAGGAGATAAAATAATTCAGGCAACCTAAACCTATCCCCCATCTTCGTGGCTTCGTGACTTCGTGCGAGATATTGCAGTTTCTTGCCATCACACACCCCCTTCTTGGTTCACACGAAGGCACGAGGACACGAAGTCCTGCTTGCCATTAACAATACGCTTACAGCCCTCCTTAAAGGTGGCAGCTCCAAAATTTATCAATAACCCTAACGGCAGATTGAGAAGGCGTAAATAGGTCAGGGTTTGTTTTGCATGCACAGGTGCAAGTTTCTCCACCGACTTCAGCTCAACAAGCAACAAATTTTCTACAATCAGATCTGCTCTAAAGCCCTCATCAATAGAAAGCCCCATTACTTCAATCGGAATAACCTGCTGCCGTGAAACATTGAGCCCGTGATTTGTGAGCAATTTATGCAGCACAGCCTCATAAACCGACTCCAGTAGCCCTGGTCCGATTTCGACATGCATTTGATAAGCACATTCCACTACGATCTTGGAAAGCTCTTCCTTGTTATATCTTCGTGACTTCGTGACTTCGTGCGAGATATTACAGCATGGCTCCATTATACACCCCCTTCTTGGTTCACACGAAGGCACGAGGACACGAAGGAGATAAAATAATTCAGGCAACCTAAACCTATCCCCCATCTTCGTGACTTCGTGACTTCGTGCGAGATATTGCAGTTTCTTGCCATCATACACCAGCCTCCTGCGGAAAGCTCAACAAC
>CAZRGQ010000081.1:0-10766 GCA_964599645.1 uncultured Lentisphaerales bacterium | reverse complement strand
CGGCATCTGTGTTGAAAGGCAAAAGGCCTTAACAGTAACAGGCGTTTGGGCTGACGCGCTGTGGCGTCAGTTACTCTGTGTCTGCCAGCCCGCAACGGCACGGGCCACAACTTCGGCAGCCAGGCGCTGCCCGGCTGCCGTCAGGCGACCTTCCGCCACGGGTGGCGGCTCGGGGTGCGTCTGGCAGATTGTATAGAGATCGGCCACGGTGGTGCCGAGGGCGTCGGCCACGCGCTGCACCACCTCGGCGTAGGGGCGGATCTCGCGCGCTGAGGCGCTGGCTCCGGTCGACTCATCCAGCACCAGACCGGGCGGTGGCGTCAGCAAGACCACGGTGGCGGGGAGGGCCTCCTGCAGCAGCGCTACCAGCGTGGCGAGGCGCCGCTCAAACTGCGCCAGCGTCTCACCGGCGGCCGGTGCCACGATGTCGGGTGCGACCACGACGACATCAGCCGGGCGCAGTGTGTCGAGCCGGGCGAGAGTCACCAGCGGTCCGGGCGTCGGCAGGCCGCTGGCCGCCGGTGCCTGCAAGCGTTGGCGCCGGTAGCGGATCGGGTTGGCCGCCAACTCGCGGCGCTTGGCGTGATAGAGTGCGAGCGTGGCCATCAATTCGCGGTCGAAGTCGGCGCCATTGACGCCATTGCGGTGTGGCAGGGTGGTGAGGAAACCATCGAGCAGCAGGAGCTGGGCGCCCGGTGGCAGCGGTGCCATGGCGGCGGGATGGCCACGCGAGGCTTGCGGTGCGATCAGGAGGGTCGGTTGGTCGTCGATCGTCAGCAGCGTACCGCTGGCCGCCGTGGGGAGTTCACTGAAGGGGGAGCGTTGCACCCGGAGGCTGCCGGCGGCCACGGTGACCGCGGCGTGGCGCACCTCCCACTGGAGGGCGGCGAGCTGATGCAGTGTCGTCGGCGGCAGCGCCAGCCGGCCCCACCCCCGCTGCAGGTGTACCTCCGCCTGCCACGTCTGCTGTTGGCCGTCGGGTGCCGTGAGGGTGGCGCTGACCGTGAGCGGCAGCGCCGCCGGCAGGGTGCCGCGCAGGTGGACTTCGGGCTGGGCGGGGTCGTCCTCATAGCCATAGGGGGGCAGACCGGCGAGCTGCGCCGCGAGGCGATATTCATGCGTGGCCAGATCGGGCAGCCGCAGTTCCCGTTGTGTGCGGCGACTCTGGCCGTCGCTGTCGGTCAGGGTCAGCTCCACCCGGCAGGGGCCGCTGTTGGTGACCACCACGCGGCAGACCAGTCCGGTGCCGAGCAGTTGCTGCGCATGATACCAGCGAGCCACAGGCTCCTCGGCGGCGCTGCTGCGGTAGAGGGCGCGCAGGGTGAGCGGTGTAAAGAGGGTGTGGCGTTCATGCAGGGTGTAGGAGGGTTCCAGATGGTAGTCGATGCCGAGCGGGAAGGCTGCATCACGCTCTTCAAAGCAGAGCGGACGCGGTTCGTGCGCACTGATCAGAGCCGTCGCCGGCAGCGGCACAATCTGGCTCTCACCCGGCCCTTGCCAGCCGGCCTGGAGGCGGATATAACGGGTCGCCAGGGTGTAGACCTCATAGCGCAGCAGACCAGCCGGCAGCTCCAGCGGCGCTGTTGCCAGCCACTCGTCGGCGCCTCCGCGGCGCGGCGTGGCATGTTCCAATACGAGCTTGCCATCGATCACCAGATAGAGCGGTTCGGGGCCTTTGAGCGCCAGGCGGTAGCTGCCGCTCTGCGGCACGAGGAGACGGCCGCTCAGACAGGCGACGTAGACGGGGCGTCGCCAGCTCGGCTGATACCATTTGCGCGGAGCCTCGTCGCCACTGCTGACCGGGATCAGCCCCTCCAGTTTGAAGGCGGCTACCGGTTGCGGGCGGCTGGCCATGAAACGCAACTGCTCCCAGGTGGGAGGGGCTTCGTGCGCCCCCGCCCGGCGGATGGTGACGCCGACTGGTTGCGGATCGGCCAGGGTGGTGTCGGCCTGTAGCGGGGTCTGGTTGGTGATGGCATAGAGCGTGACCGGGCTCTCCGCCGCCAGACTGCGGCAATCGACCAGCAGCGTGGCGCTGTTGCTGCTGACGGCCACCACCCGCACCTGCCGCTCCCCCGCCTGGTGGCGGGCGGCGAAGCGGGAGGGGGCGATGGCCAGAGTCTCCTGCCAGGGAAAGTCGATCAGGGCCAGCTCCTCCCCGGCCGCCACCTGGAAGTGGGCTCGTAACGGGGCGTCGGGATAGTGCCACGCCGCATCCGAGGCGCGGGTCTGCGCCGCCAACAGCAGCAGCAGCGCCGCGCCCACAACGCACCGACGGCGACCCACGCCACGCTTGCGGCTCGGCAGAGCCTCGCCCTCCATTTGGTGGTGGAAATCGTCATCCATTTGGTTCTCACACCAGACGCTTGATCGAGCCAACTGGAGGGCGAACCTCTGGTGAGTCGCCAGAGCAAGCGCATGCGTAAGCGGCATCCGCAAAAAATCTCGCGCAGTTTTGGGATCGTACCCAACTATTTTGTTTCGCTGTCTCATCCTGTATACTGTAGAACGCGCCCATCGGATCAAGCCCGCCGCGTGGGGCCGCCGGCGGCCGGGAGCAACCGCACCCCGGCTCTGGCCAACAACTTTTTGCGGGCAGCAACAACTGGCACGTTTTGTGCGTTATTGAATGCCATGTGCAACCCCTTACAGGCTCCATTCCGGCAAAAAAAGTGCCGCTGGCAGAGTGCTGCTGTGCATTTTACGTGCCAGTGGCGGCGGGGGTTTACCTTGATCGAGATGATGGTGGTGGTTTTTATCATCTCCCTCCTCGTCTCGATTACCGCCGTGGCCGTCAACCGTGCCAAGGAGAAGGCGCGCCAGACCGACTGCATGTCTAACCTGCGCCAGCTCGGTGTCGCCATCGTCGCCTACCGCGCCGACAACCGCGGCCGCAATCCCGACTGGCTCTCCAATCTCTACCCAACCTATATCGACGACAAGCGGATATATGTCTGCCGCAGTGACGAGCATCGTGGCACTGGAGATTGTAGGCCAAACATACCGGAGATCGAACAGTTGACTCAAAGCGATAACAGCAGATATGACGCCACCAAGCTAAATGATTATGGGACTTCTGCAGATGGTAAAAATGCCGACATCAACGCTAACAGCTATTTTTATGAGTTTTCCGCTTCCTCAAGCCCTTGGACAGTATCAGGAGTGGCAAACCCATCATGGAATGACTATAAGGAAAACCAACTGGCTAAAGGTGATGCAGCAAACGGGGGAGGAGAGAATAACCCTGTCCCATATAGCTCATCCCGTATGCCAATTGTCAGGTGCTTTCATCATGTTAGATTTGGTAAGATACGAGCCTATGCAAGAACAGGAAGCGGGAGCCGAAGTAACAGCATTATACTCTCCCGAATTACCCTCAACGTAGCCTATGCCGGCAATGTGATCATCTCACCCCTCTGGTGGGAGGGCGCATTGGAGCCTGGCGACAAGCCACAATAGCCCAGGAAGGGAAGACGGCGATTATGAAGAGTCTTAAAATCTATACCCCGGCCCTTGCGGCCCTCGCGCTCGCGTTTCTGCTGTTGGCAGGCTGCGCCACAGCGCCACCGGCGGACGAGAGTTACGTCGACCCCGATGTGGCGCGTGCCGCCGAGCTCTTTATGCAGGAGTATTACGCCGATGCGATCATCGCCTGTACCGCCATCTACAAGCGCGACCCGCTGACACCGGGGTTGGCCGAGCTGCAGGGGCAGATCATGCACCGTCTGGCCGAACTGCGCCAACACGCCACCGCCGTCAGACAGGCGCCCTCCGATGCCCTCGCGATTGCCGACCTCGACCGCCAGGGGATTCTGCCCGACACCTACCGCCAGCGCCAGTTTGTCGTCGGCGAGACGCAGCCGATCGGATCGCTGCCGACTGCCATGCAGCAGGTGTTGCAACGCCCCGTCACGATCCACCTCGAAAACGTCCTGCTGAGCGAGATCGTGGCCCAGATCAGCGCCGCCGAGAATGTCAATATGGTCGCCGATGGCTCTCTCGACGACGAGACGCTGACGATCCACGTCAGCAACACCCCGCTGAGCGAGGTGCTGGAGTATATCGGGCGCAATCTGGGGGTCACCTTCGCCGTGGGACAGAACATCATCTGGGTGACTCCCGGCAACGAGGCGGCCGGCAAGGTGCCGCTGGTCACCCGTATCTACCGCCTGCGCAAGGGGCTCTCCAAGGAGGAGCTGGAGGGTGGCCCCGACTCTCTCGGCATCATCGAAGCCGTCGAACGCTTTGTCCCCGAGGTGGAGGGGGCCGATATCCTCTTCAATATCAAGGCTCACGCGATCCTCGTCAAGAATTCACGGGAGAATATGCGCCTGATCGAAGATATCATCGAGGTGCTCGATGTGCGCCCGCCACAGGTGTTGATCGAGTCGCGCTTTATCAGCACCAGCGTCACCGACCTGCGCGAGCTGGGGGTCGACTGGATTCTCAACAGCCCGATCGGCATCGGCAACAAGGCGCGAGTGATCGATGGCAGTGTACAGCAGCTCAACCGCAGCCAGATTCATCCCGGCGCCACCATCGGCTTTACCGAGTTTGCCAACGCCAACCAGGGGCTCAACTTCACCTTCGAGGGCATCCTCACCGACCCCGCCTTTGCTGCCGTCGTGCATGCCCTGGAGGCGTCGGGCAAAACACGCACCCTCTCGGTGCCACGCGTCACGACGGTCAACAACCGCGAAGCGTCGCTGCGCGTCGGCGAAGATTTCCGCTTCTTCGAGGAGTACCAGACGGAAGAGGTGCGCAGTGGCACCACCCCCGAGGGGCGCGATATCTACCAGTCGCGTCTGGTGCCGACCGGCACACCGACGCTGGAGGAGCTCGGCATCGAGCTGGTGGTGACGCCGAGTGTCGGCGCCGACCTCGCCACGATCTCGCTCAGTCTGGCGCCGGAGATCAGCAGCTTTGTGCGCTGGGAGTATTATGAGACCTCAGCCGGCAATAGCAGCAACAACAATGTCGATAATAACAGCACCACCAATGCCGGGCTCAGCATGATCAAGCTGCCGGTCTTCCAGCGCAGCACGATCGAGACCGAGCTGCAGGTGCGCAGTGGCGAGACGGTGGTGATGGGCGGTCTGGTCACCTCTTCGCGCGACAAGAAGCGCGAAGGCATCCCGATCCTCTCCAAGATTCCCTGGCTGGGGCAATTTTTCCGGCACGATGTCTACGTCGATGTCAGCCAGAATCTGCTGATCTTCGTCACTGCCACGTTGATCTCCGATCAGGGCGAAGAGCTGATCCCCCTGACGCCGCCTGAGCCGGTCACCGGCGGAGGCAAGACGGCGCTGGGGGAACCTGCGGCAGCGCAGCCGCCGCAGGAGAATCCAGAATCCAGAACCCAGAACCCAGAAGCAGCGGCGCCAGGGGAGCCGGCACCTTAAGGAACTCAGAGTTCACAATGGAGTTAGGATGAGAGAACCCGCAAAGAGATTTGAAGATCTGGTGGCCTGACAGAAATGGCACATTTGAAACAGATTGTCGGTCTCGACATCGGTACGCGCAACGTGCGCGCCCTCTGGGTGCAGTTGCGCGGCGGCACCCCTGTGGTGACCCGCATGGCGCAGATGGCGTTGCCGCTGGAGGGGGGCGATACCGGCAAGCTGTTGCGCTCTTGGCTCGGCAAGCAGGGGCTGCTGCGCAGCTTTGTCGCCCTCCATCTGCCCGGCACCCAGCTCGTCTTTCAGCCGGGACGCGTCGCCCCCAACGATCCGCGCAGTGCGCGCCAGGTGGCCGATGTCGAGTTGACCACCTTCAACGACATGGCCGGTGACCAGATGCTGGCCGACGTCACCTCCTTTGAGTGGCGTCCCGGCACACGCGTCTATCTGATGGCGATGGCGCGCCCGGCGCTGATCAACGAGGCGCTGGCGCAGCTCGAACCGCTGCAGCTCCGTCCGGCCGAGCTGGTGCCGGGACCGCTGGCGCTCTACAACGGCCTGATGCCCTCGATCGCCACGAGCGACGGTCGTTGCGACCTGCTGCTCAACATCGGCCACAATCAGACCGAGCTGGTTATCGGCGACGCCCAAGGCGTGCTCTTTGCCCGCTCCTTCGCCATGGGTGGCAAACCCTTTACCGAGGCCGTGGCCAAACTCGCCGGCGTCAACCTGACGCAGGCCGAAGCGCAGAAGCACCGCGACGGCACGATTGAACCGGGTGGCCCCTACGCCGAGGTGCTACGGCCGCTGGCCGAGCGCTGGTACAGCCAGCTTGCCGCCGCCCTGAGCGCCTACCGCGCGGCCTACTCCGGCCACGAGCATGAGCTGCGCCAGGTGGTGCTCTCCGGCGGCGGCGCCCAACTGCGCGGTTTGGCCGACTATATCAGCGAGCGCAGCAAGTTGCCGACGCTCATGGCCGCCGCGCTCCCCGCCCTGCAAGCGCTCTTTGCCAACGTGCGGCACGATGCGACCAGCAGCGAAGGCACCACGACGGTACGCAGCGAGCCGCAGAGCAGCAGCGGCTACGACATGGCGCTCGGTCTGGCCGCCGTGGCGCTGGGCAACAGCAAGGCGCCCCTCTCGCTCCTGCCGGCGAAGCTGCGCGGCGAGGTCGTCTTCCGCGAAAAGAAACCCTTCCTGATCGCCGCCTCGCTGCTGGGTGCCCTGACCCTGGGCGTGATGACGGCCAGCATGGTGATCACCACACGGGCTGAGACGGCCAATCTCGACGAAGAGCGGGCCGAACTGCGACGCCGCGAGGCGATGGACAAGTCGATCAACTCGATCCGGCAGCGCGATGAGGTGTTGCGCCAGCGAGGCGTCCCGCTGCGCAAACTGCTGCTGGGAGGGCCGCTGATGCGCGAAGTGATCTCGCTGGTGGCCAACTCGATTGCACCGGACGACTGGATTTCGATGATCTGCGAAGAGAGCTCCTACAATGCTGCCGGTCGCACCGCAACAGCCAAACCTGCCACACCGCAGCCGCGCCACGGCCTCTTTGTCCCCGGCTTCCGCACTACGGCCATCGGGCGACCCGCTGCGGCTGACGCCGGCAAGACGCAACTGGCCGAGCTGACGCCGGCGGCGCCGGCCTCCGACTTCGGCGTCTTTATTATCGAAGGCTACACTCCCGATATGGGGCTCACTACCGTCAAGGCGATGATCCAGCGGCTCGAGACCTCCCGTCTGGTACGCAAGGTCGACCTCCTCAGCGACGACCGGGTGCTCCCGCCGAGCCTGCCCGACGAGCTGCTTGAACAGGGCGTGGAGCTGCCCAATATGCGGCGCTACGTGCTCCGCTTGGAGGTGAACCGGCCATGAAACTCAATCTGCCACAGATGCGTATCTCCGAGCGCCAGCAGGTGGTCATGATCATTCCGGTGGCGATTATCGTCATGGTCACGATCTGGATCTGGATCTTGAGTCCGCAATTTGCGCGCCGCCGCGAGATCAGTGCGCTGCGCACACAGCTTGAAAAGAGCGCCTATGCCAACGTCACCCTCGATGAGCTGGTCAAGATCGAGGCTCATGAGCGTGAGCTGGGGGCGCGCCTCGATGACGAGTGGTTGCGCACGGTGGCGCGTCTGGCCACCTTTGAGAATCAGAACGACCTGCGTGAATCGGAGTTCGGACGGATCGACTACAAGGTGGAGCTCTACAAGACGCGCATGCGGCTGATGCGGCGCTCGGAGGAGCTCGGCATCACGCTGGTGCCACAGGATTTGGGCATGCAAGACCTCCTGGGGGGGGCCGATGCCGAAATCCGCATCCGCATGTTGCAGCTCCGCGCCGTTGAGAAGCTGGTTGACCTCACCCTGACGCGTCGCATTCAGAAGCTGCACGCCGTCCATCCGCTGGCACCGGTGACGCATCTGGGCTCCGACAAGAAGCCGTTGCTGACCGAATATCCGGTCAAGGTGGAGTTTGACGTCGCCTTCGACAACCTCTACCTCCTTTTTCAGGCGATCTTTGAAGAGCACCAGCTCTTTATCTTCCGCAACCTCCGCATTGAGGCGGGTCCCACGCAGCAGGCGCCGCTGCGCATCTCGGGAGTAATGAGCGCCCTCTTGTCTGTCTGATATGGAACGTTTCTGGAAATGGTTAATGCGCACCGACGCCCGCTCGATCTTCGTGGTGTCGCTGCTGCTCTTCGTCGCCGTTACCGGCTGGCGCCTCTGGGTGCATTTGCAACCGGCGCCTGAGCCGGAACCGACAGTCAAGGCGACGGGTCAGCCACCGGTCAAACCCTCCACCTATCGCCAACTGGGGATTATCAACCTCGTCTCAAACCAGTTTGCCGCCCAGACGTTGATTGTGCCGGTCAACCCCTTCCGACCCACCTTCGAGGCGATGGTGCAGAATCCCGCCAGTGGCGACTTGCAGCAGATGTTGGCAGGCGCGCAGGGCACCGGCCCCCGCTGGGGCGGCGAGCGTCCCGACCGCGGCGGCCGGCGTCCCAACTGGTCGGGACGTGGCGGCGAACAGTCGCAGGAAGGCGGCCAGAGGAGCGGTCAGGGGAGCGGCACCGCCACCGCCGATAGCGCCCCGCCGGGTGCCGCGCGCTACGCCTACAAGGGAGTCTTTGAGCGTCCCGATGGCAGGATGGCTGCCTACGTCAGCAGCAGTAGCGGTGGCGGGCGTTTCCTGACCAAAGGTGCGCGGCTGGAGGGGGCTGAGGTGGTGGCCGCCGATGCGACCGGCGTGGTGTTGCGCCTCAGCGACGGACGTGAAATCGAGTTGCGTCCCGGTCAACCCGGCGTAGCTCTGGGGGCGGGGCAGGAGTGAACGCTACGACCCGGCCAGATGAATTGGCAGCGCCACGTGCCGCCCTGCAACACGAGGTCCGCTTCTACGGCCTCGACCTGGCGCAGGAGGTGGTGGCCGAACTGCTGTGGCTGGGCGCTATCGGTGAGGAGCAGCTCAACGAGGTGCAGAACCGCTCATCGCTGACCGGACAGGCCGTCGATGCGCTGCTGCTGGAGGAGTCGATCGTCGACGAGTCGACCCTGCTGCAGGCCTATAGCAGCCTGAGCGGCATCCCCTTTCACAAGATCGGCGACTTCAAGATTGATCCTGCCGCCGTCGAGCGCGTCAATTCGCGTCTCGCCCTGCGCCACCGCGTCGTGCCGGTCGAGTTTGCCGACGATGGCACCCTCACCGTCGCCGTCGGACGCGTTCCGCCGCTGGCCATGGTGGAGGGGCTGCACATGGTGTTGGAGCTGCCGCTCGCCTTTATCCTCTGCACCGAAAGCGATATCACCCGCTCGCTCACCTACTTCTACGGCCTCGGCGCCGAGACGGTCGAGGAGCTGATCGCCAACGCCCCGCCCGACGAAGATGACGGCAGCGACGACGACATCTCGGTCGCCAGCGACGACACCGGCATGGTGCGTTTCATCAACATGATCATCGCCGAAGGCATCCGCATGGATGCCACCGATATCCACATCGAACCCTTTGAAGAGACGCTGCGCTTGCGCTGCCGTGTCGACGGCATTCTGCAGGAGGTGCCGCTGCCCAAAGGCGTGGCGCGCCTGCGCCGCTCCGTCAGCTCGGCCGTCAAGATCATGGCCGCCATGGATATCGCTGAACGGCGCAAACCGCACGATGGCCGTATCAAGGTGCGCTACGAGAAGGGCGAGTACGACCTGCGCGTCTCGGTGCTGCCGACCGGCTACGGCGAGACCTGCTGTCTGCGTATCCTCAACCGCACCTCGGTCTTCACCGATCTCGACAAGCTCGGCCTCTCGCCCAATCAGTTGCCTAAAATCAGGGCCATGACCGACCTGCCGCACGGTGTGATCCTCCTGACCGGCCCCACCGGCAGCGGCAAGACCACGACGCTCTACGCCATCCTCGCGCGCCTCAACACCACGGGGGTGAAGATCATCACCGTCGAGGATCCGGTAGAGTACCAGATGGATGGCATCAGTCAGGTGCAGGTACACAGCCGCATCGACCTTACCTTTGCCAACGTTCTGCGCTCGGTGCTGCGCCACGACCCCGATGTGATTCTGATCGGCGAGATTCGCGACTCCGAGACGGCCGATATCGCTGTGCGCTCCTCGCTTACCGGTCATCTGGTGCTCAGTACGCTCCACACCAACGATGCCCCCAGCGCCGTAACCCGTCTCACCGACATGGGGGTGGAGCCCTATCTGATCGCCTCCTGCGTTGAAGGGATTGTGGCCCAGCGTCTGGTGCGCCGCGTCTGCACCCAATGTTCACGGCCCGACGAGCTCGATCCCGTCGTCAGCGCCGAGATCATCTCTTATTATCCGGAGTTTGCCGACAAAGCCAACTTCCTGATCGGCAACGGCTGTCCCAACTGCGCCTTTACCGGTTACCGTGGCCGCAGCGCCATCAACGAAGTGTTGGTGATGAGCGATCCGATCCGCAGCATGGTGGTGCGGCGCGAACCGGCCAACGTCATCAAAGAGCTGGCGATTGCCGAAGGGATGGTGACCCTCAAACGCGACGGCTATCTGCGCGTCGTCGAGGGTCGCACCTCATTGGAAGAGGTGTTGCGCGTCGCTGGCAAGGCCGAGTAGGAGAGTAGGAGGCTGTGGATCAGCCCACACGCCTTTTGGCTGTAAAGGCCGCTTGCTTTTGAACGCAGATGGCGCAGATAGCCGGGCAAAATTGCCCCTGCTGCGCAGGGTCGCTAATCGCTCAATTTTGCCCGGCTCCGGGTGTCAGGGCGGCGCGCCGTCGCCGCCGCAGCGCGTCAGCCTTGGGCGGCAGGCCCTTGCCGCCGGGATCGTTTAAGCGTGGCGTTTAAGGGTGCCGTTTAAGCGTGCCCGCTTC
>CAZRGQ010000080.1:0-11308 GCA_964599645.1 uncultured Lentisphaerales bacterium | reverse complement strand
TGCCACGATTTCCACTCACTTTGAAAAATATATTTTCTCTGTCCCCGGTTTGCGGCGTAGGGACAGCGGCGTAGGGACAGAGAACAGCATGCGTTCTCTGTCCCCCCAGCGGCTTTTCTGTCCCCTCAGCGTCATCGCTTGCTATTACAGCTTACAGCTTACGATTTACAAAGGTGGCAGGTCTCTGCCGCCGTAGGGTTTCTCTTCTCTGTCCCCTCACTATCGCCCCCCGCCACCGTCGTACATTCTCTGTCCCTTGCTATCCGTCATACATTCTCTGTCCCTTGCTATCTGTCCCTTGCTATCTTGCGGTTCTCTTATCGCGCCTCCTATACCGCTGTCACTGACCGATTACTTCGCATGTCACCTTGGACGTTGACTTTTTACCGGCAAACAGTCTATGATTGCGCGATTCTCAAATACCGGGCTGTCAGTGTCGGCAGCGGACCGGCCTTCTACTGATCTACGGAACTACACCCGATGAACAACAATCAGCTCGATTCGCACATGCTTGAGGTCGTCACCTCCTTCGATATTCACGGCGATCCAGTCTCGGCCGTACCCTTCGGTACCGGGCATATCAACGATACCTTCCTGGTGACCTTCAATCAAGGCGGCACACGGCTCAACTACACGTTGCAGCGGCTCAACACCACCATTTTCCGCGACCCCGCCAGCCTGATGGAGAATGTCCATCGCGTCACCTCCCACGCACGAGCGACCCTGCTGGCAGCAGGTACCGCCGATGCCACGCGCCGGGCGCTCTCTCTGGTGCCAACGCGCCAGGGTGAGATCATGTTGCGCGACTCACGCGGCGACGTCTGGCGCTGCTACATCTTTATAGGCCAGTGCCACACCGTCGACGTGGTCGACTCACCGGAGAATGCCTTTGAAGCAGCACGCGCCTTCGCCCGCTTTCAGGGGCTGCTGGCCGATATGCCCGGGGGGCGTCTTAACGAGACGCTGGCCAACTTTCACAACACTCCAACCCGCTACACCACCTTCCGTGAAGCGTTGCAGGCCGACAAACTGGGCCGTGCCGCCGGAGTGACAGCCGAGATCGACTTTGCCCTCTCGCAAGAGGCCGAGGCCGGACGCCTCGTCAAGCTGATGGAGAGCGGCGCAATCCCCGAACGGGCCACGCACAACGATACCAAGATCAACAATGTCCTGCTCGATGACGAGACAGGCGAAGGCATCTGCGTGATCGACCTCGACACTCTGATGCCCGGCTCAGCCCTCTACGATTTTGGCGATATGGTGCGCTCTGCCACCCTTAACATGGCGGAGGATAGCACCGACTACCAGTCAGTCGTCTGTCGCCGTGATATCTTTGAGGCGCTGGCACGCGGTTACCTCGGCGCTGCCGGATTCCTGAATGAGACCGAGCGCGCCAACATGGCCTTCAGCGGTCGGCTGCTGACGCTGGAGTGTGGTGTGCGGTTCCTGACCGACTACCTGCAGGGCGACGTCTACTTCAAGATTAAGCGCCCCGAGCATAACCTCGATCGCTGTCGTACCCAGTTCGCCCTTGTGCGCTCGATTATTGCGCAAGAGGAGCAGTTGCAGGCCTTTTGCGACGCCCTGTAAGGCGCGGGGCACGACCGAGCGCCACAGCCAGAGCGATCAGCAGGGCGGCCGCCATGAGGGTTGCCAACTCGCCCCGTTCTGTCTTGCCGGGAGCGATAGCCATGAAGTAGAGCAGCATGGCGCCCGTCGATAAGAGCGGTATCAGCGAAGCCATCAGCCCGAGGGTGACACCCGAGCTGCGTGTCAGGGCCAGCTCCCACAAGAGGTAGCCACCACCCCAGGGACCAACAGTGTAGAAGAGCACCAGTACCACGGTGCGCCACTCCCAGGCCGGCCAGCTCCCTTGCAGCGCCACCACAGTCAGACCAATCAGACCAGCCACCAGAAAACCGAGCGGGCTGGTGGCATACTCTTTGGCCCAGTGGCACCAACGTATGATTATGGAGGAGTAGAGCGCCCAGGTGATCGCCGCTGTAATGCCGCAGGCATAGGGCCAGAGCGAGAGCCTCTCCGCTGATTGCAACTGGTGGAAGTTGGCCAGCACCACTCCCGTCAAAGCCAGCAGGAGCGCCAGGATCAGCCGCAAAGTCAGCCGCTCGCCGGGAACCAGCCAGATAGTGAAAAG
Source organism: uncultured Lentisphaerales bacterium (assembly GCA_964599645.1). Classification (GTDB taxonomy): domain Bacteria; phylum Verrucomicrobiota; class Kiritimatiellia; order RFP12; family JAAYLN01; genus JAAYLN01. The sequence goes on along the minus strand of CAZRGQ010000080.1, from coordinate 9,153 downwards.
AATTGTAAGGGTCGGCCAGAGATAGTTGAGGAGACTTACGCCGACAGCCTGCGACTGGCTGCCGGCTGCCATGATACCGATGGTAAAGACGATCAACTGCACGACGAAGCCGCCACCGATAGCCAGCCAGAGCTTGGCAGGCGGACGCATGATGCGCACCAGACTGAAGCCGATAGCCCGGTAACCGGCAAGCTGCAGCACGGCGCTGGCCGGAGCGGCAAAGGCCAGCAGTTGCCAGGGTCCCAGATCACGGCCGATGGCCACCAGCCCGACGGAAGAGAGACTCCAGAGGAGGATGGCGGCCAACCCCAGCAGGATGCCGCTGTATCTGTAAGGATGCGAGTTCATCATGCGATGGGAGGGCTATATTATTTGTTCACGACAAGACATCCCGCCATCATGTCGTGAAGTGCCTGTTTACGTTCTGTGTCAGCGACTGTAACATCTCCACCAGAACGCTTTCCGTAACTGGGCCTTCTTGTCGACCGGCCGTTAAGTAATACCACATGCGTTCGTTCATTTCTTTATCCTGCCAACGTCGCATAGGCTTCACTTTAATCCCGCGAAAGGCAGGCACCCACGCTATTCCTGTACCTATCATTGTATTGAAAGATACAAGAGGGCGTCAACTAACAACCTACCCTTGCTATCATAAAGACCGACTCTATGCAGAGGCGGGGACAGGGAAACAATCGGTTATACGCTCTTTCTCCAACTCCTCGTCGCGATCTTTTTCTAACTCCTCGTCTTGATCCTCGTCAGTACTGGACAATGATCAAGACAAAGATCGGGACGAAGATGAAGAGGACAAAGATCGGGACAATGATCGGCGGCACTCATTCTCTGTCCCTCTGGCACCCCGTCGCTGCACATTCTCTGTCCCTCTAGCACCGTCCCTCTAGCACCCACTCTTACTCCGCCCGTTTAAGGTAGCCGTTTAGGAGTAAACGTTTAAGGAGGGGGGGGAAGCACTTATTACTTAGCACTTGATTATTAGGCTTGTCTTGGCAGAGGGCTTTGGTTAGGCTGATGCCTCAATTTGACTGTAGTCCTGACGGGCTTGAGCGTATGATCTCTGCCTGGCCAACCGGAGGGCTGCAGTAAGAGTTTGGTTGCCTCTGGCGGAGAAGTTTTATGGATAGTGAGATGTATCATCGGGTAATTGCCATCGATGGACCTTCGGGGGCCGGCAAGTCGACGATTGCCCGTGAGATCAGTCGGCAACTCCATTTTCTGCATGTCGACTCGGGCGCACTCTACCGCATTGTCACCTGGCAGGCGCTGGCACACGCGATTGATCCTGAAGATGAGTCGGCCGTAGCCGCCTTTGCGGCGACACTCGAGGTGGAGCTGGCGGTAGCCGGTAGAGAGGTCCGCTTCAGCGTGGCCGGTGTCGAGCCGGGAGACGCCATCCGCACGCCGGCGATCAACAGCGGTGTCAGCCCCGTCTCAAAGGTGCCGGCCGTACGGACGCTGGTTACCGGGTGGTTGCGCGACTTGCGCCGCCTCGGGCCGCTGGTGGTTGAAGGACGCGATATCGGCTCTGTCGTCTACCCCGACTCCCCCGCCCGCTTCTACCTCGATGCTGCCCCCGCCGAGCGGGCCCGGCGGCGTCATCTTGAAGAGCAGACCAAAGGCATCTCAAAGCAGGATCAAGCGGCGGTGATGGCTTCGCTGCTCAACCGTGACCGGATCGACAGCTCACGGACGGTAGCTCCACTGCAGGTGGCCGCCGGTGCCATCGTCATCGACAGCACCCATCTGACGATTGCAGAGGTAGTGACCACGATTATCAGCCATCTGCCCGCAGCATGGAGAGGCTAAATTCATAATTGCAGTTGCGGGCGCAGTAGGCTATATTTACCGACATGCGAATCACAGGCGGCACGTTGCGCGGGCGGACGTTGCGGGCACCACGCGGCGACCGCGTACGCCCGACCTCGGATCGTGTCCGTGAAGCGCTCTTTGCCATGCTCGTCACAGAGATAGCGGGGGCGTCGTTTCTTGATCTCTACGCCGGCAGCGGCGTAGTCGGTCTGGAGGCCGTGAGCCGGGGAGCGGCACCTGTCGTCTGGGTTGAGGGCGACCGGGAGGTGGTACGGACCACGCGGGCCAACGTCGCCAAGCTGGCGGGAGTGGGGGCACGGGTGGTCTCGGCCACCATCGAAGAGTGGCTGCCCCGCGGTGGCGCGGGCAGTCGCTTTGAGATTGCTTTTGCCGATCCGCCCTACGCCGAGACGCGCAATGAGGGGCTGGCAGCCGTGGCTGCCGCCCTGCGCGAGCATGATGTGGTGGTGGTGGGCGGGCTCTTTGCGGCCGAGATGCCGCGTAGCAGCCCTGTAGCCGTATGGCCGGGATGGCGTATCCTGCGTGATCGCCACTACGGCAGTACACGCGTGGTGATCGGCCAGCGTGAAAGTTGAGTTTTGATTTTGATGGAACCGCTAATGGACAATGTAGCCGTATATCCCGGCACCTTCGACCCGCTGACGCTGGGTCATCTGGATCTGATCTGCAGGTCAGCACGTATCTTCGGCAAACTGCAGGTGGCGGTGGCTGCCGTCACCAACAAGAGCACGGCGATGTTCAGCCTCGAAGAGCGCTTGGCGATGGTGCATGAAGCGGTATCGGAAATGCCGAATGTCACTGTGGCACCGCTGAACGGGTTGCTGGTCGATTTCTGCCAGAAGCGCGGTATCAATGTCATCGTGCGTGGTCTGCGGGCCTACTCCGACTTCGAGTATGAGTTTCAGATGGCTCTCACCAACCGCAAGCTCAACCCCGACATCGAGACGCTCTTTATGATGCCGCAGGAGGAGCACAGCTATGTGACGGCCAGCACAGTGCGCGAAGTGGCGCGTTATGGCGGTGATACCAGCCGCTTTCTGCCCCCTGCGGCCCAGCGCCAGGTGGTTGAATATATGCGGCGCCACAAGTCGGCGGACGATAAGACAGTAGGAGGACGCTCCGGTGGCAGCGGCGCCTTTGATTGTTGATATTGAGCGGCTCGACCGCGATGGCGAAACGTTCACAGGCACAGTTCCGGCAGAGGTGCTGGAGTTGGATTGCAACGATGCGCTCCTCTTTGAGCCAGCCGGTGATATCAACTACAACCTCTTTGTCGAACGTCTGGGCGATGAGTTGCTGGTGCGTGGTTCGATCAGCCAGCCGTTTCACACTACCTGTGTGCGCTGCACCTGCTCTTTCGACTGGGAGAGCAGCGACCGTAACGTAACTTTTTCCGTAGAGATTGCCGGAGCAGCATTCGTAGACTTGACCAGCGAGCTGCGAGAGGGTATTCTTATCGGCCTTCCCAACCATCCGCTCTGTCGGCTGGAGTGCCGCGGACTCTGTCCCTGGTGTGGTATCGACCTCAACCGGGAGAGCTGCAGTTGCCAGCCGCCTGTCGAAGATCGCTGGGGAGCGCTGGATCAGCTCGGGAAGCCCGGTGATTCTGACGATTGAAGCGGAGTGTGCTGGTCGGCAGGCTGTACCTGTACGACTGGCTTTCAGAATGGAGTTCTACAATGGCTGTACCAAAACGTAAAAAATCGAAGATGCGCGTGCGTCAGCGCAAGGCCCACATCAAGGCCACCGTGGCCCAGGCCAGCGCCTGCGCCAACTGCGGTGCGCCGCAGCGCGCTCACCGCGTCTGCCCCGCATGTGGCTACTACCGTGGCCGTCAGGTGCTGACGATCAAGAGCGACGAAGAATAGCCGACCAGCCATGCGCATCGCAGTCGATGTCATGGGTGGCGACTTTGCCCCCACCGAGACTGTCAAGGGCTGTCTCATGGCTGTGTCCCGTATCAGGGAGCTGCACGGCGTGAGCCAGATCATCATGGTAGGCCAGGAGCCTGTCATCCGTGATGAACTTGAAAAGCAGCGGGCGCAGCTCAGCGAGCAGTTGGCCATTGTGCATGCCGCCGAGGTGATCGACATGGCCGAGGCACCGGCGGCGGCAGTACGCCGCAAGCGCGACAACTCGATCAGCCGCTGCATGGAGCTGATCAAGGCCGGCGAAGCGCGGGCCATGATCTCGGCCGGCAACTCCGGTGCACTCTCAGCAGCGGCGCTCTTCCGTCTGGGGCGCATCAAGGGGGTCGAACGGCCCGCTATCGCCTGTATTCTGCCCACCCCTACCGGTCGCCCGATGGTGTTGATCGATGCCGGCGCCAACCTCGACTGTGATGCCGAATGGTTTGTGCAGTTTGCTATCATGGGCAGCGCCTACTCTACGGCAGTGCTCAATGTGGCCAAGCCGCGCGTCGGCATCCTCGGTATCGGTACCGAAGATGGCAAGGGCAATGAGGTTACCAAGCAGGCCTTTCAACTGCTGCAACATTGCCCCGGGATCAACTTTTGCGGCAACGTGGAGGGGCACGATATCTTCAAGGGCGAAACCGATGTGATCGTCTGCGACGGCTTTGTCGGCAACGTCGTCCTCAAGACCACCGAGAGCGTGGCGCATGCCATCGGCTCCTGGATGAAGGAGGAGTTTGTCCGCGACCCGATCCGCATGCTCGGCGCCATGCTGCTCAAGGGGGCTCTGCGTGCCATGAAGCGGCGCATGGATCCTGAGGTCTATGGCGGGGCGGTCCTGCTCGGTGTGCCGGGCGCCTGTATCGTAACACACGGTGCCTCGTCGCATCGCGCCATTTTCAACGCCATCCGGGTAGGCGCCTCAGCCAGCGCCAACGACATGAGCGAGGTGATCGCCACGCAGATTGCCGCCAACCCCTGCAAGAAGCGGGATTAACTTTTTGAGGAGAAGCTATGGCTACATACATTACCAACGCCCATCTGATCACCCCTGACTTTGAATTAAAGGGGGCCACGCTCACGCTCGAAGCCGGCAGAATCCGCAGTGTGGCAACCGATGCCAACGCTCTTCCGGCCGGCGCGACCACCTTTGATGCCGCCGGCAAGTTCGTAATGCCGGGCTTTATCGATGTCCACTGCCACGGAGCCGTCGGTTACGAGGTGACGGGACCCGACAGCACTGGTGTCGGCAAGATCGCTGCGGCCAAACTGAAGGAGGGCGTCACCGCCTTCTGCCCCACGACCCTGACCCTGCCCGAGGAGCAACTGGCAGCCAGCATGCGCCACATCGAAGCCTATCGCCTGGCTCCTGTCGCGGCCAAGGTAATCGGCACTCACCTCGAAGGCCCCTTTATCAACCCCAATTGCACCGGCGCCCAGAATCCCGCCTTCCTGCGTGATCCCGATATCGGCGAGGTGTTGCGCCTCAATGCTATCTCGCCGGTGGCGCTCGTAACCTATGCCATCGAGATGGAGGGGGCACTCAAATTCACTGAAGAGCTCACCAAGGCCGGTATCCGCGGCAGTTGTGCCCACAGCGAAGCCACCTATGCGCAGTTCAAGGAGGCCATGCCGCTGGGCTTGAAGCGCCTGACCCATTTCTGCAACCAGATGACCAAACTACACCATCGCGAAATCGGTCTGGTTGGCGCCGGCCTGCTGGAGGACGATGTCACTATCGAGATGATCTGCGACAAGATTCACCTCTCTCCCGACATGATGCGGCTCGCCTTCCATACCAAGTCGATCGATCGCATCCAACTGATCACCGACGCCATGGAGGCGGCGGCGCTGCCTGATGGTGATTATCAACTGGGAGGATTGGCGGTGGTGGTCTCGGATGGAGCGGCCCGGCTCAAGAGCAATGGCGCCCTGGCCGGCAGCACCCTGCTCTTGAATAATGCCCTGCGCAACGTGGTAGAGGTTACCGGAACGCCACTGATCGAGGCGATCAAGACCACCTCGCTCAACCAGGCGCTCGATCTCGGCGTGCCCGATGTGGGGCGGCTCGAGGCCGGCTACCTGGCCGACATCGCCGTACTGGACAGCAATTTCAAGGTGGCCGCCGTCTTCGTTGAAGGCGAACGGAGGCTCTGACTCGATTGAAACGCCACGTAGGGACAGTGGCACGCGGGATTCGTATCCCGATTGTGCGTGAGGGCGATGCGATCGCCACAGTGGTGGTCGAGAGTCTGTTGGCGGCGGCGGCAGACGAAGGGTTTGCCATGCGCGACCGCGATATCGTGGGACTGACCGAATCGATCGTCGCCCGCGCTCAGGGCAACTACGCCTCGGTCGATGCCATTGCCACCGACCTGCGGGCCAAGTTTGGCGGTCGCCCCTACGGTGTCGTCTTCCCGATCTTGAGTCGCAACCGCTTTGCCATTCTGCTGCGGGCCATGGCGCGCAGCACTTCGCACCTGGTACTGCAATTCAGTTTTCCCTCCGATGAGGTTGGTAACCAGTTGGTCCCTGACAGCAAGCTGGAGGAGTGCGGCTTCGATCCCTGGAGCGATGCCATCGGTGAGGAGCGCTTCCGTGAGATCTTCGGCGCCAGCATCCACCCCTTTACCGGTATCGACTACCTCTCCTACTACCGTGAACTGGTTGAGGCGGAGGGCGCCGCCTGCACTCTGCTCTTCTCAAACCGTCCCCGCAGCGTTCTGGCGCACGTCGACCAGGCGCTGGTGGCTGATGTCCACTGCCGCATGCGCACCAAACAGGCGCTGCTGGTAGCCGGTGCCACCAAGGTGCTAGGGCTTGATGATATCCTGACGCAACCGGTGGATGGCAGCGGCTACCACCCGCAGTATGGCCTGCTCGGTTCCAACAAGTCGGATGAGGAGCACGTCAAACTCTTCCCCCACTCCTGTCAGCAGGTTGTCGATGAGATTCAGGAACGACTGCGCCAGGCAACCGGCAAAGAGGTGGAGGTCCTGGTCTATGGCGATGGTGCCTTCAAGGATCCGGTCGGCAAAATCTGGGAGCTGGCCGATCCGGTGGTCGCACCGGCCTATACCGCCGGACTGGAGGGCACTCCCAACGAAATCAAGCTGAAGTACCTGGCCGACAACCAGTTTGCCAACCTCGCCGGCAATGAACTGCAGGCGGCGATTATCGCACGCATCAGAGAGAAGCAGGCGGGCGGCTGCAGCGCCATGGAGCGCCAAGGCACGACACCACGGCGTCTCTCCGACCTCGTCGGCTCGCTCTGCGACCTCACTTCCGGCAGCGGCGACAAAGGCACCCCTGTGGTCCATATCCAAGGCTACTTCGACAACCTGGCAACCGCTTAACCCGCTGCTGCAGGACGTTCGAGATGGAGACCAAGCCGATCAGAGCCACTGCGGAGCCGGACACCACACTGCCCAAACTCTATCTCTCCGGCGACCAACTCTATGCCGACAGCTTTCGCCTGGCCCGCCAGATCATCGCCTCGGAGTGGGAACCCGACCTGCTGCTGGTCCTGTGGCGCGGCGGAGCGCCTGTCGGGATCACCATCCACGAATATTTTGTCCACCGTGGCAGACGACCGGCACACCACGTCGTCACCGGCAGGTCGTACGTGGGGCTCACCCCCGGCGCTGAGCTAAAACTGACCATTGCAGCCGAGACCATGGCGGCCATCAAGGCGGCACACAAGGTCTTGATCATCGACGATATCTTCGATAGCGGCCGCACGGCCATGACGCTCAAGGGAGTCGTCGCCGCAACGGGCGCTGCAGTGCGTATCGCCACCCTCTACTGGAAGCCGGAGAATAACCTTACCGACGGCGCTCCCGACTACTATCTCTACACGACAGCGCAGTGGGTCGTCTTCCCCCATGAACTTGAAGGGTTAAGCCCCGACGAGATTGCGGCCAAACCGCCAACCATCGCAGCGGCGCTGCAATAACTCGCATATGTGTGCTGCATTGATGAGTAAGTCACTGAGTTCGGCATGGAGGATATACGACTTTTCACCACCGGCCTGCAACGCGCCAGCACCACCATGCCCACCTCCCAGCCTCCATCCACTCTGATCTTGGCACCGCTTCAGGGCGTCACGCAACGTGCCTACCGCAACTGCTTTGCACGCCACTTCGACGGTCTCGCGGCCGCCGTTGCCCCCTTTGTCACCACCCTGCCGGGAGCGCGCATCAAACCGTCCCATCTCAAAGATCTTGCGTCAGCAGAGACTCAACCCCTGCCGCTGATCCCCCAGATACTCGGCAAGGAGCCCGACCATCTCGCCCCGACCCTCAAGGCGATCACCGACCTCGGCTATCAGCGCTGCGACCTCAACGCCGGCTGCCCCTGGCCGATGATCGTACGCAAAGGACGCGGTGCCGGACTGCTGGGAGATCCCGACAACCTGCGCCGCATGCTCGATTGCGCCTGTACGCTCATGCCGACCGGCTTCTCGATCAAGGTGCGTCTCGGACTCGCCACCACCGACCTCCTGGCGGCACGCATGGAGCTGCTCAACAGTTACCCACTGCATGAGGTTACGATCCATGCCCGCTGCGCCAGCCAGCGTTATGAGGGTCGGGTCGATCTCGACGCCTTTGCCACCGCTTTGGCGCTCTGTCGCCACCCTGTCTGCTACAACGGTGATCTAAAAACGGTGGCCGATTTCCACTACCTGCGCCAACGCTTCCCCACCATCAAGCGTTGGATGCTTGGCCGTGGCGTGATCACCGATCCCTTCCTGCCCGAAAGCCTTACCGCCGCCACCCGTCCCCTCACCACCGGGCGCCTGCACCACTTTCTCGACGACTACTACACCACCCTGCAGTCCGAACTCTGCGGCCCGACACCACTCCTGGGACGCCTCAAGGAGCTCTGGAGCTATCTCCACCTCCGCTTTACAGAGGGTGACCAGCTCTGGCGGCGCATACGTACCTGCCACCACCCTGACGACTACCTCCACCTGCTCAACGCCTGGTGGAGCAATCAGCCGCAACTGCAGCCCCAAGCCGATGGGATAGTGTAGACGGATACCTCAGCGTATTAGAACCGTCGTCCCCGGCAGGCCCTGAAACTCGTAGGCGCCCATATCGATCGTCTCGTGCCTGATGCGCAACATGCCGGCCAGGTCGAGATCGCTCTCGTCCCACTCCTCGTTGCTGCCTTCGTTGATACCGCGCGAGCCCTTGCCGAGGCGGTAGTCGCCCAAGAGACGCCGTGGCATGATGGGCGCTGCATTGATGTTGCCCACCCCCGCCAGCGGCGTTTCACCCCCTGTCGAAGAGTAGGTGATGGTGCCGCCGCTGCCGAGATAGTCGATCTCACCATTGAACCTAAAAACGTAAGTTGCCGTTTGCAAAAAGGCTGTTAGTTGTTGTGCGCA